>OMZN01000123.1 GCA_900315555.1 uncultured Eubacteriales bacterium
GGCACCGATACCCTGTGGCTTGCTATTGAAGAATACCGCAACGAAAATATCATCGCTATTCGTTATGAAAAAACAGAGGTTGACGGTGTGGTCTGGGATACAGACTATGTTATGAATTTTAACGACATGAAAATGTCTATCCAGCTTGACCGTAGCTATTTGGAAGAGGCACTGGTTATTGATCCAACCTTTTCTACACCGCATTTTATCACGCTGCTGATAGCACATGGGTATTTGAAGGATGATGGCAATCTGCCCATACTTCGTACACCGTGTTTTATCACAAAAGATAATATTGTGTAGAGAAATATCTGCGTCCGGAGGATCGCTATGTGAGCTGCGTCTTCGCAGAGGAAGCCGGGGATGGAAAGCTGGTGCAGAAGGGCGTTTACGCAAAGATGGCCCGGGGCGAGATGGTTCGCTACATGGCAGAAACCGCAGCGGAGCATCCGGAGGATCTGCAGGGGTTTGATCGGCTGGGGTATCGCTTCGCACCGGAACATTCCGGAGAGATGGAGTACGTTTTCCTGCGGGAATAGTCGCGGCCGGACCCCTTGACAGCAGATCTTAAATGATATATAATCTTAATTAGAATTGATTATCGTTAGGGGAATGCTATGATCAAGCGAAACACAGTTCAACGAGCCATGGTGCTTGAAACCGTGCGAAAACTGCACTGCCATGCCACGGCCGACGAAATCTATGCGGACATTATCCAAACCTGCCCAACGATCAGCCGAGCCACGATTTACCGAAATCTGCGGCTGCTATGCGAGGCAGGAGAGATCCGAAAGGTGGAAATCCCCGGTTCGCCTGATCGTTTCGATCAGACGGCGGGCGACCACTGCCACGCAAGATGCGCCCGATGCGGGAAGGTGATCGACGTGGAAATCGACGGTAAGAACGATATCCTCTCGGAGGTGAAGAACTCCTGCGGTTTTATCCTGACCGGCTGCGATATAATCTTCCGAGGTGTCTGCCTGGACTGTCAGGCGATAAACAGAACGAAAAACGTTGACGTGAAAGGAGATTCAAACGGATGAATCATTTACCAATGCATATTCGAGTCCCCATTGAATTAACCAACCCCAGCATCAATCGGGCCGAAGAAAAATGCATCAAGTGCGGAATGTGTAAGGATGTCTGCACCAACCAGATCGGCGTTCACGGCACCTACACGCTGGAGCAGACCAACGGCGAGGCCGTTTGCATCAACTGCGGTCAGTGTGCCAACGTCTGCCCGGTGGACAGCATCACGGAGAAATATGAGTATCCAAATGTGCGAACTGCCATTCGGGATGCGGATAAGATCGTCATTGTCAGCACCTCTCCTTCAGTCAGAGCTGCGCTGGGTGAAGAGTTCGGGATGCCGGACGGTGCCTTTGTGCAGGGGAAGATGGTCGCCCTGCTGAGAAAGCTTGGTGTGGACTATGTGCTGGACACCAACTTCGCCGCAGACCTCACCATTGTGGAAGAGGCAAGCGAGCTGATCCGGCGGATCACCAAACAGACCGCGCCGCTGCCCCAGTTTACCAGCTGCTGCCCCGCATGGGTCAAGTACATGGAGACCTATTACCCGGAAATGAGGGATCACCTCTCCACGGCCAAAAGCCCCATCGGAATGCAAGGGCCCACCATCAAGACCTATTTCGCCAAGAAGATGGGCATTGATCCCGCGAAGATCGTCAATGTGGCGTTGACGCCCTGCACGGCTAAGAAGATGGAGATCCGCAGAGACGAGATGAACGCAGCCGCAAAGTATCTGGGCATCGAAGAACTGCGGGATATGGATATGGTCATCACCACCCGGGAGCTTGCTAGGTGGGCAAAAGAGGAGAACATCGACTTTGCCGCATTGGAAGACAGCGACTATGACCGACTGATGGGCGAGGCATCCGGTGCAGCCGTCATCTTCGGCAATACCGGCGGCGTCATGGAAGCAGCCCTCCGCACCGCTTATGCCTACATCACTAAGGAGAAGGCTCCGGATGCATTGCTGAACCTGACCCCGGTCAGAGGATACGAAGGCGTGAAGGAAGCCACTGTCAGGGTGGGCGATCTGGATGTGAACGTGGCCGTGATCTACGGTACTGCCAATGCTGCCAGGGTGATCGAGCAGATCAAGCGCGGCGAAAAGCAGTATCACTTCGTGGAAGTGATGACCTGCCCGGGCGGCTGCATCGGTGGCGGAGGACAGCCGAAGGATCTGATGAAGGACAAGGACGATGTCAGAAAGGCCAGAATTCAGAGTCTCTATCTTAAGGACGCAGCCGTGGCTGTCCGAACCAGCCACGAAAATCCTGACATTGTGAAGGTTTACGAGGACTTCTACGGCCAGCCGCTCAGCGAACTGGCAGAACAGATGTTACATACCTCTTATGAAGATAAGAGTGAAATTTTGAATCGAAAGGAAGAAAAGAAAATGGCAAAATGGAAGTGCACCGTCTGCGGTTATATTCACGAGGGCGAGACGGCTCCCGAGCAGTGCCCCCTGTGCAAGCAGCCCGCTGACAAGTTTGTGAAGATGGAGGAACCCAAAGCCAATCCCTACGCAGGTACCCAGACCGAGAAGAATCTGGAGGCCGCTTTCGCCGGCGAGTCTCAGGCCCGCAACAAGTACACCTACTTTGCCTCCAAGGCCAAGAAGGAAGGCTATGAGCAGATCGCTGCCCTGTTCCTGAAGACCGCCGACAACGAGAAGGAACACGCCAAGATGTGGTTCAAGGAGCTCAACGGCATCGGCGATACCGCCGAGAATCTGGCTCACGCAGCCGAGGGCGAGAACTACGAGTGGACCGATATGTACGAGGGGTTTGCCAAGACCGCTGAGGCCGAGGGCTTCGCCGAGCTTGCTGCCAAGTTCCGCGCCGTCGCCGCCATTGAGAAGCACCACGAGGAGCGCTATCGCGCCCTGCTGAAGAACGTGGAGGCGCAGGCTGTCTTTGCCAAGAGCGAAGTGAAGGTGTGGGAGTGCCGCAACTGCGGACACATTGTAGTTGGCACGAATGCTCCCGAGGTCTGCCCTGTCTGCAACCATCCTCAGGCCTACTTTGAAATCAACGCCGAGAACTATTGATTGGCGGAGCGTTGACGCAGCAAGCCTTATATGTTTGAGAAGAAATCTTCCTGTGGAATTTTCGCCGAGTTCGCCCTGACGGAAGATGATTCCCTTGTTGCTGTCTACACCTGCTGCAATCTGCACGGTCTCCGGAAGTCAGAATCATTCCCGGCGCCGCTCCGTGACGGGGGCGGCTCATATGGAAGCAAACCAACAGGCTGTCATGGCTCCGTGATGGCCTGTTGGTTTTTATGTCTGAAACCTGCAGAGACGCCGCTTCAAAAGTTTGCCGACAAGCTGTATGGACGCTGAAAAGAGCGACATATATCATCACACAAGGGAGAATTCAGATATCCGGTAGATTTGAATTTCCGCAGCTGAGTTTGTGCGATTGCCGGGACGCGGTTTTTTGATAGGTACCCGGAAAGCCGAACACGTGAATCATTCGTTCTGCATCATGGATGCTTCCCTGAATTTAGAGAGAGGCATCCATTTTGCGGTGTTCCCCAAACGGCTCATTTCCTTTAACCCTATGCAGTTCGTAGTAATGCGTGGAAAGAAGGAAGAAGCGGAGCTGTTCAATGAGGATAGCGATGACGAGCTGACTGTTCCGACCATCTCACATGAGCAGTTTTTGGCACTGGAAGAATTTCTGAAGAAGAAGGAAAATCCTGCGCTGCTTCCTATTCAGATTGCCTACTACACCGGGCTTCGTATCGGTGAAGTGTGTGGGCTGACATGGCAGGATATCAACCTTGACGAACAGAATCTGACGGTAAGGCGAAGCGTCCATTATGATCAACCGAGACGCAAGACCGAGATTGGCCCCACCAAGCGCAAGAAAATCCGCAGGGTTGACTTCGGTGACAAGCTGACCGCAATTCTTAAACAGGCCAAGGCAGACCAGCATAAGCACCGTTTCCAGTATGGTATGTTGTACAGCCTCAACTACTACAAGACGGTGACGGAGAAAAGCCGAACCTACTACTTTTAATGTTCTAATGCCTAACGAATCTAAAGCAAATGATGTTATTGAGCAAACCATACAATGGATAAATAAGGTTTTAATGA
>OMZN01000057.1 GCA_900315555.1 uncultured Eubacteriales bacterium
ATAGGACTCGAACAAGTCAGATCCCATACCGGCCACATCGCCCACATTGTCACCAACATTGTCGGCAATGACCGCCGGGTTCCTCGGATCATCCTCAGGGATGCCGGCTTCCACCTTGCCCACCAGGTCAGCACCAACATCGGCCGCCTTTGTATAGATGCCGCCGCCGACCCTGCCGAACAGCGCCATGGAAGAGGCACCAAACCCGAATCCTGTGATGCACTCCACCACTTTGGCCAGATCCAGCACGCAGAAGACAACCGAAAGCCCGAGCAGGCCCAGACCTGCAACGCAGAGTCCCATGACCGAGCCGGATCTAAACGCGATCCGCAGTGCCTTGGCAATGCCGGAATCCTTTGCCGCCGCCGCTGTCCGCACGTTTCCAAGCGTTGCCACATTCATTCCGAAGAATCCTGCCAGCACCGACAGCAATGCTCCAATGAGATAGAGTACACCGGTTGTCGGACTGATGAACACAAACAGCAGCACGAAGAGTACAGCAATGACAACCGCCATGAATTTGTACTCTCTTCTCAGGAAGGCGAAAGCACCCTCTCGGATGAACCCGGAGATCTGCTTCATTCTCTCGTTCCCATCGTCGCACTTCCTGATCCATGATGCCAGCCCGAAAGCCGTCACCAAGGCGATAAGCGCACAGACAGGAGCAATGATTTTCAACATTCGTCACCTCCATAGATAATAAAAGAAAATTAGATTGAGACAAAATCAAAATAGCATAGAAATGCCTGTAAATCAAGGGTTTGGCTATGATTGTCCATGACAGTTTCTTGGCTTTTTAATAAGTAATCTGCATCGCTGCCCAGGCGCTGCACACTGCGCCTTCTTCATTGATCCAGCGCATGCGGCTCGTCAAGCCAGGCATGCGGCCATATCTGCCTATCACAGCAGCAACCCGAGCTGATAAACGATAAACGCAGCGATCCAGGCCACTGTACACTGGAAGAGGACGACGAAAAGAGCCCAGCCTCTTCCCAGCTCCCGCCGAATAGAAGCGATAGCCGCCACACAGGGCGTATAGAGCAGGCAGAACACCAGCAGCGCTCCTGCCGCCAGCGGTGTCAGCGACGCCACGATGTTCGTTGTCGTGTGGAACAGCACCGTGAACGTGGCGACAACACTCTCCTTGGCCATGAAGCCGGAGATTAATGCGGTGGAAACCCGCCAGTCACCGAAGCCAAGCGGCGAAAAGATCGGTGCAATCCATCCTGCCACCAGAGCTAAGATACTGTCCTTGGAATCCGTAACCATATGGAAGGACAGATCAAAATTCTGCAGGAACCAGATCACGATTGTCGCAACGAAGATGACCGTGAAAGCCCGCTGCATGAAATCCTTCGACTTGTCCCATAAGAGACGGAGAACACTCTTGACTCCCGGCATCCTGTAATTCGGCAGCTCCATGACAAAGGGAACTGCTTCTCCCTTGAAAGCGACATTCTTGGAGAGCAGCGCCAGAAGAACACCAATCAGAATGCCAAGGAAGTAAAGCCCCACCATGATCAATGCGCCGCGGCCGGGAAAAAAGGCGGCCGTGAAAAATCCGTAAATAGGCAGCTTAGCCGAGCAGCTCATGAACGGTGTCATCAGGATCGTCATCTTGCGGTCTCTCTCTGAAGGCAGCGTCCTTGCTGCCATCACGCTGGGAACCGAACAGCCGAAACCGATGAGCATCGGCACAATGGATCTGCCCGAGAGACCGATCCGCCGCAGCTGCTTATCCATAACAAAGGCGACCCTGGCCATATACCCGGTATCTTCCAGCAGCGAAAGAAAAAAGAACAAAGTGACGATAATAGGCAGGAAGCTGAGTACCGAACCGACACCGGTAAAGATCCCGTCCGTCACGAGGGAATGCACCGGTGCAGTGACATGCCAGCTTGTAAAAGCCGCATCCACCACCGCAGTCAGAGCATCAATGCCCTGCTGCAGCAGATTCTGCAAAAAAGCGCCGATCACATTGAATGTAAGCCAGAAAATGACCCCCATGATGCCGATAAAGGCCGGTATAGCCGTATACTTGCCCGTAAGGATCCTGTCGATCCTGCGGGAGCGCGCGTGCTCTTTTGATTCTCTCGGCTTGACCACAGTGCGCGCCACCAGTTTTTCGATAAAGGAGAACCGCATATCCGCAATGGCGGCCTGCCGGTCAAGTCCCCGCTCCTCCTCCATCTGCCGAATGATGTGCTCAAGCATCTGTTCTTCGTTGTCAGACAGCCGCAGTGCCTCAATGACCTGGCGATCCCCCTCACAGACTTTGGTGGCAGCAAACCGCAGAGGAATCCCCGCCGCCGCAGCGTGATCCTCAATCAAATGCATGATGCCGTGGATGCAGCGGTGCACGGCGCCGCCGTGATCGTTCTCTCCGCAGAAGTCCTGTCTTCCCGGCCTTTCCTGATAATGAGCCACATGAATAGCGTGATTCACCAGTTCCTGAATGCCTTCGCTCTTAACCGCAGAAATGGGCACAACCGGGATACCCAGCATCTCCTCCATCTCATTGATGCGAATGGATCCGCCATTGCCCGTCAGTTCATCCATCATATTCAGAGCCAGCACCATCGGCGTATCCAGCTCCATCAGCTGCATCGTAAGATACAGATTGCGCTCAATATTGGTCG
>OMZN01000111.1 GCA_900315555.1 uncultured Eubacteriales bacterium
ATATCAAGGTCTGAATTTCAACCCACGCTTTCAGAGACAGAACGCTTTGTGCAGGTGCTCTTCCGGCGACACCCATACTATAAAAAAGATTCCTTCGATTGTAAATAGAACGGGTCCGGTAAATTCTTTGATACAAAGGATATATCAATTTATTACAATTTCAATATCTGAGAAGTAAATATGTTGACATGACCTTATATCTGATATATAACGGGATCAGAACGAAAGGCTGTACAGCAAACAACACGGAGAGGAAGTGATCATTTGAGCTACGGACTGCAGGTTGAGGTCTGGGGAGATTACGCTCTGTTCTCCCGGCCTGAACTGAAAACGGAACGAATGTCCTACGAGATCATCACGCCTTCGGCAGCACGAGGCATTATCGAATCGATTTTCTGGCATCCTGGTTTGAGAGTGCTGATCGACCGGGTCTATCTGCTCCGCGGCATGCATGAGGATGGGAACCGCGTGGACAGGACGCCGATTAAGTTCATCAACGTCAGGCGGAACGAGGTGAAGAGCCGGGTGCTGGCGAGACAGGTGCAGAGTATGATGACGGGCGGACCGGTACCGACGCTTGACTCAAAGGCGGATATTCAGCAGAGAGCCTCCACCATTCTGACGGATGTGCACTATGTGATCGAGGCGCATTTTGAAATGACAGCGCATGCCGCGCCGAGCGACAACGAGGGAAAATTCAAGGATATTTTCCAGAGGCGTCTTGAGCGGGGCTCCGCGTATTCGCAGCCCTATTTCGGATGCAGAGAGTTTCCGGCTCATTTCCGGGCGTGGGAAGGCGGCGCGATTCATCCGGTGGATTATTCGAAGGATCTCGGGATCATGCTGTACGATATGGATTACTCCGATCCTCAGAATATCAGACCGACGTATTTCCATGCAAGACTTGAGCATGGCGTCATGCAGGTTGCGGGAGAGGCGGTGCTGCGATGATCTTACAGTCGCTTGTCAGTTATTATGATGCCGTGGCGGATAAAGGCGAAATCGCGGCCGAAGGATGGAGCGCGGCAAAGGTGTCTCTGGCGATGGAGATAAGCGGACAGGGAGAAATTCTGGGCTTCGTTTCCATGATGCAGCTTCCGGAAGGCGGGAAAAAGGAAATCGCCAGGACGATGAAGGTGCCGGAGCAGGTAAAGAGAACTTCCGGCATTATGGGCAATTTTCTGTGCGACAATGCCCAGTACATTCTGGGGATGAGCACGAAGAAAAGCGACGATCCGGAGAGGCAGAAAAAACAGGCGGAACAGTGCTTTCTGGAATCAAAACGGCTTCACCACGAAATTCTTGACGGAGTACAGTCGGAACCCGCACAGGCTGTTCTGCGGTTCTTTGATTCGTGGAACCCAAAGGAGGCTTACGAGCATCCGCTGATCACGGACAAGACGGTCATGGATCTGATGATGAAAGGCGGCAACACTGTGTTTCTGTATCAGGGACGATTCCTTCATGAGTTTCCGGAAATCCGCCGGGCGTGGGAAGCCTATCGGGAAAAAGCCGGTCAGAATGAAATGAAGGCGAGATGCCTTGTGACAGGTCAGATCGCTCCGATTGCGGTCGTCCATCCGCCGATAAAAAGTGTTATGGGAGCGCAGTCGTCCGGTGCGGCTCTTGTTTCCTACAATGCGCCGGCGTTCTGCTCGTATGATCATGAGCAGGGAATGAATGCGCCCGTGAGCAGGACTGCCGCGTTCAAATACGGGACGGCGCTGAACTTTCTTACCGCGAGGAAGGAAAATGTACAGCGTATCGCGGACACAACTGTGGTGTTCTGGTCACAGTCTGCGAATCATGAGGAAGAAGATCTGTTTGGGGACTGCGTTGATTCGCAGGATTATCTGACCGACATGGATCTGAAGAACGTCGTCAGTCAGGTCGCGAAAGGAAAAAAGGTGAACTTCAGGGAAGAAAACCTGGATCCGGATGACGGCTTCTGCGTTCTCGGACTGGCTCCGAATGCCGGAAGAATTTCCGTGCGGCTCTTTCTTCAGGGAACGTTCGGGTCTATGCTGGGAAATCTTGAGAAACACTACGATCGGCTGGATATTGTGAAACCGCCGTTCAAAGGCAACATGAGTCTCGGGATCTGGTTTTTGCTGAATGAGACGGCGAATCAGAATTCGAAAAACAAGATGCCGCCTTCGCCGATGGCGGGAGCGGTGCTGACATCCGTCCTGACGGATCAGCGCTATCCGGATGCCTTGTTCCAGGATATCATCATCAGGATTCGGGCGGAACGCTATATAAACTGGAGAAAAGCGGCCATCATCAAGGCCTGGCTCTTAAAAAACGGCAATGTACGCGTAAAGGAGGCGGCAACAGTGGAACTGAATGAACAAAGCAGCTATCTGCCATATGTTCTTGGCAGGGAATTTGCGGTTCTGGAAAGGATTCAGCAGGAATCGGTCAGAACACAGGGAGAACCGACGCCGGCAGCGGACGGCAAGGATAAAAAGGGAGGCGCCACGCCTCCGAAATCTCCGATCAGGGACCGGTATTTCACAAGCGCCAGCACAACACCGGCGGCCATCTTTCCCGTGATCATGCACCTTTCCCAGCATCATCAGAAAAAGCTGTCGGACAGCGCGCGCGTATGGTACGACAAGCTGCTTACGGAGTTGCAGTCACGCATTCATGAAGAGCTTCCGAGACACCTGACGCTTCAGGAGCAGGGAGCATTTTATCTCGGATACTACCATCAGAAACAGGCGTTTTTCGCAAAGAAAGAAACGAAGGAGGAAGCTGAAAATGAGTGATCCGATCAGGAACAGATATGAATTTGTCGTCTTCTTTGATGTTGAAAACGGGAACCCCAACGGAGATCCGGATGCAGGGAATATGCCCCGCACGGATCCGGAAACCGGTCTCGGGCTGGTGACGGATGTCTGCCTGAAACGGAAGATCCGTGATTATGTCGAAACAGTAAAGGAAAACGCCCCGGATCACGACCGCTACCGCATTTATATCACAAAGGGGGTACCGCTGAACAGAAGTGATAATGAGGCGTTTGAGAGTGTGGGGATCCATGACGCGGCCGTCAACAGCAAGCTGAAGGATGAGATCAAAAAAGCGAAGCAGGAAGGAAATCTGGACGAAAAAATCCGCGATTACATGTGCGAGCATTTCTTTGATATCCGAACCTTTGGCGCGGTGATGACAACAATGGTGAAGGGAGCTTTGAACTGCGGACAGGTACGAGGTCCGGTACAGCTCAGCTTTGCCCGGTCCGTCGATCCGATTGTGCCGCAGGAGGTATCGATCACAAGAGTTGCCATTACTACAGAATCGGACGCAGAGAAAAAGAACACGGAAATGGGAACGAAGTACATCGTTCCTTATGGACTTTATCGGCTGGAAGGGTATGTGTCCGCAAATCTTGCGAGAAAGACAACCGGCTTTTCCGAAAAAGATCTGGAATTACTCTGGGAAGCGCTCGAGAACATGTTTGAGTATGATCACTCGGCAGCCAGAGGTCAGATGAGTGTCAGAAAGCTCATTATTTTCCGGCATGACAGTGAACTTGGAAAAGTGCCTGCACACAAACTGTTCGATCTGGTCAGAGCCGAACGGAAGGCGGATGTCGTAATTCCGAGAAATTTCAGTGACTATACTGTGACGGTTGATCTGGATCATGTGCCGGAAAGCGTCAGCTGTGAAATAAGAGAATGAGGTCATGAATGAGGGAGAAGAGGATTATCTGCTGATTTCCGGTCTGCAGCACTTTGCGTTCTGCAGACGACAGTGGGCGCTGATTTATCTTGAGCAGCAATGGGCCGAAAATGAGAGAACGGCAGAGGGCGAGATCATGCACAGGCGAGTGCATGATCCGTCCGCTTCCGAGATGAGAACCGATACGCTTCAGATTCGCGGACTGCGGGTCAGATCAGATAAGCTCCATGTGACAGGAACCTGTGACGTGGTTGAATTTCATCGGGACGATCGGGGCGTATCACTTGCAGGCCACCGGGGAAAATGGATTCCGCTCCCGATTGAGTACAAACGGGGACATCCGAAACTGGATCATTCCGATGAACTCCAGCTGTGCGCCCAGGCGATGTGTCTTGAGGAAATGCTCTGCTGTACGATCCGTTCCGGATGTTTGTATTACGGTGAGACACACAGACGTGAAGCTGTGGAGTTTACAGGATTACTCCGGGACGAGGTGACACAGGACCTTCAGGAGATGAATCGTCTGTATCAGCAGGGGTATACACCGAAAGCGAAAAAGACGGCTGCCTGTCACAACTGTTCAATGAAGGATACATGTCTGCCGGAACTGGAGAGAGCGCCTTCTGCCAGGTGGTACATAAAGAGACGGCTGGAGGATCCGTGATGAAGAAACTGCTTAATACGCTGTTTGTGCTGACGGAAGATGCGTACCTTTCTCTGGAAAACCAGAACGCGGTGGTGAACTTTGAAGACGGGACCCGAAAGCTGTTCCCTCTCATCGGATTAGAAGAGATTCTGTCTTTTTCTTATAAGGGCGCGAGTCCGGCATTGATCGGGGAGTGCGCGAGAAGAGACATTTCGTTTGTCATGCTGACACCCCGTGGACGATTTCTGGCTCAGGCGGCAGGCAGAACACAGGGGAATGTCCTGCTTCGGAAGGAACAGTACAGGATCGCGGAAAGCGGGGAACGGAAACTTGCGATCGCAAGGAACATGATCATCGGAAAGCTCTACAACAGCCGCTGGAGTCTTGAACGCTCCATCAGGGATCATGGGCTCAGGATTGAAACAGAGAAAGTAAAGACAGCGAGCGAGAGAATCCTGTCAGCGATTCATCAAATCGGGCAGGCTTCAGATCTTGACTCACTCAGAGGGATTGAAGGAGAAGCAGCGGCGGTCTATTTTTCGGTTTTCAACGAGCTGATCCTCAACCAGAAAGAAGATTTTACTTTCGCGGACCGGTCCAGAAGACCGCCAATGGACAGGATGAACGCGATGCTTTCATTTGGTTACGCGATCCTTAGAAACGATTGTGCTTCTGCGTTGGAGAGTGTCGGATTGGATCCATATGTCGGTGTGATGCATGGAGACCGGCCGGGGCGGGAATCGCTGGCGCTCGACTTTATGGAAGAGCTTCGGCCGGTTATGGTAGACCGAATGGCGCTGACGCTGGTCAACAACCGTATGATCGACCGCAAATCGTTCGACTGTCAGGAGGACGGTTCGGTACTTCTGAATGACAAGGGAAGAAAGATTTTTCTGAGTTTCTGGCAGGAGCGGAAGCGATCTGAAATTACTCATCCGTTTCTGAAGGAGAAAATGCAGTGGGGACTTGTGCCTTATATACAATCATTGCTGCTGACACGGTATATCCGCGGCGACCTGGATTCCTATCCGCCATTTTTGTGGAAGTAGAATATGCTGGTACTGATTACGTATGATGTGAACACAACGACAGCCGCAGGAAGAAAACGGCTGCGGCAGGTGGCGAAAGTATGCCAGAGTTTCGGCCAGAGAGTTCAGTGCTCTGTGTTTGAGTGCCTCATTGATGCGGCGCAAGCAACTGTATTAAAAAATGATCTGGCTGCGATCATCGACACAGAGAAGGACAGCCTGCGATTTTACTATCTTGGGAATCACTATAAAACAAAGGTTGAACATATTGGAGCGCGGTCTACGCTGGATATGGATGAGAACCTTCTTGTCTGAACGGGTGCGAACCGCAAGCAAACATATTTTTACTGAGGGTTCGCACTTCATTTCTGCTCTGCCTCGTTGTTTTTGCGAGGAAATGATTTGCCGAATGCCGTGTTCGAAGTATAATATTGCATGAGTTATATCAAAAACTGACAATAATCAATTGATGATATTGGAGGTTTTTGCTGTCGCGCCCCGCGTGGGGCGCGTGGATTGAAATTTCCATCGCCGCGAACAGCTCGTCCGGATCCTCGTCGCGCCCCGCGTGGGGCGCGTGGATTGAAATTTTGATATAATATCACATTATGTGACATCACACAAGTCGC
>OMZN01000067.1 GCA_900315555.1 uncultured Eubacteriales bacterium
CACCTTGATGCTTCCAAGAGCATGTTTGAATTGATTCATAATAGCAAAATCCTCCCTAGAGTTATTGCGAATAGTTTGAGCTTTCCAGGCTCTCTCGAAGCGGAAGAAATCTGTTGAAATCATTCCACTTCAAACTGTATATTACCCTCATGTGACAATCATGTCAACAATTTGTCACAAACACCCACGCCTGCATTTGGCATATTTAAAACTGCTTTAAACGGCTTTTTATTTTTCTCGATGATCGCCGTATCAGAGATTTTTTTATCAATAGATACTGGAAAATGCTATTTCCATCTGCTATACTTAGCAAAGAAAACCATCTATTATTTTTTAGACATACCGAGCAGCAGAAGCGTAAGTCCAGGCATTGGATTTACGCTTCTTTTTTCGATAGTACATCGCTTTGATTTTGTCCATGCCGCCTGTACCTAAAGTGCATGCTGTCCGGAGAGCGGATACCGGGAAAGTCCGGGATACCGTCCCCTCAAGACAGACGGCGGTATGGTAAATATCGCGGAATATGAAATAAATAGAATGGCACAATAGTTTACTGTATATATGCTCTACATATAAAGGAGAGAATTAACATGAATGAAACCACATCAGCCCCCCAGAAGCAGCGCGGCCGCAGACTGGCGGCCTCTATCCTTTCCCTGTCCCTTTTGACTGTCATGGCCGGCGCTGCTGTGGCTCCCGCGCTGGATGTCATCCGATCCCATTTTGCCAGTGCCTCATCTCTTGAGATCCAGCTGGTGATCAGTATGCCGGCCTTCTTCATCTTCCTGACAAGCTTTATTTTTCCGAAGATGGCTTCTGCCATCCGTGCAAGAAGCCTTCTGATGATCGGGCTGTGCTTTTACGTGGGCGGCGGCACCCTGGCGGGTACTATGAGCAATATTCACCTTGTCCTGGCCGCACGCGCACTGGTAGGCATCGGCGTTGGCATCATCATGCCGCTTTCCACCGGTCTTCTGACCTTCTATTTCAGCCGGGACAAGCAGGATCTTCTGATGGGTTATGCCTCGGCGATGAACCAGATGGGCGCAGCCGTGGCTACACTGATCTCCGGTTTTCTTGCCACCTTCAGCTGGCGTGCCAGTTTCCTGGTCTACCTGATGGGACTGATCAGCATTGTGCTGTGTTCCCTTTGGATGCCTAACGATTTTGTAGGAAGGAAGCAGAAACAGGCTGCCGAAGAAACCTCAGACAAACGTGCAGCATCCTTAGACCCCGTTTCGGAAAGCGAGCCCGGCCGCCTCAAAGAGAGCGTCATCCTGTAGGACACACAAAAAAAGGAGCAGAATCTCTTCAGCCGCTTCCGACTCTACATCCTCACGATGTTTCTTCTCATGGTCACGTTCTTCATTTACCCGTCAGACTTTGCCATGGAGACAATGCGCGATGGCATTCTTGATGCCCGCTTTATCGCGCCCATCATGGCCAGCATGGATATTATCGCCTTTTTCGGCGGACTTGCCTTTGTCCACCTCAAGCGCGGCCTGGGAAAGAATATCCGCTTTGCAGCGCCCATCCTGTATGTAATCGGCTATGCCCTGCTTGCCTTTCTCCGTCTTCCTGCCTTTACATTAATCGGTTCATGGCTGGTTGGCTTTGCCAATGGACTAGGCATTCCCTTTATCATCGCAGCCGCAAGTCTCAAAGCGGGAAAAGAAGCGGCAAGCACCCTGATGTCCATGCTCAGCGGCGCCCTCTACCTGGGACAGTTCACTACGCCCTTCCTGCTGGCAGCGGTGCGCACCGTATGTGGAAGCGCAAGCCACCTTTCCTGGTTTACGGCACTTGCCACAGCACTCCTTCTTTTCCTCTGCTCTTCCTTCATCCGGGAAAAATCCTAGACCACCCAAGGCATTGCAAGACACCTTATATTGCCTGCAGTGCCTCCACCAACGCAGGGGTCAGCTGTTTTTTCCTCGATACGACACCCTGCAGAACGAGATCCTCCGCCTCGTTTTGCAGCCCAAAGGCGTCGACTAAAAGTTCCCTGGCATTTTTTCCTGCACAGAGAATCTCGCTGGACTGCTCCACGATATTGGTCAGCATCATATAGACCATATCCAGCTTCTTCTTCTCCATCAGCTCCGGCAAAAACCCCTCAAGTTTCTTCTTGAGCATCGACGTTTCATGCGGCGTCATAGTATTCACCTGACCGATCCCAAACGACGTGCCGCTTCCATGAAAGACTTTAAAGTCCTGCGTGCAGATTTCCTCGGCCGTCTTGTCCTCCAGATGACTGCCGGCCTGAAACATTCCCACGGCAAGTTCCTTGATATCA
>OMZN01000060.1 GCA_900315555.1 uncultured Eubacteriales bacterium
AATGCCGGCCGCCTCCATCTTCTCCTGATAATCCTTCAGGCCGGACTCCTTGTCGGTGAATCCCAGCTCAAGCGGCCGCCAGTACTGCTGCTGCACACTCTGGCAGGCAGCATACTCGGTCTCAATGTTGGTGGTATCAATCTTAAAGGCAGCATATTTCTCCGCGGTGTCATCGCTCTTGATATCCTCTTCCCACTGACTGCGCTGCGTCATATAATCATCCGGCGTGCCAATCTGATTTCGATCGAGTTCATTGGTACGGACCGCCCACATAGCAGAGGTTGCATAGGTATCCGGATCTGTGATCGTGAATTCGCCCTTGTCGTTCAGCGTGTAAGAGGTACCAAGAATGCCATAATAGAACGCGTCATAGACCTCCTGATCCGTGGTGAGCAGATTCCACAGCGCCAGCGCTCTCTCCGGGTTCTGCGAGGTCGTGGAAATCGCCATCGAATCCTGCGTGTAAGGAAGATGCGCGACGTGCTTGCGCAGATTTACATATTTGAAGCCCCAATCCGGATGTAGCACATAAAGATCCTTATAGGTATCGATGTTATGAATGCGCATTGCCGCGATGCCGTTCTGGACTTGTGTAGAATCTGTGTCGGAAAGGGCAGACTTGGAATAATATCCTTTATCATTCCAGCGATTCATCATATCAAGGAAGTCATTCACTCCGTCGTACTCATAGTAAGTGAAAAACTTCGGATTCTCATCCTCCGGATCATAAAACAGAAAATCCGTACCCTCGCTATAGCAAAAACCCTGTGAATACATCCACATAGCATCCATATTGGAACCTGCTGAATATACTTCGTACGGCTTTATATCTGGCTCGTTCTCCTTTACCCAATCGAGATAGGTCTCCATAGACGTCATGTCCGTGATTTCATCCGTATACTCCTTGCCGTCGTCAAATTTGGTGCGGTAGATCGGTCCGTAGGCATTGTAGGTCGCCTTCTGGGTTGGCACGACGTAAAGATGTCCGTCGATGGATGCCTCCATTTTGGCCATATCCGACGTAGCCGCCCAGTTGTCCGGCGCATACGTCGGCCAGAGATCATCGAGCTGCATGAACGCACCTTTGTTGGCAAACTGTGTCCATCCCAACCAATTGGATGTATAAACCATATCGAACTGCTCCCCCGACGAGAACAGAAGCCCATACTTATTGTCATAGTCAGACCAC
Organism: uncultured Eubacteriales bacterium; assembly: GCA_900315555.1. Taxonomy (GTDB): domain Bacteria; phylum Bacillota; class Clostridia; order Peptostreptococcales; family Anaerovoracaceae; genus RUG100. The sequence goes on from OMZN01000060.1 coordinate 1,190, forward strand.
GGGATCCAGTTGATAGTCAGAGTGCAGTTGAGCTTCTCCTTAAGGAGCTTGTTGAGATTCTCATCCACGGCGTCCTGCCCCGCCGGACGGTTACTGATGACATACATCACCAAATTAACCTCCTCAGAGGTGCCAGCCCCCCCGCTCGCGGACGCCGCTGTACTCTCTCCCGAAGCTGCCGCAGTGTTCTGCGTTTCCATACTGCCAGCTGTGCCTGCCCCCGTGCTGATTCCCGACGACCCGCATCCGGCAAAAACCGACATTCCGATAGCTGCCGCCAGTATTGCTACTGCTTGCTTTCTCATGTTTCTCCTCCTTAAATCTGTTATGATTTCAGCCGTCTTCTCTTACTCTTCGGCGGCTGCGTTTCCCTTTCCCATCTTCCGCTGCATTTCCTTCTTGCCGGAGCAGATTCAGCCCTTCACTGATCCGATGGTGATGCCGGAGACAAAGTATTTCTGTACATACGGGTAGACGATCAGAATCGGTCCGGTCGCCACTACCGCCATTGCCATCTTAAGCGAATTGGAGGGCATATCCATGACCCTGATGCCCGCCTGACTTGCAATCTTGGCTAGCGCCTGCGTCTGCTGCAACAAGTTGTAAAGCATATACTGGAGCGGATATTTCTTCTCGCTATTGATATAGAGCATCGCATTGTACCAGTCATTCCAATAGCCCAGCGCTAGGAACAGGCTTATGGTGGACAGACCCGATTTCAGCAGCGGCAGTATAATCCGGAAGAAAATACACCACTCCCCCGCCCCGTCGATCTTGGCGGATTCGATCAGCGCCGCCGGGATCTCCTGCACGAAACTTCTCATAATCAGCATATAGAACACCTGAAAGATGCCAGGGAAGATCAGCGCTAAAAGGCTGTCTTTCAAATGAAGATATTGGATATAGAAAATATAGGTGCTGACCATTCCTCCGTTGAACAGCGTCGTGAAGTAGAAGAAGAAAGAAACCTGATTCCGGTATTTGAAGTCCTTCCGGCTGATCACATAGGCTGCGAGCGTGATGATCATCGTCCCACAAAAGGTGCCAACGGCAGTAATCAAAATGGAGACGCCGTATGCACGGAGCACGGTCACGGGCGTCCTGAAGATCAATTCATAGGCTTTCAGTGAAAATTCATGGATGAGCACGCTATAGCCGTGGTGACGAATGTAATTCTCACTTGTGAAGGACGACGAAATCAGAATGATGAACGGAATGAGACATATCGCCGCTTCGATCGTCGTGATCACATATGCCACAGAATAGAATGCCCTTGATGAGGCCGAAAGCTTTGTCTTGATCATTGGCCTGTCTGTTTCTGCCTGTCTTACCATCTTTATGCCTCCATGCCGCGTTCCACGCGGGAATTACTCTTCTGGGCAGTCCCGCGTATCGGACACCCATGATCCGCACGAACAAGAATTGCGCCCGGCGGATCATTTTGCTTGCTTTGCTTTCTCCGGTGGCAGTCCTGCCGCCGTTCATTCAGAATAGAGCATAATCCGGTTCCATGCGCTTAACTGTTGCATTCACAATCATTATGATGGCAAAGCACAGAACCGACTGATAGAACGAAGCCGCCGCATTCATGCCGAGGTTGGAACCCTGAAGAAGGGACCGGAACACATAAGTGTCAATGACATCCGTTGCATTGAAGAGCTGTCCGTTGTTTCCGACGATCTGATAGAACATCTCGAAGTCGCCGCGGAGAATCCGCCCCACATTGAGAAGCAGCATGGTGATGATTGTCGGTCGAATGGTGGGTAGCGTGATGTGGCGAATCCTCTGTACAATCGCAGCGCCGTCTACAGCCGCCGCCTCATAGATCTCTCGGTCCACGCCGGTGATGGCGGCGATGTAGATGACGGAATTGTAGCCGCACCACTTCCAGGAATTGAAGCAGCATATGATGATCGGCCACACCCACGGCATGTTGTAGACATTCACCGCTTCGCCGCCGGCAGAGATTATAAGATTGTTCAGAACACCAGTCTCATAATTAAAAATCGCATAGACGAACGTGCCGACGATGACCCATGAAATGAAGTAGGGAAGAAAGATGAAGGACTGGGTCAGTTTCTTGAACACCCGGTTGTTGATTTCCGAGATAAAGATCGCAATCAGAATGGCCAGTGCCTGAGAAGTCACAAGATTGACCAGATTATAGACGATGGTATTCCTTGTGATGAGCCATCCGGTTCCGGACTGGAATAGGTAGCGGAAATTGTCAAATCCGTTCCATGCGGAGCCGAACACGCCCTGGTCAAACCGGTAGTTCTTAAAGGCCAGCACCAACCCAGCCATCGGGAAATACTGGAACAGAATGACAATCACGAGCGCCGGGAGCAGCATTACCCATAGCGCCCGGTTCTTCCTGAGTTCGTACAGGAATCCCGTTTTCTTTTTCACTTCTGTTGTCATCGCGCACATCCTTTCAACGATTTTTCCTGTTGCAAAAACATTTTAGAAAATCGGTCTGGCATGTGCGACAGACAGAATTTAGATAGTGGGGACAAATTTATGCATTTTGCATCAATAGCAGCGGCAGTCAGAGTTCCAGCATCCTCTCTAGCTCCTCCAAGCCGCAGGCGCGGATGCGAATGTCCGCGCGGGTTCCCCTCTCTCTGCCGGATTCATAACTGATCCCATATTTTTCTCCATAGCAGATTTTGAGACGGAAATTGATATTGGTGATGCCATACCCCTTCTGGGCACAGGCAGATTTCCCGGAGAGAATCTCCCCCACCGTGTCCGAATTCATCCCCGGTCCGTCGTCCTCTACTGAGAAGAGAATGTCCCGCCGCGCGCCGTCCTCCGCGCCCGGAGCATCTTCCCCTGTTTCCGTAAAGACCGCCGTCACTCGGATGTGCATCCCTCTGATCTCCGGATGCTCCCCGATCCCATGGACAATGGAATTCTCCACGAACGGCTGGAGTGTGATGTTGAGGCAGGCATAGTCCAGAATTTCCTCCGGGACATCCACTGTAAAGTGGATCGCATTCTCAAAATGAGCATTTTCAATATCTACGAACGCCCTGACGTGCTTCAGTTCATCCCGGATCAGTATCGCGCTGTGTCCACGGTTCAAACTAAGTCGGTAGAAGAGTCCCAAGTCCCTTGCGAGCTTAGCGATTTTCTCCGCGCCGTAATCCATGGCGCTCCAGTTGATCAGATCAAGTGTGTTATACAGAAAGTGCGGATTGATCTGCGCCTGCAGGGCCCGAAGCTCTATCCGCGAGATCTCCTCACCCAGCTTGTACTGCTCCTTCATGAGATTCTGAATTGTGTCGATCATGTAGTCAAAATTTCTGGTCAGCAGGTCCATCTCATCATTAGAGTTTCCGTCGATACCGCCGATTCTGGCATTGATCTGCCCGTGCTGCACCGCGTCCATTCTGCTGTTTAGCGCCGTGATTTTGCCGGAATAATACTGGGACATCCGGTATGAAACAAAGGCCACCGTCGCTGAACCCGCAAGAATCATCAGAAGAATGACGCAGACAATGTACAGGCTCTTCTGGAGATATCCGCTCACCGGAACCAGGACAATAAGATGAAGATTCTGGCTGCCAAACCGGTTCTTGCTCACATAATACTTTCCGCCGTCTACCGTCGCCCGTTTCCATTCTTTCACATCAAGAAAGCTCCGGATCCGGGTGGCGCGCTGCTGTGCCTGAGGATCAGAACTGGCATAGCAGAATCCGCTGTCGTCCATGAGATAGGCCATGCTGTTTCCGATCATTTTCGTATGATCGAGAATAGAAACAATGGCCGCCTGACTGATTTCCGTCTTGACGACAAAGAACTTTCCGCCCACGGTCATCGGAGAGAGCAGCGCGAAGTAATTCTCCTCCTTCAGAGAAGACCCCGGCTGCAGATCCCGGATGACCGTGAACACATCCTGCCCTGCCTCAAGTTTTTCCTGGAAATCCGGGTAATTTTTCTCTCCTTGAAGAGTGGACAGGGGGAAAAAGTGTCGGTTGTCATTGGTGAAGAAGATTTCATCCGGAAGATAGATACCAACATGGCATTGATTGTTGGACAGTTCGATGAGCTGGAGCGCCTTGTTCAAGCGGATGTAGTCGCTGTACATGTCGACCGTGGAGAATACGGAGTCCTTCACAATGTCGTCCAGCACATCCTGCACCGTCTCATTGATCCTCGTCTGTGCGGACAGATACCTTAACGTCCTCATGTCGCTCTCAATATAATTCTGCGCCTGCTGCATTGACTGCCGCAGATTGATCAGCAGCTGGCGGTTATATACGTTCTCGAGGAGATAAGCGGCCACGGCGAAAACTGCCGTGTTGACCAGAATGACCGGCACGGCATAACCGAGGAACATCTTGCGCCGCATGGGAAAGCGGCGTATCTTCTCCTTGATCTTCTTCATCCATTTCATTATGTCAGAACTTGCCCACCGTCTGCCTTCACCCCCTGCGGAGGCAGGCCGATTATCGACTGTCGCGGTACTGTGAGGGGGAGACACCGTATTTCTTTCTGAATTGTCTGGAAAAATATTTAACATCGTCATACCCTGCCGCATCGGAGATCTGATACAACCTGACGGAAGGATCCTCCATCATCCTTGCCGCTTTTTCCAGCCTGACGTCATTGATGTACTGGACGATCGTTTTTCCCGTCTTTTTATGAAACAGCGCGCTGAGATAGGAGGATGTAAGACAAGCCGTCCCAGCGAGCCGGTTCAGCGACAGATCACGCTCTTCCGCATGCGTCTCGATGTACTCACAGACCTTCCGGATCACACAGCTGTTGTAATTACCTGTCCCTGTCCGGTCAAGTGCCTCCTCTACATGCTCGATCAGATAATCTCGCAGCTCCACTATACTCGACGAATGATCGATATAGTCCGGACTCTGCTGCATTTCTCCAAAATTCTTTTCGAACCGAACCACCTGCTGGTCCAGCAGATAATAGATATGTCTCACGGCGAAATTCAGGCAGACATGCTCCTGTATAAGCCGGTTGCTCCATGCGTCGATGAATTCGGCGATTTTTTTCTCCTCCCCGCTGCGGAGCATCCGGGAGAAGGTCGCAAGCTCCTCTTCTTTTATTATGGCATCGCTGTGCTCAGCCGCGATGACACCGGCGCTGACGAAGCTGTTCCAGCCACTCCAGCCAACATTCTGGAATGCGTCCAGATTCTTTCTGTACGCCCCAAATACTTCTCTCCGGGTGGTCAGATCCCCAGAGAAAGACAGAAATACGCCGCAGGTCTCATCAAAATAGGTAAGCACGCACCGGCAAATCTGCTCCGCCGTCTCCTGATCCCATCTGCTGTCTGCAAGAAACAGCAGTGCCTGCCTTCCCGCGTCGATCATATCCGAAAACAGAGTAACATGCTCCTCCGGCATCTCCTGATTCAGAATCCCTACCATATCCTCCCTAGACGCTTCATCCATATGTCCTGCGCCGCGAAAAAACAGGTTGACCAGCAAACCGTGGCGAATGACATCGGCCTCAGACAGACCCCCCTCCTGCTCGGAGTTCAGCATGGAATAAAGCACTTCCTGCTTCTGCTGATAGATGTGCTGAATCCGGCTGACAGCGGTCCGAATGGCCCCGCTCAGTTCCTCCACGTCAATCGGCTTCTCAATATAGCTGACTGCGCCAAGGCGAATGGCAGAAGTCAGATATTCCTTGTCAGAATAACCGCTGACAAAAATAATCTGACAATCCGGCAGCCACTGCCGGTACGCACGGCACAGCTCAGTGCCGTACATACCAGGCATGCGGATATCGGAGAGGATGATGTCCGGACGGTACGTCTCAAACATCCCCATCGCCTGTTCAGCATTCTCAGCTGCCTCCACCTCGTCCACGCCAAGTTCATTCCACTTCACATGGCGAAGCATTCCATTCCGGATGGTTGCCTCGTCTTCCACGATGATTGCCCGAATTGTTTTCACATCTGCCCTGCCAATATTCCCTTCCATAGTCACAGCTGCTCACAACAGAAACAATTCCCATTCGCTCATTTCTCCCGTGAGCAGCATGCTTTTCAGCGGCACCAGCGCCACGCCTGACTAATCCTGATATGCTTTCTCCGGAATCAGGATGGTCGAAATCGTTCTTCTGGGAACCACAAAGCGGATCACGTGCCCCTGCACGCGGAATGCGTAGAACGCATCCTC
>OMZN01000062.1 GCA_900315555.1 uncultured Eubacteriales bacterium
AGGATGCAGAATGCACGCACTGACCTTGAAGGACGGGACGGTGAAGCAGTTTACCCGCATGGAAATCATGGGCATCCTCAATGTGACGACAGATTCTTTTTTTGCGGGCAGCAGAACACCAGACAAGGAAAAGGCTCTTGCCAGGGCGGCACAGATGATTGAGGAGGGGGCTGCTTTAATCGATGTAGGTGGAGAATCCACCAGACCCGGTGCGGCGCCGGTATCTTCCGACGAAGAAGCAGCCAGGGTCTGTCCGGTGATCGAGGAGATTAAGGCTTCGCATCCGGAGATCCTGGTTTCGGTAGATACGTATCATGCGAAGACGGCGGCCGCCGCCTGTGCAAGCGGCGCTGATATCATCAACGACATTTCGGGTCTTACCTTTGACAAAGATATGGCGGCCGCAGCCGCAGCGGCCGGTGTTCCTGTCGTCATCATGCATACCGGCGGCCGGCCGGATCACATGCAGGACAGCCCGAGCTATAAGGATGTAGTAGGGGAAGTTCATGCTTTTCTGCGTCGTCAAATTGAATACGCAAAGACCTGTGGAATTGAAAGGGAAAAGATCATCATCGATCTGGGGATCGGTTTTGGCAAGAACTACCTGCACAACCTGACGCTGCTGCAGCACATTGATGATTTTGCAGACCTGGGTGTGCCGCAGCTTTTAGCGGTTTCCAGAAAGAGCTTCATTGGCACTGCGCTTTCGCGTGAGGATCCCAAAGATCGCCTGGCCGGTACGATGGCCGTGACAGCGTATGGCGCACGCCATGGCATTGAAATGGTGCGGGTTCATGATGTTGCCCCTAATCTGGATGCGGCAAGGATGACTGAGGTGCTGGGATGAGAGCGGCACTGTCGATAGGTTCCAACATGGGTGATCGAAGATCGTATATTGAGGAAGCTTTACGGCAGCTTGCGCAGCGTGCCGGTACGCTGGCTGCGGTTTCCGGTTTCATCGAGACAGCACCGTATGGCTATACGGCGCAGGAGAACTTTCTCAATGGGGCGGTGATTCTCGAGACCACACTGCAGCCGCACGATCTCCTTTCGGTGATCCATGACATTGAGGAAAATCTGCACCGGGTGCGGATCATCCGTTGGGGTCCCAGAACCATCGATATCGATATCGTTCTTTTTGATGATAGAATCGTGGAGGAAGATGATCTCACGATCCCGCACAGTGATTTTCGCAATCGCTCTTTTGTGCTGCGTCCTCTGGCTGAAATTGCACCGAACTGGATAGATCCGGTAACCGGAAAGACGGTTGCGGCGCTTCTGGAAGCTCTGGAGGCATTCGATGCAGACTAAAGAAGAAGCTTTTGCGAGGCTGCGGCGATCTGCATTCCGTGCGCGCTTTCATTTGCGTGGTCCAGAACTTGCCTATGCCAGAGAAAAGGGACTCGATGTCCTGCGGCGGCATGCAGAGGACTTTGTGCAAAAGCGGCTGGCACCTGCCGTGATTCCCAACGATGGTCGGCAGACACCATGGCGGGGGCATCCTGTCTTCGTGGCGCAGCATGCCTGCGCCTGCTGCTGCCGGGGATGCCTGCAAAAGTGGTATCGCGTGCCAAAGGGCGTGCCGCTGCGCGAAGAGCAGCAGCGGCGGATCGTCGATTTCCTGATGGCCTGGATTGAAAAGGAAATGGAAAAGGGGAGGGAGAAAGAGTGAGACCCTCAAAATATGAAATCCTGCTCAAGGTGATCGAGCAGGGCAGCCTGACACGTGCAGCAGATTATTTTCACTATACGCAATCGGCGGTCAGCCAGATGCTCAAGCATTTGGAGGAGGAGCTTGGTGTTTCTCTGCTGGAACGGACAACCCGGCACATGGTGCTGACGAGGGACGGTGCGCATCTCTTGCCGGTGATCCGCCAGCTTGCGGCTGCGGAGAAGCAGCTCACGATGCAGGCGGCCGAGATCAGAGAATTAAAGACGGGTGTGATTCGCATCGGTGCCTATGTCAGTCTGTCTTGCTTTTGGCTGCCGCATCAGCTGCAGATGTTTCGGTTACGCTATCCCGGTGTGCGTTTTGAGCTGAAGCAGGGTGATTCCGGCCAGCTTTGCCAGTGGCTTGCGGACGGTACCGTGGACCTGGCCCTGATGATGGATACTGGGGACGGACGCTTTGAATTCACGACGTTGATGCAGGATCAGCTCTGTGCGGTCATAAAAGAGACGGATCCTTTTGCGGCACTGGAAAGCGTCGACTTGGGGCGTTTTGCGGAACGACCGCTGATTCTGCCTGAAAGTGATTATGAAACAATGATCCGGCAAGCTCTTTTGAAGGCGGATCTGCATCCCGAAATTGCTTACATTGTCAAGGAAGACTTCACCATTATGGCCATGGTGGAAAGCGGTCTGGGGTCGGCGATTCTTCCACGGCTGATCCTGCAGAGAACGCCTTTTGCGGTTGCATCGATTCCGTTTAATACACCGCTTGTGCGCAGGCTGGGCATCGCCGTACGCAAGGTGGACTATCTCCCCTGGGCTGTGCGTGCTTTCATCGATTTTGCAGTGCCGCAAAAGCAGAACGGATCCGTGCAAGAAACATAGATGAGGCTTTTGACAAGACCTGATACCGTTTCCACACAAAGGAGAGGGACATGGTGACGGGAGGCGCGCGAGGCTGTTGCTTTCGCCAATACCATGTCCGGTTACTCCATGGTTGTGTCCGCCTGTACTTCCGAACATTCCATGGAACATGCTATGAGTGCCTACCACCCTGATCTGCCTCATGGTGCCGGCCTAATCATGATCTCGAATGCTTACTACCGTTTCTGGATTGACAAGCACGTCTGTGATGATCGTTTCATTGATATGGCTAGATTCCTGGGCAGGGCGGATGCGGATAAACCCGATGACTTTCTTGCTGCCCTTGCGGTACTGCAAGAGGCATGCGGGGTGGGCGATCTGGCGATGTCCGATTACGGTATCAAAAAGGATGAGGCAATGACACTGGCACAGAATGCCCGTGCCACTATGGGCATGCTCTTTGAGGCTGATCCAAAGGAAACGACCGACGAGGAGATCGCCGGCATCTTCCGTGCAGCCTATAAATAGCCCCTCCGGTAAGCTGCCGGAAGCATTGAAAGCATGAGGAGGTAATAACATGACAAAGAAAATTGTACAGACTGCAGGCAGAGAGGCGCTTGGGAGTTTCGCCCCGGCATTTGCGCATTACAATGATGATGTTCTGTTTGGGGAGAACTGGAATGATGAGGATCTTGATGTCAAGACGAGATGCATCATTACTGTTGTTTCTCTGATGTCACAGGGTATCACAGATTCCGCATTAAAATTTCATCTGATAAATGCCAAAAACAATGGTGTTACCCGCAAGGAGATCGCCGCCATTGTGACGCATACGGCGTTTTATGCCGGTTGGCCCAAGGCCTGGGCTGTCTTCGCCTTGGCGAAGGAGGTTTGGGGTGAGGAGACGAACCGGGAAAAAATAACAGATACGTGCGGAGAATAGCCGGCGCACAGTACGAAGCAGATAGAGAGCTTCTCCCGATCACTGCAGAACATCGGTATCGGCCGTTGCTGCAGCAGACGGGAGAGGCTTTTTTGCCTTTTGAGGCAGCATGGAAACGGCAGCTTTTCCGTGTGATGATTTTCCGGTATGTTATTCGGAACATCTATGCTATACTAGGTTCAGTTTATGAGCAAGGAAGTATTTGTCTATGAATCTTAAAGAACTGGAGATCGGTCAGGCGGCAAGGGTGCTTTCCGTCGGCGGTGAAGGTGCACTGCGACAGCATTTTTTGGATATGGGTCTCATTCCGGGTGTCGAGGTTACGCTGATAAAGTATGCCCCCATGGGTGACCCTATGGAGCTGCAGCTCCATGGCTATGAGCTGACCCTGCGGCTGGCTGATGCGGAAAAAATTAACATCGAGCCGGTGAAGAGGAAAAAGGTAACAGAGCCATTGAAGGAGGATGTGCTTTCGCCATCGGCACATCCTGGTCTTGGTGAAGGCGGCCAGTATCATGTCAAGGCGGATGGTCATCCGCTGCCGGA
>OMZN01000063.1 GCA_900315555.1 uncultured Eubacteriales bacterium
AGAGTTGTTTTGCCATGGTCAACATGGCCAATGGTACCGATATTGATATGCGGCTTTGTTCTTTCAAATTTCTCTTTTGCCATTTTTCTTCCTCCTGACGCCGTCAGGCGTAGTGACTCTGGCGCGGTGGCGCCGGTTAAAATATAACATTTAATAAAATTGGAGCTGTTGACGAGAATCGAACTCGTGAACCTCTTCCTTACCAAGGAAGCGCTCTACCGACTGAGCTACAACAGCAAGACAACATGGTTATTCTACTATATCCACCTTTTGATGTCAATGCGGGAAATAATTTTCTCATCGACATCTCTGCACAGCCTGCAGGCTCATCCCGCGGCACGCCGAATCAGCCTGCGGCATGCAGACTCACTCCGCATCCCGCTGCCGCCTGACTTCATACATCAGCACCGCTGCCGCATTGGAAGCATTGAGAGATTCAATCCGCCCGCGCATCGGAATCGATACGGTAAAATCGCACTTTTCCTTCACCAGCCGGCTGATGCCCCTGCCCTCGCTGCCGATCACAAGAACGAGCGGCCCCCTGAGGTTCGCCGCAGTATAAAGATCGCCGTCCATATCAGAAGCTGCAATCCAAAGACCGGCCTTTTTCAGGGATTCGATCGTTCTGCTCATGTTGGTGACACGGGCGCAGGGAAGATACTCCACCGCTCCGGCGCTGGTTCTGGCCGCCGTCTCGTTCAGACCGCAGGAGCGATCCCGGCTGATCACCACGCCATGCGCACCGGCGCATTCAGCGGACCGCATCACCGCCCCGAGGTTATGCGGATCTTCGATATTGTCAAGCAGGATCAGAAAGGGATCCTCCCCACGATGTGCAGCCAGCTTGAGCATGTCCTCCACGCTGCTGTAACGATAGGGCACCGCATAGGCGATCACGCCCTGATGACGGACGCCGCCGGCAAGCCGATCCAGCTCGCTGCGCTCCACATAGCGGATTCTGATGCCGCGCTCTCCCGCCCGCGCAAGAATCTGCTTTACGGAGCCGGTGCCGTTCTTCAGCGCAAGGATCTTCTCGATCTGGCGCCCGTGCGCCAGCGCTTCCTGTACCGGATGACGGCCCATGATCAGATTGCTATTTGTATCTTTCGTATCTGGCAAAGTAATACCTCGTTCCGTTCTCTTCCTGCAGTTCGCTGCGCCACGTCATCTGCATGTCCTTCATCCCTGCAAGATTCTCCAGATGCGCATCGGCACCCGGAAAGCAGCGCAGAATGTGCGTGATATAGAACACGTCAATCTGCTGCATCAGCTGCCGGTAGACAGATGCCCCGCCGGAGACAATGACATCCTCGGAAGCGAGCGCCTGCGTCATCGCCTCCAGTTCCTCCAGTGAATGGCAGACCCGGCATCCTTCCCTTGCAAAATCCGCCCGTCCGGTCAGTACGATATTGTCTCTGCCGGGCAGCGGCCGCCCGCCGGGAAAAGAGTCCAGCGTCTTTCTGCCGATGACGATATGCCTGCCCAGCGTTCTCTGCTTGTAATATTTCAAATCGCCGGGGAGATGAACCAGCAGTCTGCCATCCTTTCCCAGCGCCCAGTTTTCGTCCACCGCTGCAATAGCCTGCATGATACCCTCCTTGCGCAGATCAGACGGCGATGGGGATGCCCTTGATCTGCGGGTTCTTCTGATAGTTCGTAATCCGCACGCTGTCCGGCGTGAAGTCATAGAAATCGGTAATCGACGGATCCAGCGTGAACGTCGGCGCCGGATACTGCGGCCGCTCAATCAGTTCCCTGATCAAGGGCACATGCCGGTCATAGATATGCGCATCAGCTATGACATGCACCAGTTCGCCGGGCTTCAGCCCGCTGACCTGGGCAAACATATACACCAGTACCGCATACTGCACCACATTCCAGTTGTTGGCGGCCAGCACATCCTGCGAACGCTGATGGAGAATGGCATTGAGCCGGTCACCGGTGACGTTGAACGTCATACTGTAGGCACAGGGCTCCAGGTTCATCTCGGACAGATCGGAAAAATTGTAGATATTCGTCATGATCCGCCGGGAATAAGGCTGGTGTTTGAGGTTCCAGAGGACATTGTCCACCTGATCCATCTCGCCCTGAGGGAATTTGTACTTCTGCGCCATCTGGTAGCCGTAGGCTTTGCCGATGGAGCCGTCCTCATCCGCCCAGGCATCCCAGATGCGGCTATGCAGATCATGAATGTTGTTGGATTTCTTCTGCCAGATCCAGAGCATCTCGTCCACCGCGGACTTAATCGCCGTGGGACGCAGCGTCAGCGCCGGAAACTCCCGGGAGAGATCATACCGGTTGACGATGCCGAACGCCTTGATGGTATGCGCCGGTGTCCCGTCTTCCCAGCGGGGGCGGACCTTCTGGCCCTCAGAAGAATAGCCGTGATCCAGGATCTCCCTGCACATATTCACAAACAGTGTATCCGCGTGACTCATCGCGCTTCCTCCTCATCTGAAGACCACGTAGCGGAAGAAGATCCCGACCAGACCGATGATGATCACCACCAGCATGCCCTTCTCCGTTGAGGTCCACTGCTTCTTTTCCTTCTCGGAACGGCCTTCCTGCTGGCGCTTTCTGGCCGCCTCGTTTTCTCGTTCTGCCTGCCGGTTGGTCTTCCAGTAATCACCAATCATGTCGCGGGCTTTATTTCTCGTCTTTTTCCTTGCCATGTTTCTCCTCACCGCCTCTCAACAGGATGGCGGCGCGTTCCATGAAATGCTCCGCCCGCGCCGGTCTCTCACTGAGATACAGATATCCCAGCAATGCCTCGAAGGCAGTTGACAGCTTGTATGTCACGGGATCAGCGTGTTTTGCCCTGGTGGCGGTACGATGATTCCTGGCGCGGCGCACGATGATCGCTTCCTCCTCGCTGAGCTCGTCGCTGATCGCGCGCAGCGCACGCGCCTGGGCGGAAGCGTTGACAAAATGCACCGCCTTGTTGTGCAGCCGGTGAGCGCCCCGTACGCCCTGACGAATCAGCATCCTCCGAATATAAACTTCATAGACCGCATCGCCCATGAAAGCCATGGCATTGGTGTCCGTATTCCTGGGATCCATCTTATTCCTTTACGATCTGAACACCCTGCGGTGTATCCTTGAGGATGATCCCCTGCGCGGCAAGCTGGTCGCGGATCTCGTCTGCACGGGCATAGTCCTTGTTCTTTCGCGCTTCCTGACGTTCGTCCACAAGGGCCTGCACCGCCGGATCCACGCCTTCCTCCGTCTCCTGCTGCAGCAGCCCCAGCACATCGGTCAGCTCCGTCATGTCCGCAAGCGCCTTCTCGGCGAACTCCCGGCTGCATCCGTTTCTGCTGGCGGTATTGATGGCGGTGATCAGCTCAAAGACCGCCGCAATGGCATCCGCCGTGTTCAGATCATCATCCATCGCCTCGATAAACTTGTCACGGTAGAGGCGGAAGCCCTCCTCGGTGCTGCGCTCTTCTTCGGTCATTGCGCCTGTACCCTTCTCAATGAGGAAGGTCAGGTTCTGTTTCGCATTCTGCATTCTTCCCAGCGCATGGCTCGACTGCTCCATCAGCTCCTCGCTGAAGTTGATGGGACTGCGGTAGTGCCCCGACAGCAGGAAAAAGCGGATGACCTCGCCGCTGTATTTCTTCCGGATGTCCCGGACGGTGAAGAAATTCCCCTTGGACTTGGACATCTTTTCATTGTCGATGGTGATATAGGCATTGTGCATCCAGTAATTGGCAAAGGTCACCCCGTTATGTGCCTCCGACTGCGCAATTTCATTCTCATGATGGGGAAACATCAGATCCATCCCGCCGGCATGAATATCGATGGTATCCCCCAGATATTTCCGCGCCATGGTCGAACATTCAATGTGCCATCCGGGGCGTCCCATGCCCCAGGGCGATTCCCAGGCAATTTCGTCCGGCTCCTTGCGTGCCTTCCAGAGTGCAAAATCCAGCGGATCCTTTTTCTTCTCCTCCACCATGATCCTGGCACCGGCCTCCAGATCATCGATGTTCTGCCCCGACAGCTTGCCGTAATCCCGGCACTTCCTGGTGCTGTAGTAGACATCACCATCCACCTCGTAGGCATAGCCCTTGTCTTCGAGGTCCTTGACGAACTGAATAATGTCATCAATGGTTTCGGAGACCTTGGGATGCACTGTGGCTTTCCGTACATTCAGCGCCGCCGCATCCTTATAGTATTCCTCGATATAGCGCTCGCTGATCTCGGGCGCCGTCACGCCTTCCTCGCGCGCCTTGTTGATGATCTTGTCGTCCACATCGGTAAAGTTCTGGACGAAATCGACTTTGCTGCCGCGGAATTCCAGATACCGGCGCAGCGTGTCAAAGACCACAAAGGGTCTTGCATTGCCGATGTGAAAGTAGTTATAGACGGTGGGGCCGCAGACATACATCTTGACCTCCCCCTCATGGATCGGCTGGAAGGTTTCCTTCTTTCTGTCCATCGTGTTATATATCTTCATCCTGTTTTCTCCACACTTCTTTCTTTGCTTTCTTTTCTCGTTACGTTCTTTTCTTTCGTTTCGTTCTATTGCCTCTTCATTCCGCTTGATGCCGGCAGATCCTATCGCCG
>OMZN01000069.1 GCA_900315555.1 uncultured Eubacteriales bacterium
CCGATCCTGCGTGCCCGTTCCTTCAGCCTGTCCTGGTGCGGTGCAAAGGCATAGACCTGCTCCTTATCGATCACACCTGCACGGATCGTTCCATCCGCCAGTGCACCGCCCATATTTCCCATGCCGATGAATCCCAGCTTTTCCATTTTTAAATCTCCTCTCTATGGTTTTGTATGACAGCTGCACAGCAGTATGCCCGCCTTGGCAGCCGCTGTCAAAACCCCTGCATCTCCTTATACGGCGCAGCATCCCGTCCCAGATACACAAAGCCCCGATCGTGATACATCCTGCCCGAATAGGCCTCGTGGGGATCATCAATGAACAGTCCGCGGCCATGCCATACCCGCCGGTACACCGGATCGGCAATCACCGCATCGGCAGCAGCCATAGCGTTTCGAACTGCTTCCTCCGAGCCGGTACGAAGATCTTCGGGCCGCAGAATGCCGGCATCGTTTTCCAAAGGACAGAGGACATGCACCTGCGCCTCACAGCCATAGCCCTCCTCCAGAAGATACCTGACAGAGGCAGCATGCACCGGCTCACCGATGATCAGAACCGATTTGCCATGATGCGCTGCCCCGCACCGTGCCATCTGCGATGCCTCTGCCTGCGCTGTCCGTGCCGCGTTTCCTGGCGCCGGTCCTTCAAACAGATGCCGGCTCTGCCCTGTATAGGCCGCCTCCAAAAGCAGTGTCCGCAGCCGCTCCCACGCGCATCTTCCCATGGGAAGACCGATCACATACGGTATGCCGAGCCGTTCCTGCATCCACGCCGCACAGGCAAGACCCGCCGCCGAAACAACAAGATTGACATCGGCCAAAGGCGCCTTTTGAAGCGTATCGAAGTGATCACCCATGGCCCAGCAGCTGACCAGCGAAAAGCCCATGACATCAATGGCTTCCCGCAGCGCCTCCACATTCCCGCATACGGAAAAATCCAGCGGCGTGACCCCCAGCAGGTTCACCGCCGGCATATGCTGTGCCGCCTCCGCCAAGAGCCGGATTTTTCCGGCACCGCGCAGCGCTTTTCTGCGTCTTTCCACCTGCTCCTTGGCCTGCGCTTTCCCCGGGGAAAGGAAGCGCTCCGCCAGCGCGCGAAAGGCCGCGGCAGCACCCCGAACATAGGAATCCATGCCGTTCGTCGCAAAGCCGAAGGTGGGAATCCCGGTGCGTTTTTCAATGACGTGGGCAATGCCCCGCACGTCGGTTCCCATGTACGTCGGAAGCACCGAACGGGAGAGGGCGATGAAGTGCGGATGCTCGCGCATCGCCACCTCAACACAGTCATTAATCAGCCGCTCATCGTTACCGAGAATCGCGTCCTGTTCCACCAGGCCTGACACATAGACCATGCTGTCCATGCTCCACCAGCGAGGTTCGTCGTGCGTGTTGTAGGTGGAATTGCAGCCGCTGGCATCGTGCATCACCACAAGACCTCCCAGCTCGTAAAGCGCCGAGCAGATCCCGAACAGATCCGCCGAATAGGTGCATAAATCTCTATAGACCTGCTTCATGAATGCCGTCTTCCTTTCCTGCCATCTGTGCAGCTGCCTTCTCTGCGATCATGCAGGCACAGCCGAACGCCTTTTCTCCGATGATGGCCGGTACATCCGAAGGCGTCTCAAAGGCATGCACCATCGCCTGCGCCAGCTTTTCCACCCCGGCAAAGCCCCACCATCCATTAAACTCCAGCAGATTGACAAAGCGGTCAGTCCCGGTGAAATACGCTGCCTTCTGTCCGATCGCCAGCCATCGTCTGCCTGCATGCCGTCCTGCGCCGCGCTCAGCCATCCGGGCGCCGTAACTGTTGGTCGAACACATGGTAATGTGCGGGGCATGCTGCTGCAGCCAGGCAAGATCCTCTGCATCCTCAGGCAGCAGGGCATCGGTATAGATTTCCTGCAGATTGAATCCCTCCTCGACCAGCCTCCGCGCAAGCGAACAGACCAGAGGCATCGTCTCGTGATCGACCGCCACAGGCATCTCCCCGATCTTCTGCCGCGCCGCCTGCATGGCCTCATGTGCCGCCGTTTCGGCAGCATCCAGATCCGGCAGCGCCAGGTTCAGTATCTGCGCCAGCTGCTCCATCTGGCTGCGGATCCTTGCCGATCCGCAGCCAGATGGCAGGTAAACTGCCTGCTGATTCAGGCGGCGCGCAAGCTTTTCCGCCGCCAGGCGCGCCACCGGCATCGTATAGATGTTGACACGGCTGGAGGCCATGGCCAGGTACTCGTCATACGAGGTCATGGGCACCAGATCCCGCACGCGCCAGCCATTATCCGAAAGCATCCGGATGAAATCATCTCCCGGGTCCATGCTGAAATTGCTTCCTATCACGTTGACCGACCGCTCCTTTTCCATAGGCTGCAGTGCATCGTAGAGGTTGATCTGCATCTGCTCCTCGGGACTGACCCGGCCTTTGCGGATGGTCGGGATCATAAAGCATTCGACAAAGGTGATGTCCGGGAAGCGCTCTTTGAGCTCCCTGTAGACATAGCGCATGTCACAGGCCAGGAAGTGATGGATGCAGCTTGTAAATGGCATCACAAGAGGCGGATGGGCCGGCAGTGCCTCGATGATCTCGGTGATGCCGTCGATCATGACTTTCTCAAGATCACCCTCATAGATGTCCTTGTCATCCAGGATGATCATGGAAAACCGATCCATCCCGCCATCCTCCAGCGCCGAGAGAACCACGCCCCGCATGCAAGCCGAAGCACACAGATAGATCATGTAGCTTCCCGGGATGAGCATGGGCGTATGAGCGATGGTCCAATGTCCTCTGGCGGGCGGTGTATAGTCCAGTCCCGGTGCAAAGGGCGGCGCCGCAGCGGAGACTTCACCGATGGGACGCCGGATCACCCCCGGTGCTGCGGTTTGATTCTGATGCAGATCAATCATGCTCTCTTCCTTTCCATGCTATCATTCTCTGCTTTGACGTGTCTCTGCATGACGGCGGGTCAAAGCCTCCTCAGCAGATTCTCGGAAGCAGTTCGCCGCTGGGCTGCGGCAGGAGGGTCTGTCCGCCGATCTCCGTGGTGACGACCACGCGCCCGGCATGCTCCCTGGTTACCTCACCGATGACTGCCGCACGCTGCCCATAGGGATCCCTGTGCAGCGCCTCAAGGAGCTTTGGTGCCTCTTCTTTGGGCGCAATGACCACCAGCCGGCCCTCGCAGGCAAGGTACAAAGGCTCAAGGCCCAGCATGCCGCAGACGCCCTTGACCGCCGGATCCACCGGAATGGCCGCCGCATCCAGGCGGATGCCCACACTGCTTTCCTCTGCAATCTCATAAAGGACCGTACCCACGCCGCCGCGCGTGGCATCCCGCATCACATGGATCTTGGAGGAGGTATCGAGCATGCCCTGCACGGTGCCCCACAGCGGAGCGCAGTCGGAAGTGACCGACGCCTCGATGCCGTATTCCTCACG
>OMZN01000064.1 GCA_900315555.1 uncultured Eubacteriales bacterium
GTCCGGAATACATAGTCTGAAACATAATTACAGGCATCACGATAAACAGACATGGTTTCATCAAGCAAGACTTTATCTGCATCAGTGACGACTATTTGAACTTTTGCTGTTATGGTCATCTGTTCCATGGATGTACTCCTTTCATTAATATTTCACTAAATATATTATATAATAGTAGTTAGTGAAAGTCAATAATTATCAGAGGGAAACTTTGGACAATAGATATAACCGTCGCAACAGGCGAAAATACAACCTAAAAGTACATATAGTTCTTGTCATTAAATATCGTAAGCAACTGCTAAAAGGTTCTATTTCTGACGATGTTAAGCAAAAGATTTTTGAGATAGCCAATACTCGGGGCTACGAAATAATTGCTATGGAAACAGACAAAGACCACATACATTTCTTGATAAGTTATGATACGACTGACAGGGTTTGCGACATAGTTAAGATTATAAAACAAGAAACAACATATTACCTATGGAAAAAGTATGGTTCTTTTCTGTCTAAACAGTATTGGAAGAAAAGGATACTTTGGTCAGACGGATACTTTGCTTGCAGCATTGGAGAAGTATCGGCAGCGACTATAAAAAAGTATATTAAGAGTCAGGGCTAATGGATAAAGATTTACAAGGCTCCTCCCACCACCTGAAGGTAGTGGGTTTCCGCCTATGACAAACGAAAGGATTTAATTTATGAAATTGATGGTTTCCACAGTGGCCTCGTGGAAACCGGCGGTGTCGACCATTTCAGAATCGGGGGCATCTTCGAAAGCGGATCTGTCAGAGATGTGCGCCAGCAGGGAGCTCAGAAAATCCTGTGCATTCTGATTGTAATACGGATTCCTGGAACGGCCGTTTTTGACAATATAGGGAATGGCAGTATCAAAGAAGGTATCACCAGAAAAAACAGGAACCTTCAGATCCAGATTGTCTGCAATCGCCTGATCCTGAACGAGGAATTTGATTTCGTACATTTGAAGCGAACCATCCTGCACCTTGGCCAGCTCATGGTATACGCCCGGTGCCATAATAAAGCAAGTGTTTGGTACAGCCTCATACTCAATGAAAATTTGCAAAAGACAAAATGATCCCCTGCAGGCGACAGCTGTCGTCTGCAGGGGATAGGCATGTCATGCCGCTGATGATCAAACGGCGCCGGTTATTAATAGATTCGATCTGCGATCAGATTTCCGCATTCCACGGTACCGATCTGTCTGAGTCCCTCGGGATCACTTTCATTGCTCAGAAGATCTGGGGTACGGTAGCCGTCAGCCAGCACGCTGCGCACGGCGGCCTCGATATCATCGGCTTCTTCCTTCAGGGAGAAGGTGTAGCGCAGCATCATGGCAGCGGAAAGAATCGTAGCCATGGGGTTGGCCTTGTTCTGCCCCGCAATGTCAGGAGCGCTGCCGTGTACCGGCTCGTACATGCCGAAGTTGCCGGTGGTCAGGCTGGCAGAGGGCAGCATGCCGATGGATCCGGTGACCTGGCTGGCCTCATCGGAGAGAATGTCGCCGAAGAGGTTGCTGGTGCAGATGACATCGAACTGGCGGGGATCACGCACCAGCTGCATGGCGGCATTGTCTACATAGAAGTGATTGACTTCCACTTCCGGGTAGTCTTTGGCCACGTCGTTTACGACCGCGCGCCAAAGGCGTGAAGAATCCAGCACATTGGCCTTGTCGACACTGGTCACCTTCTTGCTGCGCAGCATGGCCATATCAAAGGCAACCTGGGCAATGCGGCGGATTTCTTTTTCCGAGTAGCGTTCAATATCGTAAGCATATTTCCCGTCTGCATCTTCGCCGGTCTTCTTTTCACCAAAGTAAATGCCGCCGGTCAATTCCCTGACGACCAGAAGGTCAAGACCGCCCCTGACCAGTTCCGGCTTCAGCGGGCAGGCCTGGGAAAGCTCCTCGTAGAGGATGGCAGGACGCAGATTGGCAAAGAGCGCGAGCTCCTTGCGAAGTCCCAGCAAGGCGCGCTCCGGTCTTTGATCGCCCGGAACATCATCCCATTTGGGACCGCCCACAGCGCCTAGCAGCACTGCATCGGCCGCCTTGGCGGTATCGATCGTGCTCTGCGGGAGGCATTCTCCATAGGCGTCGATGGCGCAGCCGCCGGCCAGAACCTCCTGAAAGTCGAAGGTGTGGCCATACTTCTCCGCTACGCGGGACAGTACCTTCATGGCCTCGGTGACCACCTCGGGGCCGATGCCGTCTCCTTTAATAATTGCAATCTTGAAATTCATTATTTTTCTGCTCCTTTCAGACTGGCAAGGAGACCGCCTTTGTCCATGATATCCTTGATGAAATCCGGGAAGGGCAGCGCCTGGTAGGTTTCTCCTCTGGTTTCGTTGACGATGGTGCCGGTTTCAAAGTCGATACTGACCTGGTCGCCATCCTGAATCCGTTCGCTGGCTTCTTTGGACTCCAGGATCGGGAGCCCGATGTTGATGGCGTTGCGGTAGAAAATCCTGGCAAAGGTGCTGGCGATAACGCAGCTGATGCCGCTGGCCTTGATGGCGATGGGGGCATGCTCTCTGGAGGAGCCGCAGCCGAAGTTCTCCTCGGCAACCATGATATCGCCTGGTTTTACTTTGCTGACGAAATCCGGATCAATATCCACCATGCAGTGGCTGGCGAGTTCCTTTTCGTCCTGGGTGTTCAGATATCTTGCCGGAATGATCACGTCGGTGTCGACGTTGCTTCCGTATTTGTGTACCTTTCCGTTTGCTTTCATTGGTTGCCTCCCTGCAGATCGGCGGGATCTGCAATCTTTCCCTTGATGGCGCTGGCCGCGGCGACTGCCGGGCTCGCCAGATAGACCTCACTCTTTGTGTGGCCCATGCGTCCGACAAAGTTTCTGTTCGTGGTGGCCACGCAGCGTTCACCCTCGGCAAGAATGCCCATGTGGCCGCCCAGACATGGTCCGCACGTCGGCGTGGAGACGATGCAGCCGGCATCGATGAATGTGTCGATGTAGCCGAGACGGATGCAGTCCTTGTAGACTTGCTGGGTTGCCGGAATGATGATGCCGCGGACACCGTCGGCGATCTTCTTCCCTTTGAGGATGTCGGCGGCAGCCTTCATGTCGGAAAGCCTGCCGTTGGTGCAGGAACCGATGACCACCTGATCGATGGCGATGTCATCCTGCACGGCTTCTTCGATCGTTTTTGCGTTTTCCGGCAGATGCGGGTAGCTGACCGTGGGATGGATCTTGGAGAGATCGATCTCGATAACGCGTTCGTAGACAGCATCCTCGTCCGGTGCAAAGGTCTTGTAGGGACGGTCGATACGGTCTTTGACGTACGCTTTCGTGATGTCATCGACCATGAAGATGCCGTTCTTGGCGCCGGCTTCGATGGCCATGTTGGCGATGCAGAGGCGGTCTTCCATCGAAAGGGAAGCGAGCCCTTCGCCGGTGAATTCCATCGATTTATAAAGGGCACCGTCCACACCGATCATGCCGATGATGTGGAGAATCACATCCTTGCCGCTCACGTAGTCACCCAGCTTGCCTTTCAGCTCAAAGCGGATGGCCTCGGGGATCTTGAACCAGGCCTGGCCTGTGGCGATGCCGGCGGCGAGATCCGTGCTGCCGACACCGGTGGAAAAGGCGCCCAGCGCCCCGTAGGTACAGGTGTGAGAGTCTGCGCCGATGATGGCTTCTCCGGGTGCCACCAGTCCCTTTTCGGGCAGCAGGGCATGCTCGATCCCCATGCTGCCTACGTCATAAAAGTTATCGATGTCAAAGCGGCGGGCAAACGCGCGGCATTGTTTGCACTGCTCGGCCGATTTGATATCCTTGTTCGGTGTAAAGTGGTCCATGACCAGCGAAATCCTGCTCTTGTCGAAGACCTTGTCGAATCCGGCGCCCTCAAAGGCGTTGATGGAGACGGGTCCGGTGATGTCGTTGGCAAGAACCATGTCGAGATCCGCGCGGATCAGCTGGCCGGGAACGACGGTGTCGAGGCCTGCGTGTGCCGCCAGGATTTTTTGTGTCATTGTGAGACCCATGGTAGTTCCTCCCTGTCTTAATTCATCAATTCATTATTTTACAAAGTGGCTGATCTTGTTCATCCGGTTGATGGCGCTGACCAGAGCATTGACGCTGGCGTAGATGATGTCATCATGGATTCCCACGCCCCAGTATACCCAGCCGTTGGCATCGGAGATGGCCACATAGGCGGCTGCCCGGGAATCGGATTCGGATTCCAAAGCATGCTCCGAGTAGGTGACAAAGTCGTACTTGAAGTTGTAGGGTGTCTTTCGCAGCGCATTGCTTACTGCATCGAGGCGGCCGTTGCCGTCACCTGTCAGGTGGTAGGTTTCGCCGTCAATGTCCACATCGATGGCCACCGCGATATGATTGTCGTCCTTGTAGCCGGACAGGCGCTTGAAGGTGGCATCGGTAATGTCCACAGGATCAAAGACGTTGATGTATTCATCGTCAAAGGCCTCAAAGATCTCATCCGGTCTGAGCTCCTTATGCTGGTGATCGGAGATCCCCTTGATCATATAGCCGATCTCCTCGCGCATTTTCTTGGGGATGCTGTAGCCGAAATTGTGCTCCAGGATATAGGCGACGCCGCCCTTCCCGGACTGGCTGTTGATGCGGATAACATCCGCCTCGTACTCCCGGTTGAGGTCGTGGGGGTCGATGCAGAGGTAGGGGCAGGTCCACTGCTCATCCTCGCCTTTGTCTTCTCTCCATTTCATACCCTTGGCGATGGCATCCTGATGGGATCCGGAGAAGGCTGCAAAGACCAGCTTGCCGCCGTAGGGCTGGCGCGGTCCCACCTTCATGCCGGTGTATTTTTCGTAGTGGGCGACCACATCAGGCATGTCAGAGAAATCAAGGTTGGTCTCTACGCCATGCGTGTACATGTTCAGTGCAAGCGTAATAATGTCCACGTTGCCGGTGCGTTCACCGTTGCCGAACAGCGTGCCTTCCACACGGTCTGCGCCGGCCAGCATGCCCAGCTCCGCATCGGCGACACCGGTGCCTCTGTCATTATGAGGATGCACGGAGAGCTCGATGCTGTCCCGCCTGTGGAGGTTCTTGGACATGTATTCTACCTGCTGCGCATAGACATGGGGCATGGCCATCTGCACAGTGGAAGGAAGATTGATGATCATCTTGTGATCGGGCGTCGGTTTCCAGATGTCGACGACCGCATTGCAGATCTCTGCAGCATAGTCCGGTTCGGTACCGGTGAAGCTTTCGGGCGAGTATTCAAAATACCAGTCGGTTTCCGGATGCTCGGCAGCATACCGGTTCATCAGGTTGGCACCGTCGACGGCGATCTGTGTGATGGCATCTTTGTCCTTGCGGAAAACCTGCTCACGCTGCGCAACGGAAGTGGAATTGTACAGGTGTACAATCGCACTCTTGGCGCCGCGGAGTGCTGCAAAGGTCTTCCGGATGATATGCTCTCTTGACTGGGTCAGCACCTGAATGCGGACATCGTCAGGGATCAGGTTGTTTTCGATCAGTGTGCGGCAGAGCGCATACTCGGTGTCGCTGGCGGCAGGAAAGCCCACCTCGATATCCTTAAAGCCCAGCTTGCACAGATACCGGAAAAAGTCGATTTTGTCCTCCAGATCCATGGGGACGATCAAAGCCTGGTTGCCATCGCGCAGGTCGACGCTGCACCAGATAGGGGCAGTGTCCACATGGTCTTTGTGCACCCAGTCCACGCATTCTGTCGGCGGCATCCAGTAATTCGGCTTGTATTTTTCTTTGTTCTGCATGAGATCTTCTCCTTTCCGCAGACAACTGGTAGAACCTGTTGTTTTCGGCGCCGGCTCAAACAAAAAACCTTCGCCTGCAAGAGACGAAGGTATAAACTACTTCCGCGGTACCACTCTTACTTGGATCCGGCCATCACCGGTTCCCACTCAATAAGGTTCTGCTCGGGGGTGAGACGCCATCACCGGCCTATGCTGCCTTCTCACCGGCCGGCAGCTCTCTGTGATATCCGGAAGCGATGGTTTATTCCCGTCATCGCAATATTTGATTTGTTTGCAATTATAGTATGCAGTGCAAGGTGTGTCAAGACGGGTTTTGTAAAAAATCAAAATTGCAGATGGAGGCGCTGCTAAGCAAGTAAACGGATCTTCTGCGCTGCGTAAAGCCGGAAAGATTGTGCTTTGAAGAATGCTAGCCAGAAAGCAAAGAGTAAAGATTGTAAGTCAAAGATGGTATAGTGATTTGAAAATGGCGGTGGATGTAGAGTAAACTATGGTGGAGACGAATGGGATGATTTTACGGGCTTTGCAAATTGGCATCTGGGTTCAGGAGGACTATCCTGAGCGGCTTACCGAAGAACAGAAAAAGCTGTTTGACGAAACATTCCCTGCATACCCTCCGCTGAAGGCATACGAATCAGTTGAATGAACCTCACAATAACCTAACAAGTTTTGTGAGGTTCAACAGCTTGAATCAATACGAATAACGAAGACGATCAGAAATGATCGTCTTTTTTATTTGTGGGGCTACGAGCCCCGTCGAGGGCTCGAAGAGTCCGAGACAAATAAACCACCCGCTATGCGGGTGCGCATCGAAGGTTAAAC
>OMZN01000086.1 GCA_900315555.1 uncultured Eubacteriales bacterium
AATAAGAAGCACTCTTTTATTCTTATCCATCCCGCAGCAGGATAAAACATCGTCCACGCACCTGGAGCTCCTGTGTCCCTGTGCACTTAAAGGTTCCATCAAACCCCGGTCCACGTTTCAAGCCGCCTACATGCGCCGGTGCGAATCCAGCATGCCCGCGGCGGTATAAAGCAGCGCATTGCAGATGGCGGCCGACTTGTCACCGTAGCCGTAGTAATGAGCCTGGGTGCAGGCGCCCACATACAGCTTGTCATAGGAAGCGCTCAGCAGCATAAGTTCCAGCGTGGTTCTGCCATCGGCCTTCACCAGCTTAGCGACCGTCGGCTTGAACATGCCTTCGGTCGTCACCGTCAGATCCATGCTGCTCTCGCCTGCCGCCTGCGCCTTCTCGGTTCGCCGCATGCAAGTGCGGACGCACCAACGGCCTTCTGCAGAAGCACTCCCTGCATACAGTGACCGGTTCGTCCGGGATTTGCACCCGGTTCCCTGTCGCGGCAAACGCATTTGTCATCTCCTAAACGCATTTACCATGTCTGTTCTTTGTTCGCTAGTCAGATTACCGCGTCTTTTCCTGCTGTGCAATGGCTTTTGGGATAATTTTGTTACAATATATTACAATTTCTAAAATTTGGTCTGTAATTCCTGCCTTTTGTCCTATTCTTCCCGAACGATATGATATTCTTTATGTGCAAAGACGCGAAAAACAGGAAACAGAGACACTTATACAAGCACGCAGAACAGGAAAGGCGGCAGAATATGAACAAAGAACAACTGCAGACAGTCATCGACAGCATCCGGCCACTGGACAAACAGGCATATACACGGGCAGAAGAACGCCAGGCCGCACTGGTCAAGCCGCCCGGCAGTCTGGGGCAGCTTGAGGCGATGTCCATCCGCCTGGCCGGCATTACCGGCAAGGTGAAGAACGAATTCAGCAAACCCGCCGTCCTGATCATGGCCGCCGATAACGGCGTTGTCGCCCAGGGCATCTCCTCGGCGCCGCAGTCCGTCACCATCTCACAGACAATCAACTTCACCCGGCGGCTGACCGGCGTCGGCGCACTGGCCAGGACCTTCGATGTGGACCTCCTGGTCACCGATGTCGGCATCAACGCTGCAGTACCGGCTGCGCTGCGCACGGATGATACCCGGGAACAGCACCGGGGCAGAATCCTCGACCGCAAGGTTGCTATGGGCACGAAAGATCTCTCCTTAGGAAGCGCCATGACCGAGGAGGAAGCTCTGCAGGCCATGGCAGCAGGCTGCGAAGTGGTGCAGGATGCCGCCATGGCCGGCTACGATCTGATCGGCCTCGGGGAGATGGGCATCGGCAACACCACGACAAGCGCGGCCATTCTGGCGGCACTGACCGATGTCGATCCGGCCGCTGTCACCGGCCGCGGCGGTGGACTGACCGATGCATGTCTTGCAAGAAAGATTGACATCATCAAAGAAGCCGCATCGGACGGCAGGCGAATCCTTGCTAAAGTCGCCACAGCCGCTGCATCTGATCCTGCAGATGCGATGCTCTCCCTGTTCGCCCGCTGCGGCGGCTTTGATATCTGCGCCATGACCGGGGCCTACCTGCAGGCGGCCGCCCTGCACCTGCCGGTGGTCATCGACGGCTACATCTCTGTCGTATCTGCTCTGTGCGCTGCCACCCTGGCACCCCGGGCAGCCGAGTACATGTTTGCTTCCCATGTCTCTGAAGAACCGGGCTATCTGGCGGCGATCCGCCGCCTCGGCCTGCATCCGGTACTGGATATGGATATGCGTCTGGGAGAGGGCAGCGGATGCATTCTGGCCTTCCAGCTGCTGCGCGCTGCCTGCGGCGTCATGAACCATATGGCCACCTTCGCAGAGGCCGACATCAACGACGACTACCTTGCAGAGATCCGCAAAGGCGGATGCTTCTAAAAAGACAGCTGCTTTAAACGGCAAGCAGCCGCCTTCCTCATCAGCTTGAGAAAGGCGGCGGCAGATTTTTGCCCGGAAGCTCCTTCAGCGCTCTGCGCGCCATATCTTTGGAGCTGTTTTTTCTTCGCGGGCGTTAGATGCGGCAGCAGGCAATGAATTTGGCATTGGCAGGGCAGGCCAGATCCCTGTCGGGCGCTGCAAAGCTCCAGGTGCAGGGATGGTTTCTAACCGCCTGCAGGACAGCATAGAAATTAAACATGACAATGCCGTAGTTCAGCTTTTCATCCGTCTCGCAAGTCAGCTCATCATCCAGTCCGATCAGACTGACCATGTCATCATCAACGATCATGCGATAGGGCTGACGATTGTAGAAGGACTGCGCATGGGCAGCGGCGCGCAGTGCATCCAGCAGATCTGTCGGCAGCGCATCCGCCTGCAGGGGACGGCCGTAGGCCTTGTCAAACAGCAACGTAGACAGATCGATCTTCGGTGCCGCCTTGGTGGCAATCTTCGTAAACTTCACATCCGACGGCGTCTTGATATCGATTCTGGCATCTTTCTTATCTTTGTCCCGATAGCCAAAGGCGATCACCGCAGCTGCAAACTTATCCGTCTCGGCATGAACCGCCGCCTTGACGGCTTCCGCATCATTGATGGTCTGCCAGCAGGCAGCCAGACCCAGCTGCGTCATCTTCAGCGTGATACCCTGTCCCAGGAAGCCGGCGTTCTCCAGCGCGTGAGCACCTTCTGCGGAGAAAATCACAAGATAGTGCGGCGCCTCGATCAGAAAACCGTTATAGCCGGCGGCCTTGCCCACCGCCGCAAAGGCCTCACGATCGTAGATCTCGATCTCGGTGTCGATATCCTCTGCCAGCGCATCCTCTTCCTGATAATACGCCTTAATTTCCTCCAGAACAGAAGAATCAACCTTCTCCTTTTTGAAATTACGACAGGATTCCCGTCTGCTCACAATCTCTTCATAATAGGCAATGTATTCCATAGATGTGCTCCTTTCCTTTGCTTTACCGGGATGGATCTCCCTTAGTACTCAGTCTACCGCATCCTCCATGGAAAAGCAAAGGATTATACCGGCACACGCCGCCCGTCATTCTTATAGACAATCTTTCCGTCCAGGATGGTCAGATCCACTTTCATATCTTTTATCCCGGCTGGCTCAACCTCGGTAAAGTCACCGTCTAAAACAACAAGATCGGCTAGTTTTCCGACCTCTATGCTGCCTTTTATGTCTTCTTCGTTGGATGCGCAGGCGCCGTTATAGGTAAACATTCTCAAGGCCTCCATCGGCGTTACTCTTTCCTCCGGGTTGATGACGCGTCCGCTCTTTGTTTCTCTGTTAACCGCAAGATGCATCCCCATTAAGGGATCTGAACAGGTGATCGGACAGTCACTTGCCCCTGCTGCAATGATGCCCCGGTCAATAAAGCTCTTGCACGTAAACATTCGATTCGCACTTTCTTCACCGTAATTTTCCACATAGCCGTCTCCGAATTCATAGAGGAAAACCGGATTGCTGATCGGCACAATACCAAAGCGCTTGACCTTCGACAACAGTTCCTCATTCACCATGGCGCAGTGTTCGATTCTATGCCGCGCATTGGGTTTCGGATATAGCTGCATCGCTTTTCCCAGGGCCCTGACTATCATACTGACACCCTTATCCCCGACAGCGTGGCTTGTAACCTGCCAGCCGCCTATGTGACCTCGCGCAGCGTAATCATCCACAACTTCCTGCGAATGAGGCTGATGGCCTGCAGTCAATGGCAAGGGCATTAACGCCCATGACAGCCGAATGAATATGTGATTCGATGAACCCGGGAACAACCGAACGTCCGTTGAGATCGATCACCTCGGCTCTGCTTCCCAGAAATACTTTTGCATCCTCACTGCTTCCGCAGAATATAATTTTCCCATCCTTGATTCCAACCGCTTCATGGACAGTGTTTTGCCGATCGACAGTCAGTACCTTGCCTTTGGTCAGAAGAATATCCGCATCCATAAAGTTCACCTCTTCCCTTATATACTTAGAAGAAGAGGAGACACAGCGTATCTCCTCTTCTCTTTTTTGTGACCGATAATTTCTTTTAGTCGAAATCTTTTTCAGCAAAGAAATCGTCATACTGCGACTGGACCTTGTTGATGATCGATGCCGGTCTCTTTTTGGTGCAGAGAGACACGACGATGAATACCGCAATATTCAATATCAGTGACAGCAGGTTCCCTCCGCCGGCAAGGCCAAAGACACCAGGCGGCGTGATCCAGCCGAAAGTGAAGCAAACCAGAGAGACTGTTCCGACGACAAGCCCCGCAACGGCACCTGCCGTCGTTGAAGGTTTGCTGTTCTGCGGCATGTCAGCAGCATCCCTTTCAACTGCCAATTCACAGATTCATTCCTTGTCTGCCATCTACACAATCGATGTGCACAAACGATACATTGAACCGGAAGCAACCGATGCAAGATTAATAAAAATAACAAAAATCGTCCTTTTAATCGTTTCAGCAGCAACATATGTGCTTCTTGCCTCAACCCGGTCCATGCTGGTGCATACCGGTCTGATTGCACTCGCAGGTGCGGCACAGTTAATCGTGCCGACCGCAGGTGCTCTGTTCTGGACCAGGTCAACAGCACATGGTGCCATGGCAGGCCTTTTGGCCGGTGAAACCATTCTGATTGCGCTGGCGCTTTTCACCAATCTGGACGGAAGCCTTGCCGGCTGCATCGGTCTGACGGTCAATGCAGCATTGTTCATTCTATGCAGCTTGTGCAGCAAGCCTTCTGCTGAGGCAAAAAACAGAATCGCAGCAATGAAATGCAGGTTTGAAGAGGACCGGGCGCATCTTAATCTATAATTTGACACCAGCTATGATTTCTCAAAATATCTCTGTATGTTTCCAGAATATCTCTTGACATCCTTTTTCTTTTTGCTTATTGTGTTAATAAAGTAATACAATAATACAGTCCGACACGGCTTCTTTGTTAAAAACAGCCTGCGCAGTGCACCGCCAGGAGCAAGCCGTACCGGACAAAGCAGAAGAACCACAGTAGAACACAGCCGTGGAACACAAAATAACAGAACCCATCGAAAGGAGGCCTACAAGAGTATCTATGGACTGGAATTTCAAAGAAGGCGTCCCCATTTATGCACAGATCATC
>OMZN01000090.1 GCA_900315555.1 uncultured Eubacteriales bacterium
CAAAGACCGTATTAAACTTTAAAAGCCCAAATCAAATTGTTGAAGAGTATTTTCTCAAAGTGTAACACATGTCTTGACAGTTAAGACCGGCGCGTCACACACTTTGTTTTGCTTTATTGCTATTGTATGTGCTTTTTGGTATGATTAGTATACCCAAAACAATAATATTTTTTAATATCAGTTTTCGCCACCGCAGTCCGCCGCAATGCAGGCAGTCTTTTGCAGCAGAAAGGAACGAGCAGCATGCTGACCTATGATATGAATACACGCGGCAAAATGCCGCGCTATCAGTTCCTCTACCAGTGTATCCGCAATGATATCCTGCAGGGCGTGATTCGCTCCGATGAAAAGCTTCCCTCCAAGCGTGCCCTTGCCAGACACCTGCACCTCAGTGTCGTAACGGTTGAGAATGCTTATCACTTGCTGGAAATCGAGGGCTATATTTATGCAAAGGAGCGCTCCGGGTATTTTGCTGAACGTCTCCAGCACAGGCCGGCCCCGCCTCCGCCGCGCCCGCAGTACGTGAAAGAACCGGAAGAGCGCGAATTCTTTGCGGACTTTTCCTCCAACAAGGTGGAACATTCGCTTTTCCCCAACTCCGTCCTGACCAAGCTTTTCCGCGAGGTTCTCTCAGCGCAGGACCAGAACATGCTCAAAACCGTTCCCTATAACGGCACGGCAGCCCTGCGCTATGCCATCGCCAACTACCTGATCAATTACCGGGGCATGCAGGTCGATCCCGGGCAGGTCATCATCGGCTGCGGCACCGAGTATCTCTACGGGCGTCTGCTGGAATGCTTTGCCCACGGCGGAGTGCTGGGGCTGGAGGATCCGGGCAACCACAAATTTGCCAAAATTGCAGAACGTATCCACCTGCCTGTACGCTACCTCCCTTTGGACAAGGACGGTGTTTCCATACGCGCTCTGCGGGACAGCGACGTATCTGTACTGCATCTTTCCCCGGCCAACATCTTTCCGACCGGCCGCCTCATTCCGATCAAGCGAAGGCTGGAAATCCTCAACTGGCTTTATGAAAACGAAGACCGCTATCTGATCGAAGATGATTTTGACTGCGAATTCAACACCTACGGAACCTCAACGCAATCCATCTACAGCAGCGATTATCAGGATCGCACCATCTACCTGAACTCGTTTTCCAAGTCCATGCTGCCTTCCCTGCGCGTAGCTTACATGATCCTGCCGCGCACGCTCCTCAAACGCTACCGGGATGAAATCAGCTTTTATTCCTGCACAGTATCCAGTCTGCAGCAAACCGTCCTCGCACACTTCATTGAGCGGGGTCATTTCGAGCGCCATCTCTCGCATGTGAACAACGTTCTGAAAGCAAGAAAGACAGCGCTCCTGCGGGAGGTCCGGCACGCCGGCCTCCATCATCTGGGGACGATCCGGATCCCGCTGGCAGGCACTGCCATCTTCCTGGAAAATCTCACACTGCCAGCTTCTGCAGAGATTGCCAAGCGGAATGCCGAACAGCTGGATGTACGACTGGCCTTCGTCGCAGATTATATGCAGTGCCCCACGGAAGAGGCAAAGAAAACGCTGATCCTCAACTATGCTTCCGTTTCGCAGGAACGCTTTCCCGAGGCGCTCCGCCGGGTCCGCACCGCCATCACGTACCCGCGCCTGCCTATGCCTTAACAGCGCCGCTTCCCGCCGCCCCTGGCAGGCTCACATATCCTCTCCGCCGGAGCGCTTCACCCGGATCTTCTTGAAGCCATCCGAATCCGCGGCGCAGAGCAGTCTTTGATAAATACGCAGGTCATCCTCTTTGAACACGTTAAAGATGACCTGCTTGAGGCCGCCTGAGGGATGCTCCTTCATCCATTGCTCCACCGCCGCCACAGCGATCTCGGCCGCCTTGTCCTGCGGAAACATGAATACGCCGGTCGAAAGGCAACAGAAAGCGATGTTCTCACAGCCGTTCTCCGCCGCAAGATCAAGGCTGGCCCGATAGCACGCCGCCAGTTGATCCTTGTGCTTTTGCATGAGAAACGGTGAAACGATCGGGCCGACGATATGAATAACCTGCTTCGCCGGCAGGTTGTATCCCGGTGTGATCATCGGAACAGCCGTAGGCTGCTCATAATCCTGCCCATACGTTTCCCGATATGCCTCCATGCGCTGCCAGGTGTCCCAGCGAAGCTGCACGCCGGCAAAAGAATGCACCATATTGTCCTCACAATGATGAAGCGGCCGGTAGCACCCTGTCATCTGGCTGTTGGCAGCGTTGATAATCGCATCACAGCGAAGCGTTGTGATATCTCCCTGCCAGAGAACGAGCTGCGGATTCGCCGGTACCGGTGCCAGTGTGCGGCTGTCCGTAATGCCCTTTTCTTCTGTTCTTTCTTTGAGATAAGCATCCTGCACCTTTAGGAATGCCGGAGAAGCCGGTGCCGGGGGCCGCACATTGAAGAGTGCACGCAGAAGATCCTTCTGCCCTTGTTCATCCTCCGGGATCTGATAATCAGCATAGTTCGGCATTTCCTCCTGGAGCGCATGGATCAAATAGTATCTTCTTTCTTCCTGTGTCATCGTCTTTCTCCTTGCTGATGCAGCTATGTTTCTTGGCTTCCTTAATTTTATGCGTGCTCACTTTCGTTTTTCAGTTGTAATATACTATATTACAAGTAGTCCGTCAAGCCTTCCCGCATTTTTTCTCTCCGGCTCTATCATCGGCTCATTTTCCTGCCCGGAACAGCAAAGAAGGAGCTGCCACGCATAGTGTGTCAGCTCCTTCTGTAAATATCATCCGTTTTGGCTTTCCCGCTCTGCCCTGTGCTTTCATCAGCGCAACCAGGCCGATGAAACGAGCAGGGCAAATGGACTGCCCAACAGATTCTAACCGGATTTTAACCGGCTTTTCTTCCGCTTTTCCTGCCACATGTCCTGCCGGCCTTCCTGCGCCGGAAATTGATTCTGCCCACGAGCATGAAGGCAGCAGCGATCAATACCGAGATCGCCACCAGCTGGGGCCAGAAAATCTCGCCGATAATGAGGCCTGCCGTTTTGATCAGCAGATCAATGCGCAGGTTTCTCTTGGCCATTTTGATATAGCTGCCGGCATACGATGCCTCATTGTCTCTGCTCAGAGAAAGATAAAGCCAGTACAAATGCAGCGTTGTAAGCAGTACGATGCCACCGTAGACACCCTGTGCAGCCCGGTATGCCACCCAGCTTTGCACAAGGCTGGTGGTATAGGGAAGGAAGGAAGCCCAGAACAGCAGCAGGATGCTGATCCAGACGCTCCTCTGCGACACACGTTCGATTCTGTCCCATACGATATGCAGTGCAGTCCACATGCTGCCCAGCCAGAGAAAACTGATGGCATACGCCACATAGGCCCGCCACAGGGAAGCAAATGCCGCCAGGGTGGGTGCTGACGGTTTTTCCAGCTCCAGCACCAGGATCGTCATGATAATCGCCAGGATGGCATCCATGAAGGCACCCAGACGATCCCTGTTAAAGAACAGCCTCTTCAGCAAATTCTCCTTCTCTTTCGGCGCTTCGTCCATTTTCTTTCTCCTACAGCTTTCTTTCTCTTACAGCAGGCCTTTGACGATATCGCAGAAGTCCAGCGTCGCAAAATAATCCTTCGGTGTTTCCGCACGGCGGATCAGCTGGAAGGATCCATCCTCCTTCAGCAGGATCTCGGCCGAACGGAGGCGTCCGTTGTACTGGTAGCCCATGGAATGTCCATGCGCACCGGTGTCATGGATATTCAGATAATCCCCGATCTCAATCTTGGGAAGCATCCGGTCAATCGCAAACTTATCGCTGTTCTCACACAGTGACCCCGTGACATCGTATTTGTGATCGCAGGGCGCATCTTCCTTGCCGAGCACCGTGATATGATGGTAAGCGCCGTAAATTGCCGGCCTCATCAGGTTGGAGGCGCAGGCATCGCAGCCTATATATTCCTTGTAAATATGCTTCTCGTGAATGACCTTGGTGATCAGCGCGCCATAGGGGGCGAGCATGAATCTGCCCATTTCCGTATAAATGGCCACATCATTCATTCCCTCGGGTCCGAATATCTCATCGTATACCTTATGGACACCGTCGCCGATCACAGCGATGTCATTGGGCGTCTGATCCGGCTCGTAGGCTACGCCCACGCCGCCCGAAAGATTGATAAAGCTGATCTCAACGCCGGTCTGCTTTTTGATGCGGACCGCCAGTGCAAAGAGCTCTCTTGCAAGCTTGGGATAGTATTCATTTGTTACCGTATTGCTCGCCAGGAATGCATGGATGCCGAAATGCTCGGCGCCTTTTGACTTGAGGATCTTGAAGGCCTCCACCATCTGCTCCTCACTCATGCCGTACTTGGCATCGCCGGGGTTGTCCATGATGCCGTTGCTCATCTGGAACACGCCGCCCGGATTGTATCTGCAGCAGATCGTCTTCGGCACATAGCCGAGCGCAGCCTCTACACCGGCCACATCGGTAAAGTCATCGAGATTGATGATGGCACCCACCTCGGCAGCATAGCGGAATTCCTCCGCCGGCGTGCAGTTGGAGGAGAACATAATGCTACCGTCCCCAAAGCCCAGCTCGTGCGCCAGCATGAGTTCTGTCACAGAAGAGCAGTCACAGCCGCAGCCGTATTCCTTGAGAATATTGATAATGAAAGGGTTAGGGGTTGCCTTCACGGCAAAATACTCCCTGAATCCCTTGTTCCAGCTGAACGCTTCCTTCACGCGCCTGGCGTTCTCTCTGATCCCCTTCTCATCATAAATATGAAACGGTGTGGGATACTTCTCTGCAATTTCCTTCACCTTCTCGAGGGTGACAAATGGTTTTTTCATAGCATTCCTTCCTCATTAATAACAAAAGCAATGACAGCCCGACACCGTGCTCACGGTGAACAGCGTCATTGCCGCAGAAATCTTATTTGCTGACGTCATTATTTTACTACTTCCGCACGGAATGTCAAACACCCTTCCGCACGCAGGGCAGAAAGCTTCCTGCCGGCATCACGACCGCATGACGCGGGCATATTTTGCGGACAGGCGGCGCTAACCCAGAATCATATGGCTATCAAGCAGCGCCAGCATGAGCAGCACGACACCGTAAGCAATGAGACAAAAGGGCAGGCAGCAACTCTGCGATTGCCACCTGCCCATATATCCCATTCTCGGGTTTTCATACTCTCTTTTACTTAACGTACCGCTCTTTTAAGATGCTTTTTCCCCCCTTGCTTCCGCCGCATGAAAGCAATCACATTTTTTGCCTGCCGGATCCTCACCAGCAGCAGCCCTAAGATCTCATACGAGCTCTACTTTACCGTTACCGTCACCTTGTCACGGACGCCGTTGACGCCCAGCACATAGATCGTCGTCTTGCCGGCTTTCAGCGCCTTGACCTTGCC
>OMZN01000066.1 GCA_900315555.1 uncultured Eubacteriales bacterium
AAAAATCCGCTGGCCATTGAAATCAGCGGAATTCGTTGCAATGTAAAAGGTTCAGAGTTTTGCCTCTGAACCCCAAAAAATGGTGGAAACGGCGGGAGTCGAACCCGCGTCCAAAATCAGTTCCACGTGTACTTCTCCGAGCGCAGTCTCTGTTTGGCTTTTCGCCGGTCACACCGTCCAGAGACAGGCTATGTGATCGGTTATCCCGTTATTCCCCCGCGGTCCCGGGCACTCCCGCGGAGTTTCCTGCATGTTTGAGATCAGACCCCGTGTCTACAGGTGAACACAGGCTGACCTTCGCGCAGAACTAAGCTGCAAGTGCGAATTCGTTGTTGTTATTTTTTGCGTTTGTATTTAACGTGTCCTTTTTAACGCAGACCGGACAAACTGCGGCTCGCTTAACACACTTCATTGACCCTGTCGAAACCATTACGTCCCCGCATCGATGAACTTGTGTTCTTCTACTATTAATATACCACAGATGGCTGATCTAAACAATCAGCCATCTGGCAATCGCATCGTCTTTTTTCAGCTGTTCAGCTGGCAGACTCTTTTCCACAATACCGTCATTAACGGCGCTGCGGATATCCTCCGTGCCCTTGGAACCGCTTCCCTTGTGGGTGTTAAACAGGTGGATGGTCTTGCCGGCAAAGTCGTACTGCTCCACGAAGGAGAGCACGATCTGCGGACAGGATCCGCACCAGCAGGGATAACCGATCACCACATCGGTATACTGCTGCATATTCTCCACTTTGCCGATCAGCGCCGGCCGGGCATCCTCTTTCTTTTCCTGCACAGCCCGCCTGACACACTGCGGAAAAAACTTCGAATACGCCTCCTGCGGCACGATTTCAAACAAGTCACCGCCCATGCGTTTGGCGATTCGCTCGGCGATCTTTTTCGCATGGCCGGCATGGGAAAAATAAGCTACCAGGTATCTCTTCTCCTGCATAAACACAAACCTTTTCTCCGGGACCACACAGCGTTCCGGTCACACATTGCCTTCTATCTTTTTCCCTCCGGGCTTTCTTCCAGCCGGGCAAGATACGCCGCCGCTTCCTCGATGTCCTCCTCTGCAAAGACACGAAAGCCGGCACGGCGCAGATATTCCACGGCCATCCCTTCACCGGGAATCTTCCTGCCGCTGAACGTTCCGTCATAGATGAACTTGCTGCCGCAGGAAGGACTGTCCTGCTTCATGATACAGAAAGCAACATCGTGTTCCTTCGCAAGGCGCACAGCTTCCTCAGCGCCCATTGTATAGGCACGGGTCACATCTTTTCCTGCGCCGGTCACGACCCGGTCCCCTGACCGTTGCGCATCAGGACGCGGTGTCGGCAGGCCTCCGAAGACCTCCGGACAGATTTTTACAAGACGGCCTTCCTCCTTCCAGCGAAGAAAGACGGGATTCTCTTCATGGAGATCTTCGGCATCATAGCGTACGATCCGATCTCCGTAAAGGCATTCACTGACAAGAATTTTTTTCATACCTGTCCACGCTCCTTTGCTCGCATGCTTACTGCTGCTTTCCTGCAGGCTTCTGCAGTTCGTTTCCTATTATACCATCGTGCGCCGCTTCGGGCAATGCACCGGCTGAGCCTCTCCATCCTGCAGTCATCGTTCACCGGGCGCCGCATCAATTGTTAACTTTATCAAGAAAAACAAGTTGACAATCAACCGGCAAATATACTATAGTAGCATACGCATTGATTCGTTGATTCCCCTGTTACTGAAAAGAGATTACCGCTATGACATTACACTACAACGACCGCTACAAGAAAAAAAGACGGAAGAACCATCTGACCCTGCTGATCCTGACAGCGCTGTTTGCTGCGCTGACCGCCGTGGGCGCCTGGATCTCGATCCCGCTTCCGTTTACTGCCGTGCCCATCACCCTGGCCACCATGCTGGCATCCATCGCCGGCGCACTGCTCGGGCCGTGGTACGGAGCACTTTCGCAGATCATCTATCTGCTGCTGGGCGCCATCGGCGTGCCGGTTTTCCACAACATGACCGGCGGCATCGGCATCCTCGCAGGCCCGACCGGCGGCTACCTGATCGGCTACATTACATCTGCCCTGCTGTGCGGTTTCCTGATGCAGCTGCTCTGCAAAGAAAAGACCACCTGGTGGGGCGTCGCCATCGCCAGTCTGGTGGGGCTGGCCAGCTGCTACGTTCTGGGAACGATCTGGTTCATTTACCTTTCGGGCACCGGCCTTGTGGCGTCCCTTACCATGTGCGTCTTCCCCTTCCTCCCCGGCGACGCACTGAAGACCGTCGTTATCGTTCTCCTGGTGCGCAAGCTCCGTCCTGCACTGCAGCGTACGCTGCAGCGCTAGCGCAGCCAGAGCGCCGAGCACGTCCGATGTCTGCTAAGCTCCTCCTGCGCCGATCGACGGCAGCGCCCTTAAAGCCTGTTTTCAACCGGCGCAAAATGTGCTATTCTTAAAAAATGCTGTAATTGATTGATCGTGGGAGGAGTTATGTCTTCATCAACCGTATGTATTTTAATTTCCATCGTTGTCTATCTCGTTGCCGTGCTGCTGATCGGCTTTCACTTTATGCGCAAAAACGAGTCGGCTTCGGATTTTTATCTGGGAGGACGCAGACTGGGTCCCTTTGTCACTGCGATGAGCGCAGAGGCCAGCGATATGTCCAGCTACCTGCTGATGGGGCTCCCGGGTCTGGCCTACCTGTCGGGTCTGGCCGATGTCGGCTGGACTGCCATTGGCCTTGCCATCGGCACCTACATGAACTGGCTGCTGACCGCCAAGCGGCTGCGCCGGTACACGCACATCACCAAGTCCTTCACCATTCCGCAGTTCTTTTCTGATCGTTACCATGATCACCGCCGCATTCTTTCTTCGATCGCGGCTGTTGTCATCGTCGTCTTCTTCGTGCCCTACACGGCCTCCGGCTTCGCAGCCTGCGGCAAGCTGTTCGGCACCCTGTTCGACGCCAACTACACAGTGGCCATGATCATCTCGGCCATCATCATCGTAGCCTATACCACGGCCGGAGGATTCCTGGCCGCCAGCACCACCGACTTCATCCAGAGCATCATCATGACTGTTGCGCTGATCGCCATCCTTGTTTTCGGCGTCGTCAGCGCAGGCGGCATAGGTGCCGTTGTCGACAATGCGCAGTCGATGGCCGGCTACCTTTCCCTCCTTCAAACGCATGATCCCGTCTCCGGCGCAGCTTCTCCCTACGGAGCGCTGACCATTGTCTCCACCCTGGCCTGGGGACTCGGGTATTTCGGCATGCCCCACATTCTCCTTCGCTTCATGGCCATCGAGGATGAAAAGAAACTGAAGCTGTCCCGGCGCGTGGCTTCCATCTGGGTTGTCATTGCCATGGGCATCGCGGTCATGATCGGTATCGTCGGCAGCGCACTGACAGGCAGCGGCAAGATTATAGCGCTCACCGGCGCCGACTCAGAAACCATCATCATCCGTCTTGCCCATCTGCTCTCCACACACGGGGTTCTGCCTGCCCTGCTGGCCGGCATCGTGCTGGCGGGTATTCTGGCCAGTACCATGTCCACCTCGGATTCGCAGCTTCTGGCCGCCAGCTCCAGTGTTTCACAGAATCTGCTGCAGGAGGCCTTCCACCTGAACCTCTCCAAGCGTGCCAGCATGATCGCCGCAAGAGCAACCGTCATCATCATCGCCATTTTGGGCATCATCATCGCCAAAGACCCCAACAGCTCCGTCTTCGGGATCGTCTCCTTCGCCTGGGCCGGTTTCGGCGCCGGCTTCGGCCCCACCATGATCTGCTCCCTCTTCTGGAAGCGGACCACGCTGCAGGGTGCGCTGGCTGGCATGGTCACCGGCGGCGCCTTCGTCTTTATCTGGAAATACCTGGTACGTCCTCTGGGCGGTGCCTTCGATATCTACGAGCTGCTGCCTGCCTTCCTGCTCGGCCTTCTGGCGCTGATCGTCGTCAGCCTGCTTACCAAGC
Organism: uncultured Eubacteriales bacterium; assembly: GCA_900315555.1. Lineage (GTDB taxonomy): Bacteria > Bacillota > Clostridia > Peptostreptococcales > Anaerovoracaceae > RUG100. Next base: position 3,964 of record OMZN01000066.1, read on the forward strand.
GGCCCTCTGCCCAGATCGAGGCCGAATTCGACAAGATGCGTTCGGATGAGGCACTGTAGCGATGAAAGAGCAGTACGAAAGAACCCGCCTGCTCTTTGGTGAGTCAGCGATGAAGAAGCTGGCTGCAAGCCGCGTGGCCATCTTCGGCATAGGCGGCGTCGGCGGCTACGTCATGGAAGCACTGGCAAGAAGCGGCATCGGCACCCTGGATCTGATCGATGCAGACCGCGTCGATGAAACCAATATCAACCGCCAGATCCTGGCCACGCACGACACGATCGGCAGATACAAAGTGGAGGTGGCCAAAGAGCGCGTGCACGCCATCGATCCCGCCATCCGGGTCAACACACATGCGGTCTTCTACCTTCCGGCCACAGCCGCTTCCTTCGACTTCTCCGTCTATGACTACGTGGTGGATGCGGTGGACACCGTCACGGCCAAGCTGGATATCATCCAGCAGGCCCTTGCGGCCGGCGTGCCGGTGCTCTCCAGCATGGGCTGCGGCAACCGCATCGATCCTTCCGCCCTTGCGATCACCGATATCTATAGAACCCACAACGACCCGCTGGCAAAGATCATGCGCCGGGAACTGAAGAAGCGCCGCATCCGCAAGCTGAAAGTGCTCTGTTCTGAGGAACTGCCTCTCCAGCCTCTGCACGAGGCATCCTCCGCCGAAACGCCGGCAGGCGGAACTTCCCCAGACAGCATCTCAGACGGTGCAGCAGACAGCGCCTCGGCAGGCAAAACACCATCGGGCGAGCACAGCCGGCGGCGCAGCATCCCCGGTTCTACCGCCTTTGTCCCCCCCGCGGCCGGTCTGCTGATTGCCTCGGAAGTCGTTATGGATCTGACCGGCTTTGATCCCGCACCGCACCACAAAGGCGGCAGACAACAGCCACTATCGCGCTGATTACACACTGAACAAAAGACGGCACCCGCAGTCCGGATGCCGTCTTTTTCGTTCCTTATTTTTGTTCCTCATGCAGTCTCCTCTGTAGCAGGAGTACCGCCTCAGAGGCAGGAAGGCTGCCGAATCAATAGCCGAGATCCTCGTGGATCAGCACGATCTCATACGCGCAGCTGGCCGGCTTGGTCAAAAACACGCTGACCGCCCGGCAGATCCGTTCCGGACTCTTGCAGTCGTAGCACTTGTCCGCCTTGATGGCACAGGGCGTCTTTCTTCCCAGCCGCTGTGCATTCTTAGGCCCGGCGATATTTCTTGCCCGGTGGTAGGCCGCCTCATAATCCAGCGCCACCTTGTTCTCGCCGACGAGGAGGATGACCTTCTTGTGGCCATAGATCGTGGAAGCCACCCGATTCCCGCTGTGATCGATATTGATAATCTCCCCGGTCTCGGCAATGCCGTTAACCGAAGAGATGTACACCTCCGCCTGCGCTGCTTCCGCCTTCAGTTCATCCGCCGTCTTCCCTTCCTGCGGCACCGAATGCGTAACGACCTTGCTCTCTTTGCTCAGTGCATCGTACAGTCCCATCTGCGCAGCCGTCGTGGATCCGCCGATCCCGACGGTTTTGCCCTTCAGCTCCTCTGCCAGATGCGCATTCGCCTGCCTGCTGTCCTCAAAAGCATGCACCTCATAGCCAAGCGCCTCAAGATTCTTTTGCAATGTCGAAAAATCCATCCTGTTCTGCTCCTTCCTGAACGCCTTCCCTGCGAAAGGGTTCATTCACCTGCCCATCATCCTATGCTGTCATTATACGGCAAGCAGTCCGCGCTGGCAATCTGCGGCTGCAGGCTGCAGGGCATCCAAAAAAGTCATCTCATGGGCACATCTCTGTATTTTTTTTCTTGACAAACTGCCCATTCATACAAGAAAATGTATTAAATCGTTGTTTTCTTTACACAGCGGAGGTATAACATGACAAAATACGCAGGAACACAAACCGAAAAGAACCTGGAAGCAGCTTTCTCCGGCGAATCTCAGGCCAGAAATAAGTACACCTATTTCGCTTCCAAGGCCAAGAAGGAAGGCTTCGAGCAGATTGCAGCGCTCTTCCAGAAGACGGCAGACAATGAAAAGGAACATGCCAAAATGTGGTTCAAGGAACTGGAAGGCATCGGCGATACCGCCCACAATCTGAGCGACGCCGCTGACGGCGAGAACTACGAATGGACCGACATGTATGCCGGATTTGCCGAGACTGCGGAGAAGGAAGGCTTCCCCGAACTGGCTGCCAAATTCCGTCTGGTTGCGGCCATCGAGAAGCACCACGAGGAACGCTACCGTGCTCTGCTGTCCAACGTAGAGGCACAGGAAGTCTTCAAAAAGAGCGAAGTCAAGGTTTGGGAATGTCGCAACTGCGGCCATATCGTCGTTGGCGAGGAAGCGCCCGAAGTATGCCCCACCTGCAATCATCCGCAGAGCTATTTCGAAATCCACGCAGAGAACTACTGATCAAAGCGCTGTGATTTTCCATCTGGCCTGCGCGCCAGATCGTAACAAGACCCTGTGCGGCGAACTGCTGCACAGGGTCTTGCTGTATCAAGCCAAGATACTCCAGCATACCTCAAAAGCCCAGCTCTTCATCGATGAGCACGACCTCGCAGTACGGCAGGTCGTCCATCTTCTTATAGTAGATGCACATGGCATTGCAGAGCCGGTCCGGACTGAAACAGTCATGGCAGTGCCCTGTCTTCACGCAGGGTGTTCTGCATCCGTATCGCGTTGTATTCTTCGGCGCCGCCACATTTCTGGCGCGCCAGATGGCCTGCTCAAGGTCCGATTCTATATCAATATTTCGGTTATGCATGCAGGAAACGCTTTCGCAAGCGCCTATATATGGTATAATGGATTACCTCATTCGACGTATCAGGAGTATGACGCTATCCGGAACAAAGGCAGCGCCGCCTTTGACAGGCACCCGTCGAAACAGCGATGACCCAGCAAACAAAACATAGCTATTGATAAGAAACGTTAAATTGGTAAGAATCATTAAATAAGAAATAATGATAAGGAGGACATGATGGCCATAGCAGATATCAGCAGCAACGCCCGGGAGGTGCTGAAGAGGCGCTACCTCGGAAAAGATGAGAACGGCAGCGTGGTGGAAAGTATCGAAGAGATGTTTCGCCGTGTCGCCGATGCAGTGGCAGAAGCCGACAAAAAGTATGATTCCCATGCTGACACCGAGGCGCTGTCGGCGGAGTTCTTCGAACTGATGACATCGCTGCGCTTCCTGCCCAATTCGCCTACCCTGATGAATGCCGGACGTCCTTTGGGTCAGCTCTCGGCCTGTTTTGTCCTGCCCGTGGGCGACAGCATGGAAGAAATTTTCGATGCCGTCAAGGACGCCGCCCTGATTCACAAATCCGGCGGCGGCACCGGCTTTGCCTTTTCCAGGCTGCGCCAGAGCGGCGCCACAGTGCGCTCCACAGGCGGTGTAGCCAGCGGTCCCGTCAGCTTCATGAAAGTCTTCAATGCCGCCACCGAGGCAGTCAAGCAAGGCGGTACGAGACGGGGCGCCAACATGGGCATCCTCCGCGTCGACCATCCGGACATCATGGAATTCATCACCTGCAAACAGAACAACAATGAGCTGAATAACTTCAACATTTCCGTTGGTATCACCGAGGACTTCATGAAGGCCGTGGAAAAGCGCGAAGACTACGATCTGATCGATCCCAAAAGCGGGATCGTCGTGGATCATCTCAACGCAGGCAAAGTCTTCGAGACCATCGTCGAGGCTGCCTGGAGCAACGGCGAACCGGGCATCATCTTCCTGGACCGGCTGAACCGGGATAACATCGTTCCAGGAAGAGGCGTGATCGAAAGCACCAACCCCTGCGGCGAGCAGCCGCTTCTTCCCTATGAAAGCTGCAACCTCGGCTCGCTGAACCTGGTCAAAATGGTCAAGCGGGGCAAAGACGGCTATGAAATTGATTACGAACTGCTCAAGCAGACAGTCGAGGAGGCTGTGCACTTCCTTGACAATGTGATCGACATCAACAACTACCCGCTGGACATCATCGAGAAGACCACCAAGGCAACCCGCAAAATCGGCCTTGGGATCATGGGCTTCGCCGACCTGCTCCTGCTTCTTGATATTCCATACAACTCCCCGCAGGCCGTCCAGCTTGCCGATAAGCTGATGGAGTTCATCAACAATGTGGGCCATGCCGCAAGCTCCATCCTGGCGCGCTTCCGCGGTCCCTTCCCGCTTTTCGAAGAAAGCATCTACAAGGACCGTGAACCGCTGCGCAACGGAACGATCACCACGATTGCGCCGACCGGGACGATTTCCATGATTGCCGGCTGTTCCTCTGGCGTAGAGCCGATCTTTGCCTATGTCTACATCCGCAACGTCATGGACGGCACCGAACTGATCGAGGTCAATCCCATCCTGGAGCAGAAGCTCAAAGATGCCGGTGTCTACAGCCGGGAGCTGATGCACAAAATCGCTGAGGAGGGCACCATCGCCCACTGTGAGGAGATTCCGGCCGTCATCCGCCGCACCTTTGTCTCGGCGCATGACATTGAACCGGAAGATCATATCCGCATGCAGGCTGCCTTCCAGGCGCATACTGACAATGCCGTCTCCAAGACAGTCAACTTCACGCACGATGCTACGAAGGAAGACGTTGCCAAGGTCTACCGGCTGGCTTTTGAAACCGGCTGCAAGGGCGTCACCATCTACCGGGACGGCAGCCGGGACAGTCAGGTGCTCAACATCGGCAGCGTCAATGACGCGGCAGAGGAAGCGCCGGAAAGTACCAACGCACAGACCGGCAGTGCAGCAGCCGCCGGCGATGCCCTGCACCAGCCCGCTTCGGCCGTCCAGCCCTTCGGACAGATCGAGCCGCGTCCCCGCTCTGCTGTTACCCGCGGATTCACCGAAAAGATGCGCATCGGCTGCGGCAATCTCTATGTCACTGTCAACTACGACGAAGAAGGCATCTGCGAGGTCTTTACCAGCACCGGCAAGGCCGGCGGCTGCCCCAGCCAGAGTGAGGCTACGGCAAGACTGACTTCGGTGGCGCTGCGCAGCGGCATCTCCATCAACGAGGTCTACGACCAGCTGAAGGGAATACGCTGTCCCTCCACCATCCGCCAGCAGGGTATGAGCTGCACCTCCTGCCCCGATGCCATCGCCAAGGTCCTGATGAAGGTCTCCCGTTACATCGAAAAGGAGAAAGACGCAGCCCATGCGCCCTTTGGCAAGCTGGACGGTTTCCAGGCCTTTGATACACCTCAGGTCAACACGTCGGCAGATCCGATCGTTCCCGCCTCGGCCGGCGAGATCCATCAGTGCCCTGAATGCGGCAGTCCTGTCGAGCATGAAGGCGGATGCGTCATCTGCCGCAACTGCGGTTTCAGCAAGTGCGGCTGATCTGCCATGCGTATGGTTTGAACTTTTTCACCGCAAACGGCTTTGAGCGAACCGGGAGATTGCTTGAATTGAACTTTCACCAGGGATCTCCCGGTTCGCTGTCTTAAATTGAACTTCTCTGGAATATTTCTATTTTGTTATTGAACTTTTCTTTCCTGTGCGCTATACTCCTAGCTAAAGAAAATAAATTTAGATTCGAGTTCAATTTTGCAATTCCTTTCGTGAGGTGACATACAATGACTGGAGAAACGTTTGCCGCGCGCCTTGCCCAGGCCATGGCCGCCAAAAACCTGAAACAGATCGATGTGGTGCATGCCGCTGAAAAGCAGGGCGTCAAACTCGGCAAAAGCCACATCAGCCAGTACCTCAGCGGCAAGACCGAGCCCAGGGAAGGCATCCTCCGCTTTCTTGCCACCCTGCTCGATGTGCAGGAGGACTGGCTGCAGGGAAAAGATAGCAAAGAGGATGAAAAAGCTGAAGAAGCTTCCAAGGAGCAGGAGGAAAGACAAGTGAGAGAGTTCAAAAAATCAAGCAAACTGGATCATGTGCTTTACGATGTGCGGGGCCCTGTCGTAGATGAGGCCAACCGCATGGAGGAAGCCGGTATGCACATTCTGAAGCTGAACATCGGCAATCCCGCCCCTTTCGGCTTTCGGACGCCAGATGAGGTGATCTACGATATGAGCCGGCAGCTGACCCAGTGCGAAGGATATTCGCATTCCAAGGGCCTGTATTCGGCACGCAAAGCCATCATGCAGTATGCGCAGACCAAGGATATTCCCAACGTGACGATCGAGGATGTCTATACCGGCAACGGCGTCAGCGAATTGATCAATTTAAGCATGTCAGCGCTGCTTGACGACGGCGACGAGGTGCTGGTTCCTTCTCCCGACTACCCGCTCTGGACCGCCTGCGTCACCCTTGCGGGCGGCAAAGCCGTACATTATATCTGTGATGAGAAAGCCGACTGGAATCCTGACATGGCAGACATCGAGCGCAAGATCACGCCGAACACCAAGGCGATCGTCATCATCAACCCCAACAACCCCACCGGGGCCCTCTATCCGCGCGACGTTCTGCAGCAGATCGTGGATATCGCCAGAAAGCACCAGCTGATGATCTTCTCGGACGAAATCTACGACCGCCTGGTCATGGACGATCTGGAACACATCTCCATTGCGTCCATGGCGCCGGATCTATTCTGCGTCACCTTCAGCGGACTGTCCAAATCCCATATGATCGCCGGCTACCGGGTTGGCTGGATGATTCTGAGTGGAAACAAAAAACTCGGCCTCGATTATATCCAGGGGCTCAACATGCTCTCCAACATGCGTCTGTGCTCCAACGTACCGGCACAGTCCATCGTGCAGACGGCCCTCAGCGGCTACCAGAGCCCCAAGGACTACGTCGTGCCGGGCGGCCGGATCTATGAGCAGCGTGAATATATCTACAAAGCACTCAATGACATTCCGGGGATCACCGCCGTCAAGCCCAAGGCGGCCTTCTACATCTTCCCCCGCATCGACACGAAGAAATTCCATATCCACGATGATGGACAGTTCGCTTTGGATCTGCTGAGGGAAAAGAAAGTGCTGCTGGTGCAGGGAACGGGATTCAACTGGAAAGAGCCGGACCACTTCCGTGTTGTTTACCTGCCGCGGATCGAGGTGCTGAAGAAAGCGATCAGCGATCTGGGAGATTTCCTTACAACCTATCGGCAGTAACAGACAGTAACCGGATCGGGCAGCAGGCGGCAGTACCCGATCCGGTCATGCCTGCGCCGAGCAGGCTTTGTGCATCGGACAATCAGTCTTTATGCGCTGGTTTATGCGCTGGCCGGTCAGGCTTATACCTCCTCGGCCGACGTTCCGATGCCCTCGGCGGCCCGCCTCCTGCACTGGGAGGGCGTGATGCCCACCTCCTTGGCAAAGGTATTGCAGAAATGGGAAGGTGAGGAAAATCCCAGATCCTGGCTGATCTGGGTGATGGAACGCTCCGTATAGTGAAGGTATTCCTCTGCTTTCTTGATCTTTTCCCGCCGGATAAACTGCTGGGGGGAGCATTTCAGATACGTTCTGAAATCTCTGTCCATCTGGCTGCGGCTCCAGCCGATGGCATCCGCCACCTCGGCAACCGTCAGAGGGCGCCCCAGTTCCTTGCGGATATAGGTGATCGCCTGGCGCACCCGCTGCGGAAGGTTGACCGGCAGCGCTGCCCTGGCCGTGCACTGCGCATATTCTGTCAGCATTTCCCGGGCCAGCGCCTCGATATCCTTCTCGCGCCCCATGCCCTCAAGACGCTGTATATAGTAACTGTGAAGCATATAGGCTTCCTGCAGCTCCATGCCGCCGGCGATGGCGTTTTCCGCCGCCAGAGTAATATAGACGATACATTGGTTCTTTCGGTTGCGAAGGCCCGGACGGGAAAGTGCAAGGAAATAAGGGTTGCCGATGGGATCCATACCCTCGAAATCAATGTTCTCCTCTCCGTGCCGCACCGCATGCATCAATCGTTCCTGATACGCATAGAGATTCTGAAAGAGCTTTGCCTCTGCTTCTCCTTTTTTCTCCAGAATCTCCCGTACAGCCTGCTGTACCATGATACCCTCTCCTTTCTGCTGCTGCGGCCTGCCTACCTCGCCGCAGCTTTTGATTCCGCATGGTGAAGCATGCATCCCGGCAGGATCTGAAAATGAATACTGCAGCACATCCAGTACAAATTCTGCATCGATCATACAACTTTTAGTTAAATATTGCAAGTTTTAATGTGTGCCCGCGTTATAATGTAACTAGTTTATATTTGAAATTTTCAGTAAAAAGAATGCGAGAAGAAAGGAGCGTTGCTTCATGACAGTAACAAATCTCACTTTAATCGGCGGCGGTGTATTAGGATCACAGATTGCTTACCAATCCGCTTTCCGCGGATGCCATGTCACAGTATGGCTCCGCAGCGAAGCCTCGATCGGCAGGGCAAAGCCTAAATTCGAGCGGCTTCACAATCTGTATCTGGAAGATCTTGAAGCCTGCAAAGCAGAGGTGGGCAAGCCGGCACCCCGCTTCCCGCGCGCCTTCTTTGATGATCCTGCAGGTGTCACGGAAGCTGACATCGAAGCGGCAAAGAAGCAGGCAGATGCCGCTTATGAAGGGCTGGTCTACGAGCTGGATCTGGCTAAGGCCGTCCAGGATGCTGATCTGATCATCGAAGCCCTGGCCGAAGATCCCAAGCAGAAGACAGAATTCTACCAGAAGCTGGCACCGGTTCTGCCGGAGAAGACCATCCTCTGCACCAATTCCTCCACCCTGCTTCCCAGCCAGTTCGCAGAAGTTACCGGCGCGCCGGAACGTTATATGGCGCTTCACTTCGCCAACGAAATCTGGAAAAACAATACCGCCGAGGTCATGGGACACGCCGGAACCAGGCAGGATGTCTACGATGCCGTCGTCGCCTTCGCCAAGCAGATCGGTATGATTCCGCTCTGCCTGAAAAAGGAACAGCCCGGCTACATTCTGAACTCCATGCTGGTACCCTTCCTGTCCGCAGCGGAAATGCTCTATGCAACGGATGTTGCCGACCCCGAGACCATTGACAAGACCTGGATGCTGGCCACCGGTGCACCCGCCGGTCCCTTCCGGATTCTGGACGTCGTCGGCCTGGTTACCGCCTACAACATCGTGACCATGAATCCGCAGGCTGCCGATCCTGAGACCGTTCCCGGCAAGATTGCAGCCAAGCTGAAGAGCTACATCGATGCAGGCAAGACCGGCATCAATGCAGGCGAAGGATTTTATAAATACAAATAACTTCGTTTAGCTATCATGCTTATCTGACAGACAGCTTGATCAATCCCGAAGATATCTTTCATAATCTTCATCGGCTTTCTGGGCATCTTCCTCTGAAATTCTCGTTTCGAACCTGCTCTTGTCGCCTGTGGGGACAGCCGTGGGATAGCCGCAGCCAAAGCAGGCGGCACAATATCCTTCCTTCGGCTTGTTTCCCAGCAGCATATGCAAGGCATCCCGATCCAGATAGCCAATGCTGTCTGCGCCGACCGTGGCGGCGATCTTCACCAGATCGCCGCCGCACTGGCAGGCGATCAGATTTTCTTTGCTGTCCACATCGACGCCATAGTAGCAGGCATCGGTAAACATCGGCGCCGAAGACATAACGTGCACTTCTCTGGCACCAGCGCTTCTGACGAGCTCCACAATTCTGGTGATCGTGGTGCCGCGCACCACGGAATCATCCACCAGCACCACGCGTTTGTCCTTGACCGTGTGGCGGATCACGTTCAGTTTGATGCGCACCTTGTCTTCGCGGTTCTTCTGCCCGGGTGCGATGAACGTTCTGCCGATATACTTATTCTTGATGAATCCCATACCATAGGGAATACCCGACTGCTCTGCATAGCCGATGGCCGCATCAAGCCCCGAATCCGGCACGCCGATGACCACATCGGCATCCACCGGATACTGCATGGCAAGAAGCGCTCCGGCCTTGCGGCGCGCCGTATGTACTTCCTTTCCTTCGATGATGGAATCCGGTCTGGCAAAATACAGATATTCAAAGATGCAGATACGGTGCGGCTTTTCCTTGCAGTGCTGCTGCAGCGAAGTCACCCGGCCGCCTTGAAAGACCATCACCTCGCCCGGTTCAATATCACGCACATAGGATGCGCCCACCGCATCCAGCGCACAGCTCTCTGAAGCCACAATGAAGGATCCGTCTTCCCGCCGGCCGTAGCAGAGGGGGCGGAAGCCATGGGGATCTCTTACCGCGATCATCTTCTGCGGCGACATGACCAGCAGGGAATAGGCTCCTTCGATGCGGTCCATAGCACGCAGGATTGCTTCCTCAATCGAGCCGCAGGCGATCCTTGCCTTGGTGATCACATAGGCGATGACTTCCGTATCGCTGGTGGAATGGAAGATGGAGCCGTTCATCTCCAGTTCTTTGCGCAGTTCGTAGGCATTGACGATGTTGCCGTTGTGCGCCAGCGCCATCCGCCCTTTATGATGGTTGACCACAAGCGGCTGGGCATTGCTGCGGTCGCCGCTGCCGGTCGTGCTGTAGCGGTTGTGACCGATGGCCATGCTGCCCTGTCCCAGCGTGTCCAGCACCGGCCTTGTGAACACATCATTAACCAGGCCGTTATCCCGGTAGCTTCGAAACAAGCCGTCATCGTTCACTACGATGCCGCAGCTTTCCTGTCCCCGATGCTGCAGGGCAAACAGCCCGTAATATACCGTCCCGGCCACATCCTGCATCTGTGTGCTGCAGATACCGAACACACCGCATTCTTCTTTGATCTCGTGCATAATCCACCCTTTCCTGCGTCCGGCATCATGCAGTGCACAAAAGCACACGCATGCGGCCGCACTCTGTTCCCAACGGGAATATTATACACCAAGATCTGGCAGGCCGCCATGCAGGCGGCTGTTTCCGCACCATTTCCGCCCCAAAGCCTGCTTTGCCGGAGGGCCGGACGGCAGCGGTGCGTACCTTGGTGATGTGTCCGTTTTCGGTAAGGACTTCCTTAATGGTCGTTTCATAGATTCCGGGATCTGCACCCCAAATCCCGGCCGCCTCTTCCTGGCCGTAATCCGTCTTCAGGGTCTTTGCCACTGCGGCCAGGGATTCTGCTCCGTCCGCACCACCGGCGGCCTGGGCATCATCTCCAGCTGCATCACCGACTTAGCACCCAGGCGCACACAGCTGCCGGCGCAGTCGTTGCCTGTATCGCCGCCGCCCAGGATGACCACATCTCTGCCCTTCACCATCGGCGTCGGGTCTTCTGCCTGCGCATCCCGCAAGTGCCTGGTGACGCGGGTCAGAAAATCCATCGCATAGATAACTTAGTATCCTGTACACAAGAACGTGTAAATCATTTCTTGCCTTTGTTTGCCTCCTCTTCACCCTTATAAGGTTCAAACCCTATGCCGTTGCTGCATTCTTTTACTTCTTTCGGATTCCCCTTTAAAAACCACTCTGAAGGAATACCTTCGGG
>OMZN01000034.1 GCA_900315555.1 uncultured Eubacteriales bacterium
CAAAGACCGTATTAAACTTTAAAAGCCCAAATCAAATTGTTGAAGAGTATTTTCTCAAAGTGTAACACATGTCTTGACAGTTAAGAGAATGAAACGCATGCAAAACAGCGGTTTCTTGAAATAGCGGCTGCAATAAGCTATAATGTTTTTTGTCTGCAGACCTTGCACCTTGCATGTCTGAACGCAGCGGTACGACTGCAAAGGACTGGCAATAACAAGCAATATATAAAAAAAGACTTAAAGACTATGGATAGATACGCTAGACAAATTGCTTTCCCAAAGATCGGAAACGATGGACAGAAAAAACTCCTGGCATCCCGCATCGCTGTTGTCGGTATGGGTGCATTAGGCACAGTATCCGCATCCCAGCTGGCGCGCGCCGGTATCGGCTTTCTGCGTCTTATCGACCGTGATCACGTGGAGATTACCAACCTGCAGCGGCAGATGCTTTATACGGAGCAGGATGCGGCAGATGAAGTGCCCAAAGCCATCGCAGCAGCCGATCGGTTAAAGGAAGCCAACAGCGGAATCGAGATCGAGCCGATGCTCGTTGACCTCAACAGCGGCAATACCGATGCACTTCTTGCCGATGTTGATCTGGTGGTGGATGCTTCCGACAACTTTGAAGTACGTCTTTTAATCAATGAAACCTGCAAGCATCACCATATTCCCTGGATTTACGGTGCGGCAATCCAGTCCCGGGGCATGACTATGAATTTCCTTGGCGGAGAGCAGGATCCCTGTTTCTGCTGTGTTCTGCAAAACAATCATATCACCACGGATCCCGGGCAGACTTGCAGCTCTGCCGGTGTGCTCGGCATGATCACGAGTATCATTGCTTCACTGCAGGCAGTGGAAGCTATAAAAATCCTGACCGGATCTGATGAGGTGCGAAAGGATTTACTGCAAATCGATGCCTGGAGCGGTCAGATTCACCATCTGTCATTTCACCAGTGGGAAGAATGTCCTGTCTGTGCCGGTAATTACAGTTATTACGGCAAGGTTGCAGGAAGCCAGATCACCAGTCTCTGCGGACGTGATGTTATGCAGGTAGTGCCTGCGCATCCTGCACAGGTCGACTTTGACCAATATGCGGCGCGGCTTGGCAGACTCGGAAAAGTAAAGCAGAGCCGGTTTGCGCTGGATTATGACAATGGCAAAATTGGTTTTAAGCTGTTTCCCGATGGAAGAGCGCTTATTCGTCACGTTCATGATGAAGGAAGAGCAAAATCCATTTATGCAGAGTATATAGGATTATAATTTTTAAATTTATAATTTCTGAAAAAAAAGAAAGGAGTTCGTTATGGCAGAAGGAAAAGTTTATGTTTGCAGCGTCTGCGGCTGGGAATATACTGTCGAAAACGGCGCACCGATCAAGGGGGTTAAGGCTGGAACGGAATGGAAAGATGTTCCTAAAGACTTCAAATGCCCGGTCTGCAGTGCACCTAAGAGCAAGTTCAAGGAAAAAGAATAGCGAAAAAGGAGAACGCCTGTTTTTTCCATGGTGTTTTCTGAAACACAGTATGCTATGACTTTTTTGTACACCGTGGCTTTTGCTGTTAACGTGCAGTGCAGAGCTTGAACCGGTTTTTCTTATAGTCGATGAGGCCTTCCTTTTTCATTTTTCCCAGTTCCTTAGACAGCGCACTTCGGTCCAGATTCAAATAGTCGGCCATCTGCTGTCGGTCAAAGGGAATGGTAAAGGAAAGGCTTCCGGCTGTTTTTGCCTCGGTGCCCAGATAGGAAAGCACTCGTTCGCGCACCGTCTTAGGCTGGGTATGCATACCGCGGGTAATCAAGGCATAGTTCCGAGCGGCGGTGAGACGCAGAATGTTGGATAGGAATTTAACGTGCCAGATCTGTGCAGACTGATTCTCCTGGATAACAGGTACGTCGAGAAACATCACGCTGCACGGTTCAGCCGCAGTCACATCGATGGGAATCGGCAGATTGCTCTGCAGTGCATAGGTCACAGTGAAAGCCTGGCCGCGGGGGACTTTTTCCATAATGCTGCGATTGCCCCATACATCATTGTTTTCAATTAGAACGCTGCCTTGAAGCACCAGACCGATTTCTTTGATGGTCTCACCGGATGCAAGAATCCAATCGCCTTTTTGATAATTTCTGCCATGCGCATGAAGCGCCCGCAGCGCGTCGATTAATTCTTCCGTTGTAAATCCGCGAAAGAGTCGAGTTTTCAGTAATTCATCGGTTTTCATAAATTTTCTGCTTCGTGGTTATAGCAACGTTTTCGATAAGGAAAGAATACTATACTAAAAACAGAAAGTAAAGTACAAAGAACATGAGGAGGCACATCATGAAGTATGTAGTTAACGACAATTGCATTGGCTGTGGAGCCTGCGAAGGAACATGTCCGGAAATTTTCTTTATGAACGACCAGGGCCTGGCAGAGGCTAAGGATATCGATGTTCCGCCCGAACTCGAGGAATCCGCTAAGGAAGCCAAAGAAGGCTGTCCGGTAAGCGTCATCGAAGAAGAAGACTAAGGTCGTGAACTGAAAAACCGCCACGCGCTGAAGCGCTGCGATTTCTGTATCTGACCTGCGCGCCAAATCATAGATTTGGGCAGGTCATGAACTGAAACAAAACCAGAAACAGTTCGAGAAGAGCTGTTTCTGGTTTTTCCATTTATTTTTGTGTTTTCTTTGCTATTTTCGCTGCCTGACATGTTTTTGGCGTAACTATTCCCAAAATTATGATTTTAGGAATAGTTATCTTTCTGTCTTTTATCACCTTCACCATCAGAGCACTTTCTTCTCTTGACGATTATCTCCATGACTGGTTTCCTTATTTTCTCTTGTCTTGTTTTCTTTTGCTGCAGATAATGCTTTTTCATTGTTTATACGATCTTCATTTATAGTGCCTTACTGTCTTCGGGGTATTTCGTTTCAGCAAGTGCTGCGGCATTCAACTGTCTGGATCATACATAGAAAAAACAGCCGCAGTGCGGCTGTTTTTTCGGACCAGTAGATTTGAGTTGTGAAAAAGATTATTAAGAAAAGAATGAAGTGTTCAATAGCAGAATTGCAGCTGCAACAGCTATTGAAAACTACTATTGAACTGGCACTTTGATGGTCTGTCCTTCTGTCAGTGATGTCGAAGCAAGTTGATTGACTTCACGAATCTGATAGACAACTTCACGTACATCCTGCTTATCGGTGGTATATCTTCCGGCAATATCCCACAGCGTGTCACCTGCACATACCTGTACAGTTTCATACTGCGGCTTGGTGCTGCCGTTCACCACATTAAGGCCGGTAATCGAACTGAAGCCAATGCCGACGCTCAGGAACAGAACCACGACGAACGTGATGAATCTCCATTTGGACTTGATGCGAATATTCTTTTTCCTTGTCATGGCTTTCCTCCCCTTCCTTTGCCAGCCTGAAAACATTTGTTCTTTTTCTATACTATAAACGAATATATGTTTGTGGTCAATAGAGAATCGCAAACATTTGTTCTTGTACATAAAACCGGGGCAAATTTGCCCCGGTTTTACACGAATCTGATTTGGTATGGGTGTTCGGTATGGATTTGAATAACCTGCATACACTGCACGATGAACGCATGATGATGCAGACAGCGCTTTGATCAGTCGCTATTCCATCATCTTCACATAGACTTTATCGAGCCAGGCAAGAAGCCTCTTTCGGTAGATGACGCCCAGAATGAAGAGCACGAGGAAAATGGCCGCGATGATGATAACCATGTTCCAGCTCCTGGAAGCCACCTGCGTTCCGATCAGAATAGATCCTGTCATACCCGGAATGCGCCCGATCAGGGAAACGATCAAGAAGGGACGCAGCTTCATCTCCGATATACCAGCTACATAGCAGCAGAGATCTTTAGGCAGTCCCGGAATAAGATAGACCAGGAAAGTGACGATCCAGGCCTTCTTGCTGTTGAGCCGTTCCACATACTGACTGAATTTTTCCTCACCGAAGAAAAGATGCATGGCATCTCTTCCAAGAATACCGGCCAGAAAATAGGCAATCACGGAACCGGCCGCTGCACCGGCCAGTGAGAGTGCCAGCGCACCCCAGAATCCCCAGGCGAGACCGGCAGCAATCTGCAGCCATTGCCCGGGGATCACGCAGACCACAACCTGTATGATTTGAGCAGCGATATAGATGATCACACTTTCTCCCCGGTACTGGCGGAAAAAGGCTTTGACCCCGTCCACCGAAGACATCTGTGTGATGAGCTCATGGTGATAAAAATAGATATACAGCGTAATGCCCACAATGATCCCCAGAAGGATCAACAGCTTCAAAATAGCCCAGGCAGCCTTTTTCGGATCGATCTTTCGTCTTCTTTTTTTGAAATCTTTCCAATGCATCAATTTCTGCCAATGGGATTCTTTGTTCGTTCTGTCCTCTTTATCCGCTTTATCCGCTTCGTTTGCTTCCCTGCAGCCCATTACCTCATCTGAAGAGAAAGCTGCATCCTGCCCTGTCAAATTCCTTTCCATGCTCTATTCTCACCTCATAGAGTTTGCAAGAATAAATTATTGAAAGCGTTGTCAATCTCTTTACTTTCCCTCTCCTATATAGTGTATACCCATGATATACACTTTGCCACCTGTCAAATGCTTTTGCAGCAGCCGACAGACCGGCTTTCCGCTGCATGCGCTGCCCGCAGACTTGCTCCAGGCGAGACGCATGCACCGATCGTGAGCCGCTGCGCATTTTTAACGCTGCTGCAGCAGTCCCTTTTCCTGCAGCCGTGCCAGTGCTTTAATCACCCCGAATTTGGCGTGTTCGTAGGTCAAACCGCCCTGATAGTATACGATATAGGGTTCCCGCAGCGGGCCGTCCGCCGAAAGTTCGATCGAAGAGCCCTGCACGAAGGCACCCGCTGCCATAACAACAGGATCATCATATCCCGGCATGTCCCAGGGTACCGGCGCTACATAGGAATCCACCGGCGCTGCCGCCTGAATGCCCTCGCAGAAAGCCACCATGGCCTCCGGTGAACCCAGTTTGACAGCCTCGATGATATCGCTGCGTGCCTCAGAGGAACCCGGACACACTTCATAACCTAGCTTCTCAAAGACCCGGGCGCACAGCGCTGCACCTTTAACGGCACCACAGACAACTTTAGGCGCTACGAAAAGTCCCTGCAGCATCGCGCGTGACTGCCCGAACATCAGACCGCATTCCCCGCCGATCCCCGGCGAAGTCATACGGTAGGCGATCTTTTCAATCAGGTCTTGGCGTCCGGCGATATAACCGCCGGAAAGCGCCAGTCCGCCGCCCGGATTCTTAATCAGAGAACCCGCCAGAACATCGATCCCCGCCTGCGTCGGCTCACGACGATCCAGGAATTCTCCGTAGCAGTTGTCCGCCATGCAGATGATAGAAGGATTGATCTCTTTGACAAAGGCTGTCATCTTCTCGATCTGCTCGACTGTGATCGCCTTGCGCCAGGCATAGCCGGTGGCTCTCTGACAACAGACCATTCTCGTCTTGTCCGTAATGGCTTTCCCCAGCGCCGCAAGATCAATATCACCCTCCGGCGTCAGTTCCACCTGCTTGTAGGTTACACCGAATTCCTTGAGCGAACCCTTGCCGCTGCCGCGCAGACCGATAACCTCCTCCAGCGTATCGTAAGGACCGCCGGTACAATAGATCATCTCATCGCCGGGACGCAGGATTCCCGTCAGTGTCAGGGTCAGCGCATGCGTTCCGTTGACGATGATGGGACGCACCAGCGCCGCCTCCGTGTGAAAGAGATCACGATATACTTTTTCCAAGGTATCTCTGCCCTTATCATCGTATCCATAGCCGGTGGTCCAGTTGAAATCCGAAGCGTCGACCCGGTTCTTCTGAAAGACAGAAAGTACTTTGTATTGATTGTAAGCAGCCAGATCATCCTGCACGCGGAAGACCTCTTGAAGCTCTCCTTCAGCTTCCATCACGAGATCGACGATCTTTGGACTGATGCCCATTTCCTTAGTCAAAAGCTCATAGGTATTGTTCATGCCGTTCCTTTCATTGCTTTATCTATCATTTGCTCTGGTTTCTACTTTGCTTTTTACCCATGTACGGCCACGATTGTATGCTGTCACCATACTATATTATATTTCTTATATATCCTTTTTTTCCGCAGCAGAATCGGCTGTGGCGGCCTCCTCTGAGGAAGAATTTTCCGGCAGCCCTTCTTCACGCTCGAGTTCCCATTCCATACCCTGCACCAGATCCCGCTTGACACCCATGCGCTCTCTGGCATAAAGCTGCGTCGTTGTTACCTGTTCATGATCCAGCAGCGCCGCTACATCATAAATGGATTCTCCCCTGCCGATCAGAGAGGTGGCAGTTGTCGCACGCAGCTTATGAGGACTGTAGCCGTGGTCGTGGGAAGTGCCCATGCCGATCGATGTATATTTCTTGACCAGAGTTCTGATCTGCCGCCGGGTCATTCTGTGTCCCTGCAAAGAAAGAAAAAGCGCATCGCCGGCATCCTCATGGATGCGTTCCTTCTCCATCCTTTCATGCTCGATATAGTCCTGCACGGTTTCGGTCACCGAACGGTTTAACGGCATGATGGATTCCTTGTCCCGCTTGCGATAGATTTTGAACTCGCCGCGTCCGAAGTTAAAACTGGAGACATTGAGCTGCTGAAGTTCGGAAAGCCGCAGACCATATGTCAGAAAGAGAATCAGAATGGCTTTGTCCCGCTTTTTCGTCTTTTCCCAGTAAACATGCTCTCTGCTGGTCAGGCCGGCACCTGTGGTCACGGCATCCAGCATGATCATCACCTCATCATCGGTCAGCGCCTTGATCTCCCGCTCCGAAGCTTTCTGCACCCGGATGGGATCGAAGCCATCAGTGATATTCTTTTCTAAAAGGCCGTCACGATAAAGCTGCTTGAAAAGCACCGAGAGAGAGGACTTCTTCCTGGCCAGTGTCTTGTTGTTGTTTTCAAAGACCATTATGGTCTGTTCTGTTTCCTTTTCATAGCGGCGGCAGTAGTCGAGGAAGAGATTGACATCGACAGCCTGGATATTCTGAAACTCTTCAAGACGGATCGCCTTCTTGTCCGCAGCGGCTGTCAGATCCGAATCGCTGATCAGATAATCACAAAAGAAAGTGATGTCCCGCAGATAAGCAAGACGCGTCATCGGCAGGACACTTCCCTTCAGACTGATAAAAAAGCCGTGCATGAAGGAAGGCAGCGCCTCCTCCAGCCGACTGCATGCTTCCTGAATTTGATGTTCCCGCGTGACAATATTATCGGGCTTGTCACTCTTGTTATGGATGATTACATGTTTTCTTTCAGCCATGTCAGCATCTCTCCCAGCGCTGTCTCCTCATCTTTTATGGAAGACAGGGAAAACCAGTGCATCGTTTCATATTTCCTGAACCAGGTCATCTGCCGTTTGGCATAGTGCCTGGTGTTCTTGGCTACCTCCTGCAGTGCTTCGGTGAAGCTGCAGCGCCCTTCGAGATAGGGAATGATCTCCTTATAGCCGATCCCCTTCATGGCGGTATCATCTTTCGTCAGTCCCATATCCAGCAGATGCTGCACCTCTGTCGCAAGACCCCGATCGGCCAGCACCTGCACTCGCTGATCAATACGTGCATAGAGTTCCTGACGGTTTCTTGCGAGCCCCATGAGGAGAAAATCGTAGTCCTGTCTCCTCTGCTTTTTCACCGCACCGATGGGACGCAGCCCCTCGCCGCGTTCCGCCGCCTCAATGGCGCGTATCACACGCTTGATGTTATGGGGATGGATTCGATCTGCTGCCGCCGGATCGATGGCAGCAAGCCGCTGAAAGAGAACATCGCCGCCTTCCTTTGTCGCAATCTCCTCCAATTCGCGCCGGCGCACCGGATCGCTCTGAACAACGCCGAAATCCATCTCAAAGAGAAGTGCATGCAGATACAGCCCTGTCCCGCCGGCGACAATGGGCTGCCGCCCGCGCGCAAGGATCGCCTCGATGGCCTGCGTGGCCATCGCCTGGTATCTTGCAGCGCTGCAGCCTTCTCTCGGATCCACAACGCTGATCAAATGGTGCGGCACTCGTGCCAGCTCATCGGCACTGGGAGATGCCGATCCTATGTCCATGCCGCGATATAGCTGCATAGAATCGCAGGATACAATTTCCCCGTTCAGTGCCTCAGCGATGCGCAGCGCATATTCAGTTTTCCCTACCGCTGTCGGTCCGGCGACAACGATGACCTTTGGTTTGTTCATTCTCTTGCGTGTTTGCAGTCTGCAGTATAGTCCGCAGTATATCGATATTGCTTTCTTTATTTATACCCGTTTGAAGCGCTTTTCAATATCGCGCCGGCGCATTCTCACGAAGGTGGGACGGCCATGGGGACAGTGAAAAGGATTTTCGCAGCGCGCCAGATCATCAAGCAGACGGCGTGCCTCCTCGGGGTGCAGCACATCGTTGGCTTTGACAGAGGCCTTGCATGCACGAAGCGCTGCCCGGTCGATGATGGTCCGCATCTCCATCTCCTCGCCTTCCTGAGCCACCTCAATGTACTCTGTCAGAAATTCCCTGGCCATGGTTTCATCCATAAAGGCAGGAATTCCCCTGACCCGCCAGGTGCCCGGCCCGAAAGCATCCATCACATAGCCCATGGCGCAGAGAGGTTCCGTCCAGTCATCATCGGCAAAGCCGGCCTCAAGAAGTGTCGGCGCAAGCATGATCTGGCTGGCGCCCTTTCTCTGGGCGATACCCTCCATGATGTGCTCGTAGTTGATACGTTCGTGCGCGGCATGCTGGTCGATCATATAAAAGCTGTCCTGATCCTGTGCCAGAAGATAGGTATCAAAGATCGTGCCGCGCAGCGTCAGAGCGGCAAAGTCAAAGGGCGCATCGACCTTCTTTGCCGGTGATGCCGTACCTGCCGGCATGCGTGCAGAGCCGGTTTCTCCGACGTTCTCTTCGAGCGTGTTGTCTTCCTCCGCACGCGCCGCCTGCCGCAGTGCTGCCGCTGCTTCCTGAAGCGCCATCTGTTCGCTTGCCGCACTGCCGACACGCTCACCGTCCGCAGCTCTGCCAAAGACGTTCGTTTCATGGACCCGGCGCCTTTGTTTCTGTCCCGGATCCGGATCCTCGAAGCGGAAGGATGCCGCCTCGGAAGCCTCTGTCTGCATCGCATCCTGGATCCGGCTGCTTTTCTCCGGATCCGGCAGTACATCCGAAAGATCCGGCACGGCGTCTTTCACTGCCAGCGCTCTGCGGACCGCATCCCGGATCAGCGCAGTTACGGCCTTGTCGTCATCAAAGCGAATCTCTTTCTTGTTGGGATGAATATTGACATCAATAGCCGCCGGATCAATCGTGAGAAAGAGATACGCCGCGGGATAGCGGCCGGCAAACAGCTTGTCGGCATACGCCTTGGCAACACCGCGTTCGATAGGACGGCTCTCCACAACACGTCCATTGACAAAGAAGATCTGTTCTTTTCTGGAAGCGTGACTTTCTCCCGTGCCCGAAACATAGCCATGCACCTTCATGCCCGGAATGGAAGCCTCCACCGGCAGCAGATGGCTGCCGGCCTTGGCGCCGAAGCATGCCGAAAGAGCCGCCAGCTGATCTCCCCTGCCGTGGGTGGCGAAGAGAATCTTGTCATTGCTGGTCATGCGCACGGCAATCCCCGGGTAAGCGACAGCAAGACTCCTGACAAGGGCCGTAATCGTATTGGTCTCTGCCGCATCGGAACGCAGGAACTTGGCACGCGCCGGTGTATTATAAAAAAGGTCGTGCACGATCATGGTCGTGCCATCGGGACAGCCGGTGGCCTTTTTTTCGCTTACGGTACCGCCGGCAAGAGACAGCCGGCAGCCGGTACGGGCTTCTCTTGTCTTGGTGATCATCGTCATGCGGCTGACCGCCGCGATGGAGGCCAGTGCCTCACCGCGGAATCCCAGCGTGTCCAGTGCATCAAGATCCTCCTCGCTGGTGATCTTGGAAGTGGCATGGCGCAGGAAGGCTGTTTCTGTCTCCTCGAAGGGGATCCCGCAGCCGTTATCGGTGATACGGATATAGGTCTTGCCACCTTTGCGGATCTCCACGGCAATCTTGTCAGCACCGGCATCCACAGCATTTTCCATCAGCTCTTTGACAATAGAAGCCGGCCGTTCAATCACCTCGCCGGCTGCGATCTTGTCGGACACTCTTTTGTCGAGTATGCGGATCATCTTTTTCCCTTCCATCCTATCCTGCACATTTCCAAAGTCTCTGCAGACCATGATACGGCAGAATCTAAAACATGCTGATCTGATGGCCGTCGCTGGTCATCTCCTCACTGGCTTCCTCCAGCTTGTCCAGCTTCTCCTGTGCCACCTTAAGGACTTCCCCGGGAACACCCGCCAGCTTGGCTACCTGAATGCCATAGCTCCGGCTGGCGCTGCCCTCCTTAATCTTGTGAAGAAATACTACGCTGCCCTTCTCCTCAGCAACATCCACGGTCAGATTCGTGAGACCGTGCTGCTCCATGGACGTCAGTTCGTGGTAATGACTGGCAAACATCGTCCGGATTCTCCGCGCCGGGTCACACAGATACTGCACAACCGCCCAGGCAATGGAAAGCCCGTCATAGGTCGAGGTGCCGCGGCCGATTTCATCGAGGATAATCAGGCTGCGGTCTGTGGCATTCTGCAGGATATAGGCCAGCTCACGCATCTCGACGAAAAAGGTCGATTGTCCGCCGGCCAGATTATCGGAGGCGCCGATCCTGGTGAAAATGCGGTCCACGACACCAATATGCGCCGCATCCGCCGGCACGAAGCAGCCCGCCTGCGCCATCAGCACGATGAGTGCCGTCTGCCGCATGTACGTTGATTTTCCTGACATATTCGGCCCGGTGATCAGCAGAAGAGAGCGATCGTCCCGATCCAGCAAGGTATCGTTGGCCACAAACACATCATCGTCAAGCATCTGCTCGATAACCGGATGACGGCCGCCCTCAATACTGATCTCATCCCCGTCATCAATCAAGGGCTTCACATAACCCAGCTTATCACTGACATCAGCAAAGGCGCACAGTACATCCAGGTCGGAAATGCACTGCGAAGTGGTCTGGATGCTAAGAGTGTAGCCTCCGATCTCCTCACGCAGTGCTGTGAATATCTGGTATTCCATCTGGTTGATCCTGGTCTCCGCATGGAGAACAAGGCTTTCCTTTTCCTTGAGGGAAGGCAGAATGTAGCGCTCGGCGTTGGTCAGGGTCTGCTTGCGCACATAGTCCTCCGGCACCTTGTCGAGATTGGACTTCGTGATTTCAATATAGTAGCCGAAGACTTTGTTGTACCCCACCTTCAGGGTGCTGATGCCGGTTCGCTTCCGCTCGATATCTTCCAGATCGGCGATCCACTGCTTGGCGCCCCGGATTGAATCCTTGAGGGCATCCAGCTCCTCGGAAAAGCCCCGCCGGATGAGACCGCCTTCCTTGACACTGAAGGGGGGATCCTCGGTGATCGCCTGCCGGATACTTTCACGCACCTGCTGCAGAGAATCCATCTTCTCCCCCAGCCACCGAAGAAGAGGCGCATCGCAGTCAGCGAGCGTCATTTTAATCTCCGGGATTACATACAGCGATTGACGCAGTGCCGCCAGATCTTTACCATTGGCCGTGCCGCAGGCAATGCGCGCCGTCAGGCGCTCAAAGTCATAGACGCTCTTCAGGGATTCTCTGAGATCGTTTCTTGCCAGCGGCTTGTCGATGAAATCTTCGACAGCATCGAGGCGCCGTCTGATCTGCTCCGCATCATGAAGAGGCTCCCGCAGCCATTTCTTCATCTTGCGGCTGCCCATCGCTGTGCTGGTTTTGTCCAGAACGCCGAGCAGCGATCCCTTTCGGCGCTTTTCGTAGAGAGTCTCTGTAAGCTCCAGATTTCGTATGGTCGAACGATCCAGTGCCATGTAGCTGCCAATGGTGTAAACTTCCGGTCTGGCAAGGTGCGAGATGCCCCTCTTCTGCGTCTCCAGGAGATAGGCAATCGTGGCACCCAGTGCCGAAACAGCGTTCTTATTGTCCTCAAGGCCAAGATCTTCCATAGAGGCGATACCGTACTGGCGCTTGATGGTACGCACGCTTCCGGCATGAGAGAAACAGGCATTTTCCAGGATGCTGCAGTGAACCTCCAGACTGCGCTCCAGCGCTTTTTTATCGATATATCTGTCGGCGCCTTCGTTGATGTTGATCTCCCGCGCATGAATACGCACCAGCTCGTTAAGCAATGTATCCGGTGCCGTGACACCGGAGAATGCGCTGACATAGATCTCGCCGGTGGAAATATCGCAGTAGCACAACCCGATGCCCTGTCTGTCCGCATACACCGTAGCGAGATAATTATTTTCATCCTCGGTCAGCATGTTCTGCGATGTCAGCGTGCCAGGGGTGACAATCTGCACAACCGCCCGCTTCACCAGGCCCTTGGTGGTGGCCGGATCCTCCATCTGCTCACAGATGGCGACCTTCATGCCTTTCTCGATGAGACGGGCAATATAGGTGTCAGCGCTATGATAGGGCACACCGCACATAGGCGCACGCTCCTCAAGGCCGCAGCTCTTGCCGGTCAGCGTTAGCTCCAGTTCCCTGCTGACGGTTTTTGCATCCTCAAAGAACATTTCATAAAAATCGCCCAAGCGGAAAAAGAGAATACAATCCGGATTCTGCTCCTTGATCTCCAAATACTGACGCATCATCGGTGATAAAGCCATCTTGCCTTTACTCCTGTCTCTTTTTCTCTTTCCAATAATTGTGTGCTTCCTCTGTCACTGATGCAGCCGTAGCCGCCGCATCGAAGGCACTGGGTTTCTTCGTCATCCAAAGCAAATATTCTATGTTTCCCTTCGCGCCGGTAATCGGGGAAAAGGTCATCCCGCAGGGATAAAGGCCATTCTCGACAGCATAGCCGGACGCCTTGGCAAGCACCTCACGATGCACCTTGGGATCCCGCACAATGCCCTTCTTGCCTACCTGCTCTCTTCCGGCTTCAAACTGCGGCTTGACCAGTGCCGTCACCATGCCGGCATCCTTAAGCAGTGCCGAGGCAACCGGAAAAACCAGCGCCAAAGAAATAAAGGAAACATCAATGCTGATAAAGTCGATCGGATCCTTGATCCGCTCCTTGTCCAGATAGCGGATGTTGGTCTTCTCCATGCAGATGACCCGCGGATCTGTGCGCATACGGTAATCCAGCTGATTGTATCCCACATCGACAGCATAGACCTTGGCGGCACCGTGCTGCAGCATGCAGTCAGTGAACCCGCCGGTACTGGCGCCGATGTCACAGCATACCGCACCATCCAGATCCAGTCCAAAGACTTCAATTGCCTTTGCCAGCTTCAGCCCGCCGCGCGACACATAGGGCAGCGGGTTCTGCTTCACAAAGATCTCGGCCTGTTCATCCACCTGCGTACCGGCCTTATCCACGCGCTGTTGATCCACAAAGACAATGCCTTCCATAATAAAGACCTTTGCCCTTTGCCGCGTTGGCGCCAGCCCTTTTTTTACCAGCAGTACATCAAGACGTTCTTTCAAGCTCTTCACGGATCCTTTCTGCAATCTTTACCGGGGACAGGCCATAGCCCTCCATCAGCTGATCAATGCTTCCCTGCGGAATAAAACGGACAGGCCATCCCAGGGAAAGAACGGGTACCGTCATCCGGTGCGCAGCCAGACAGGCCGTGCAGGCCTCACCAAATCCGCCGCGCAGGACATTGTCTTCCAGTGTGACGAGCAGGCGTGCGGTGCCGGCAGTGGCAAGCAGAGTCTTTGCATCAAACGGTGCAAGGAAGCGCGCATCGACCACCCCGCAGGAAATACCCATATCCTCCAGGCGCTCCGCCGCCGCCAGCGCCGTATCGGTCATGCTGCCAGCGGCCCAGATCATCACTTCACCCTCCTGCAGGATCCATGCTCCTTCAGCAAGCGCCGGCCGCTGTTCATAGGTACTTACACGATTGTCTGCAGCGCCCTTGGGATAGCGAATCGCCGTGGGATGGCCGCTTTGCAGCGCATAATCCATCATCGCCGTAAGTTCACGGCCGTCCGCCGGCGCCATCAGGGTCAGGCCCGGGATCGAGGAAAGATAGGAGATATCCAGGATCCCATGATGGGTAGGGCCATCGGCGCCGACCACACCGGCGCGGTCGATGCAGAAA
The DNA here is from genome assembly GCA_900315555.1 of uncultured Eubacteriales bacterium. GTDB lineage: Bacteria > Bacillota > Clostridia > Peptostreptococcales > Anaerovoracaceae > RUG100. The sequence goes on from OMZN01000034.1 coordinate 14,152, forward strand.
CAGACCGGCAGATCCTGCAGGCAAACATCCGTCACGATCTCATCGTAAGCCCGCTGCAAAAAGGTGGAATAAATCGCCACGAACGGCCTGCCGCCGCCTGCCGCCAATCCGCCTGCAAAAGTAGCAGCATGGGATTCGGCAATGCCGGTATCCACGAAACGTTTCGGAAAAGCTTTTGCAAAAGGTGTAAGCCCCGTTCCATCCCGCATGGCGGCAGTGATCGCCAGGATGCGCTCATCACGCGCCGCCATTTCCGTTAGGTGCTGACCGAAGACTTGGCTGTAAGTGGTTTCGGCCGGTTTTTTCGGATGGCCGGTGACAGGATCAAAGGCACCGATCCCATGAAAGCGGTCCGGATTTTCCTCGGCATTTTTGTAGCCTTTACCCTTGGTGGTGCGCACGTGCAGCACCACCGGCCCATCCACGGAACGCGCCATCTTAAGATGACGAATCAGCTCCCCGATATCGTGTCCATCAATGGGACCAAGATAGGTAAACCCTAATTCCTCAAAGAGCACGCCGTCCAGAAGAGCATATTTGGCAACGTCACGGATCTTTTCCATGCCATGAAGGAGATTTCCGCCGATGACCGGCACACTCCCTACAGCACCTTTCAGGCGGTTCTTGAAGTGGTAATAGCCCGCCGAGGTTCTGAGCTTGGCCAGATGCGAAGAGACCGCACCGGTATTGCGTCCGATCGACATGCCGTTATCATTGAGGATAATGATACTGCGAGAATGCATCGCACCCAGATTGTTCATTCCCTCGTACGCCAGACCGCCGGTCAGCGCACCATCACCCAGAACTGCAGCGACCTCGTAATGATCTCCCCGCAGATCTCTCGCCTTGCACAGCCCGGTCATCAAAGACACCGAATTGCTGCTGTGACCCGTTGTAAAGGGATCACAGGGGCTTTCCTTTCTGCTGGGAAAGCCGCTGAGGCCATCGAGCTGCCGCAGACCGGAAAAGTCCCTGGCGCGTCCGGTGAGGATTTTGTGAACGTAAGCCTGATGCCCTACGTCCCATATAATCTTATCCTTTGGTACATCAAAGCAGCTGTGGATAGCAATCGCCAGTTCCACAATTCCTAAATTAGAAGCCAGATGCCCTCCTGTTATTGCAATATGTTCAATGAGAAATTCCCGGATGGCCACCGCCAGAAGCTCCTTCTCATGCAGTGACATGCCCTTCAGGTCTCTGGGAAAATCATACTCTTCTACTGCCTTCATCATATCGTCCCGGATTTTCTATTTTCTTCTTTCGTGAAGTTTTTCAACGAGATCTTTGAAGAATTCCGCATTGTCGTAATAGGGTGCGATTGCCTTCAATGATCTCGCTTCCAGCTCATCGAGTTTTGCCTGCGCTTGTTCCATGCCATACAAAGCCGGATAGGTGTTCTTGCCGCTGGCCGCATCCTTGCCGATGCTCTTGCCGAGTTCCGCTGCACTTCCCTCAACATCCAGCATATCGTCACGAATCTGAAAAGCCAGCCCCAGACTCTCGGCATAGTCGGTCATTCGCGAAAACATTTGCCGGTCGGCACCGCCCAGACGGCAGCCGGCCCGCACGGCAGCCGTAATCAAGGCACCCGTCTTCTTGGAGTGGATGAAATCCAGCATTTTCCTGCTGCAGGCCTTGCCTTCGTTCTCCACATCCGCCACCTGTCCTGACAGCATACCAGTGCAGCCGCCGCCGTGCAGAATATCATAGGAAGCATTGATTCTTCTTTTCAGTGCCTTTTCATCATCAAAATACATGAAGAGATCTCGCTGCATGGCTTCCATGCAGGCCGAAAGGAGCCCGTCACCGGCGAGCACCGCCATGGCTTCTCCATAAACCTTGTGATTGGTAGGTTTGCCCCTGCGCAGATCGTCGTTATCCATGCAGGGCAGGTCGTCATGAATTAACGAGTAGGTGTGAAGATACTCGATTGCACAGGCATAAGGCAGTGCCGCCTTCACTGTGCCACCGGAAAAGACGCAGGAAGCAAGAAGAAGAACAGGCCGCAGGCGCTTGCCGCCTGCCGTCAGAGAATATTTCATGGCCTCATCGACCGTGCTTGCGCGGCTCTCGATCTCCGGAAGAAAATCCAGAAGATGTTCCTCGACAATCTCTCGATAATCCTCATAAGCATAGTCTTTCTCACGCATCGCGATCCTCCTCGTCAACTTCCCGTTGGTATGTTTCGATCTTCTGACGCGCTTCTTCAAGGATTTTTTTGCAGGCCTCGTAGTCATTCAGCCCCTGCTCGTACTGCCTGACGGCCTCCTCCAGTGTAATCTCCTCAGAAGACAATGTTTCCACCGTCTTCTCCAGCTTCGCAAGACGCTCCTCAAAGGCGTTCTGCCCGCGCCCGGAATCTTTGTTGCTCATTGCAGTATTCCTCCAGTATATAAACCGCAGCCGCCTGCCGCGTCACCGTTTTTCCGCCTTATCAGGGTTTTCCGGCTGGGCGGTACGTGCTTTTTCTATAACTCTTGCCCGCACTGTGCCGTCGCTTCCCCGGATGCGAATCACATCGCCCTCCTTTAGGGAGGTCATCCGCCGAACCATGCGGCCGACCTCATCGACAACGGCGGCATAGCCTTTTTCCATAATGTGCACAGGCGAAAGACTCTGCAGCGATGCACCGGCCTTTTCCACCTTGTCTTCGAGACGCCTCAGAGTCTCTGCCATCTGCACCCGCAGCTGTTCTGCAAGGACGGCACTCCGATAGTCAGCACTGTCCAAACGCTGGAGAATCATCCTGCGGATCACGCCAATGTGCAGCCGGGCGAGCCGCTTTTCCCCATCCGCAATCCTTGCTGCTATTGCCTGTTCCATTGTCCGGCGGCACTGCAGAAGATACGTACGCACCTCATCGGTGTCGGGCACGGCCATCTGCGCCGCAGCAGTCGGTGTCTCCGCCCGGGCGTCGGCACAGAAATCAGCAATCGTAAAGTCCGTTTCGTGCCCCACGGCCGAAATCACAGGGATCCTCGAATCGAAAACGGCTCTGGCTACAGGTTCTTCATTGAAGGCCCATAAATCCTCCAGCGATCCACCGCCGCGCCCGCAGATGATCAGATCAATATCATCCATTGTCTCATTGATATGATTTAGAGCATGGGCAATATCGGCGGCCGCTGACTTTCCCTGCACCAGCACCGGATAAATCAGCACGCTGCAGCTTTTGTTCCTGTGGCGAAGGATGCTGAGAATGTCCTGCAAAGCAGCTCCTGTAGGTGAGGTGACTACAGCAATCTTCTCGGGAAAACGCGGCAGCGGCTGCTTGTGTGCAGCATCAAACAGTCCTTCCGCTTCGAGTTTTTTCTTGAGTTTCTCGAAAGCCGCTGCAAGATCCCCCTGCCCTACGGGATCGAGTGAACGAATAGTAAGAGAATAGTATCCACCCGGCTTATAGACATTGACGTACCCGGTGCAGATCACTTCTCTTCCGTCTTCTATCTCCTGCCGGATCTTATCCGCCACCTCGCTACCGGCAAAGCAGCGGATCGTACTTTGTGCATCCTTCAGGCTGAAAAAGAGGTAGCCGGCACGCGAAGGTCTGTAGTTGGATATTTCACCGCGCACAACCACCGTGCCAAGGAGAGGATCCGTACCGATCAATCGGGCAATGTAGTCATTCAGTTGTGAGACGCTGATGGGCTTGATGGCCATAGCTTGTTTCTCCCCAGGCGAGCGATACCGATGGCATTGTCCTTGGCGGCATCGCCGCCGGGCATGAGAATCTCCACCGCACCTGTTTTGTTATATTCCGTAACGTAATGCTTGATTGTCTGGCTGGCAGCCACGCCGCCTGCCAGCAGCAGCTTGTTCACACCGCACTGCTGCCGTCCCCATGCTGCCATGGCAAACAAAGCTTCGGCAATCTGCAGGAACAGCTCGGGGATCACCGCCTCGCCGGGGCGCCCATCTTCCACATCACGCTGCACAGCGGTTGCAAGGCCCGCCATCTGCATCCAGCCGTCCTGCATCCAAATTTTTTTGTAATGCATTCTTTTAGGGCGAGGAGACTGCAGGGCAATGGCATCCATGGCCTCTCCGCAGGGAAACCGCATGCCCAGCGCCACACCGGTTCGGTCCAGCAGCTGGCCAAAGGAGATATCCTTGGAGCCGCCCAGGATCCGGAGCTTTTCCTTCTGCACAAGCAGCAGCTCGCAGGTGCCGCCGCTCATATGGAAGGCCATGAACGGCACAGCCTCATCGATGCCCGCTTCACGCCTGAGCGCTTGAATGTGCCCCTCCTGATGGGAAAAGACAAAGCATGGAACGTCCAGAAGATGCGCCATGCTCTCGCCAAAATGAAGGCCCGGCAAAAAACACGGCATATAGGATCCCTCCACAGGCCGTGGACGGCTGCTGACACTCACAGCCGCAATTCTCTGCGCCGGGCTGCTGATACCGTGCGACGCTGCCTGCCGGCAGAGTGCATCGATAATCTCTGGAAGCGCATTCACATGCTGAAACAGCGCCTCCGACTGACGAAGCCCACGCTTTCCTTCTTTCACTACAAGCAGTCTGCGGCTGTCTGCTATCACCCGGTCCGAACGATCCACCAAGGCAGCAGAAGTAGTGTAGTTGCTGGTATCCAGCCCGAGGATCAGATCCTTAATGTGCATCGGCGATCCTTCCCAAAACCCCGTTGATAAAGGCCGGTGAGTCATCACCGCCGAAGGCTTTGGCCAAATTAACAGCCTCGTTGATGGCAACTGAAGTCGGCACGTCCGCGCTATAGAGGATCTCCCCGCATGCCGTCCTGAGGATGGCAAGATCCGTTTTGGGGAGGCGCTGCACCTTCCAGCGGTTGGAGCAGCGATCGATCTCGCGGTCAATCTCAGCAAGGTGCTCCGTAATCGAGGCAAAGACATCATCGATATAGGCACTGTCCTTTTCAGATAATTTCTTGTCCACAGTGAGTTTCTGCATAGTCTCCCGGGAGGTGTCCTTTTGCGCCTCCATCTGAAAGACCATCTGCATCAATAGCTGCCGCGCTTTCGTCCTGCTCATGATCGCTGTTCCTCCGGCTTTTTTACAACGCCCTGGACATGGATATTGATTTCCATCACCGTGCGTTCTGTCATCATTTCCAGTTCTTTCTTGACGTTTCTCTGCAGATCCCAGGCCATGGCCGGAATCTTGACACCATACCATACCAGCACATAGACATCCAAAATGATGCCTTTATCCGTCTGGCTGACCTTGATTCCCTTGGAAATGGAATCCCTTCCCTTGATGGTCCTCGTGATGGTGTTCTGCAGTCCGCCGGCGAGCCCGGCGACGCCTTTGGTGCGAAGGGCGGCATTGATGGCACAGACCGAAAATACATCGTCTGAAATCTTTTCTCCCTCTACATTATCGTAATGGGCGCGATCAAAATCGTCCATTTCTGCACCTCCATAATCAATTTAACATTATATCACAAAAGCGTAGCAAAAAACAGAAAATCACCATGCCCGGGCATGGTGATTTCTCGTCCGAAAGTGATGCTATTTAAACAATTCCTTCAATGTATCCATGAATCCGCTCTTCTTCTTGTAGCAATCGGATGTCACGTGCTTGCTCATATCCTTGATGGCCTTCTTCTGTTTGGAATTCAGCTTCTTGGGCACCTCCAGGTTAACCTTCACGTAGAGATCACCCTTGCCGGAGGAGCGCACCTTCTGAATGCCCTTTCCTTTCAGCCGGAAAATTGTACCGGACTGGGTGCCTGCCGGAATCTTGTATTTAACCTTGCCTTCCAGGGTGGGCACCGTCAGCTCGTCTCCCAGCGCCGCCTGTTCAAAGGTGACCGGGATCTCAAGCTGCAGATCATAGCCTCTGCGCCGGAACAGCTTATGCGGTTTGACCTCGATCACGATATAGAGGTCACCGTTGGGACCGCCGTGCTCGCCGGGTTCCCCCTGTCCCCGCAGAGTGATGACATTGTCGTCATCCACACCGGCCGGAATATTGACGGAAATTGTCTGCGTCTTTCTGACTTTGCCCGTACCGCCGCAGTCATGACAAGGCTTCTCCACGATTTCTCCGGTGCCCCCGCACCGGTCGCAGGTCGTCTGTGACTGCATCACACCAAAAGGTGTACGGCGCTGGGTATTGATCACGCCGCTTCCGCCGCACTTGGGACAGGTAACCTTGCTGGTGCCCGGTTCGGCACCGGATCCGCCGCAGGTTTCACATTTGACATATTTGGTAAGACGGATATCCTTCTTGCATCCAAAGGCAGCCTCTTCAAAAGAGATTGTCATGCTATGCTGCAGATCCCGTCCCTTGGATGGTCCGCTTCTTCTGGCCGAACTACGGCCGCCACCTCCAAACATGCCGCCAAACATGTCAAAGATATCGTCAAATCCGCCGAATCCCTCAAAACCGCCGCCCGCGCCAAAGCCGGAGTTGGGATCAACTCCGGCATGGCCGAACCGGTCATAATTGGCTTTCTTTTCAGGATCGCTGAGTACGCTGTAGGCTTCATTGACTTCCTTGAAGTGTTCCTCGGCCTCCTTGTCGCCGGGATTTCTGTCAGGATGGTACTTCATTGCCATCTTGCGGAAAGCCCGCTTGATCTCCTGTTCGGAGGCGCCTTTCTCAAGACCGAGCACTTCGTAGTAATCACGTTTCTCAGCCATTCGATTTATTCATCCTTCTTATCATCATCCACTACTTCGAAATCTGCATCGACGACGTTATCATCGCCGCCTCCCTGCTGCTGACCCGCATTGGCACCCGGTGCCGCGCCGCCTGCTGCACCTGCACCACCGGCCGCCTGCTGCTGCGCCTGCGCCTTCTGATACATCTTTTCAGAGATGGTATGGAACTGCTCCGTCAGCGCTTCGGTGTTGGCCTTGATCTCATCGACCGTGCCGTTCTCCAAAGACTTCTTCAGCGTATCCTTGGCAGCTTCGATCTTGCTCTTTTCATCAGCGCTCAGGCTGTCGCCAAGATCCTTGACATTCTTTTCAGTTTCATAGACCAGCGTCTCTGCCTGGTTGCGAACTTCGATCTCTTCTTTGCGCTTTTTATCTTCGCTGGCATACTGCTCGGCTTCCTTCACCTTCTTGTTGATTTCCTCTTCGGAAAGCTTGGAAGAACTGGTGATGGTAATATTCTGCGACTTGCCGGTACCAAGATCCTTGGCGGATACATTGACAATGCCGTTGGCATCGATATCGAACGTAACCTCAATCTGCGGTACCCCACGCGGTGCCGGCGGAATACCGGTCAGCTGGAAGCGTCCCAGCGTGGTGTTATCAGCCGCCATTTCACGTTCGCCCTGCAGTACATGAATATCAACTGCATTCTGGTTATCTGCCGCCGTGGAGAACACCTGGCTCTTCTTGGTCGGAATCGTTGTATTTCTCTCAATCAGCTTGGTCGCAACGCCGCCCAGCGTCTCGATCGAAAGGGACAGCGGGGTGACATCAAGCAGCAGCACGTCGTTGACTTCACCGGTCAGTACACCGGCCTGAATGGCTGCACCGATAGCAACACATTCATCGGGGTTGACACCCTTGAAGGGCTCTTTGCCTGTGATTTTCTTGACAGCTTCCTGTACCGCCGGAATACGGGTGGATCCTCCGACCAGGATAACCTTATTGATGTCGGCATTGGTAACGCCGCCGTCTTCCATGGCCTTGCGCATCGGTTCGATGGTGGCTTCCACCAGATCGGATGTCAGCTGGTCGAACTTGGCTCTTGTAATATCCATGTTCAGGTGGAGCGGGCCATTGTCGCTGACCGTGATGAACGGCAGGTTCACATTAGTAGTCTGCGAACTGGAAAGCTCTTTCTTGGCCTTCTCGGCAGCTTCCTTCAGCCGCTGCATCGCCATGTTGTCGCTGCGCAGATCGATGCCGTTTTCCTTGGCAAAGCTGTCAGCCATGAAGTCCATCAGACGCTGGTCGAAGTCATCGCCGCCCAGCTTGTTGTTGCCGTGGGTTGCCAGAACCTCGAAGACACCATCGCCCAGCTCCAGGAGGGATACATCGAAGGTACCGCCGCCCAGGTCGTAGACCAGAATCTTCTGGTGTGTCTCTTCCTTATCAAGACCATAAGCCAGCGCCGCTGCTGTCGGCTCGTTGATGATTCTCTTCACATCGAGGCCGGCAATTTTACCGGCATCCTTTGTCGCCTGTTTCTGGCTGTCAGTGAAGTAAGCCGGTACGGTGATAACCGCTTCCGTTACGCTCTCCCCGAGATAGCTTTCGGCATCAGCCTTCAACTTGCCCAGGATCATAGCTGAAATGTCCTGCGGTGTATAGTCTTTTCCGTCGATGGTCACCTTGTGATCAGTTCCCATGTATCTCTTGATGGAAGAGATGGTTCTGTCCGGATTCGTTACGGCCTGCCGCTTGGCGGTCTCACCGACCAGGCGCTCGCCGTTCTTTGCGAAGCCGACCACAGAAGGTGTGGTTCTGTTGCCCTCTGCATTGGCGATGACCGTGGGATCGCCGCCTTCAAGAACGGCAACACACGAGTTCGTTGTTCCCAAATCGATTCCTATTACTTTTCCCATGTTATGTATCTCCTTTTCTTCATTTTTTCTTTATTTGCGATAGTTGATGTATTAATTGGCCACTTTGACCATGGAAGGCCGGATCACCTTGCCGTGGAGTTTGTAGCCCTTTTGCAGAACTGCGGAAACCTTGCCGCTTTCCACCTCTTCAGTGTCTTCCATCATAACTGCATTGTGGAAATTGGGATCAAAGTCCGCATCTTCTGTATCAATCTCTTCTACGCCTGCTTTCTCAAGGACACTCTGCAGCTGATCAAAGATCATCACCATGCCCTTTTTGAATTCTTCACCAGCCTCGTGCTCCAGCGCACGCTCAAAGTTGTCCATGACTTCCAAAAGCTGTACAACAATCTTCTCGTTGGCATACGCTGCATTGTCGAGCTTTTCCTTCTCGGCACGACGCTTGAAATTCTGAAAGTCAGCCATCAG
>OMZN01000068.1 GCA_900315555.1 uncultured Eubacteriales bacterium
CCCTTGCTTCATCGGCCTTGCTCCGTCATAGTATCACCTTATAACCGGCCTTCGAAAAGATGTGCAGCCGGGTATCCGCTTTTCCCTCGGCGCCGGTACGCTTTGTGCTATAATGAATCCCCGGCACAATCGTAAAACGAGCCGGAACGACAATACGCACGAATCCAGACGACCGCAAGGATGGTTTGTCACGGCAGCGTTCACCATGCCTGCGCCGTCCATGCCGCACCGGATGCGGTCTGCAAAGGAATAAAGCGCTGGAACAGCGCCAAAGCGCCGCAGCAACACTGGAAAGAATACAGCGCCGGAAAACAAAGCGCCAGAATACGAGGTAACGATGAACAGAAAACATGATATCAGAGAAAAATTAGGCAAAGAACTGCTCTTCTTTGATGGCGGGATGGGCTCCCTCCTGCAGGAAGCCGGCCTGGGTGCCGGAGAAAGCCCGGAAGACTGGCTGATCACCCACCCGGATACCATCAAAGACATCCACAAAGCCTATCTGGATGCCGGTGCAGATATCCTGACCACCTGCACCTTCGGTGCCAACGCCATCAAGCAGAAGGATGCCGGCGGACATTACTCTACAAAAGAACTGGTGCAAACCGGCATCCGGCTGGCGCGCCGCGCCATTGAAGAAACCGATCGAGGCGGCAGACCTGCCTATGCAGCGCTGGATACGGGCAGCGTGGGCAAACTCCTGCAGCCTCTGGGGAAGCTCTCCTTTGAAGAGACCGTTGCCGCCTTCCGCGAGCTCTTTGCCGCAGGCGAGGAGGCCGATCTTATCATCATCGAAACCATGAGCGACCTCTACGAACTGAAGGCCGCCGTCATCGCCGCCAAAGAGGTATCGGATCTGCCCATCTTTGCTTCCTGCATCCTGGACGAGAAAGGCAAGCTGCTGACCGGCGGCAGTGTTGAAGCCATCATTGCCCTGCTGGAAGGTCTCGGCGTGGATGCGCTCGGTCTCAACTGCGGGTTCGGACCGGCGCAGATGCTTCCTTTCGTTAAGGAAATGGTCGAAAAATCCAGTCTTCCCGTCCTGGTCAACCCCAATGCGGGACTACCCCGCAGCGTCCAGGGCGAAACGGTCTATGATCTCGATCCGGACACCTTTGCCGCGCAGATGGAAGACATCGCCGCCTGCGGTCCCTGGGTTCTGGGCGGCTGCTGCGGCACGACGCCGGCACACATCCGGGCGCTGCGGCAGCGGGTCAGCGGTCATAAGCCGGCACCCGTCAACGACAAGGGTACCACTCGGCTTTGCTCCTACACCCATGCCGTCACCATCGGCAGCCCTTCCACCATCATAGGGGAAAAGATCAACCCCACCGGCAACAAGCCGCTTGCCGCCGCTCTACGTGAAAACCGGATGAACGATGTTGTCGATCTCGCTATTCGCGAAAAGCGCGCCGGTGCGCAGGTACTGGATATCAATGTGGGACTGCCGGATATCGACGAAGAGAGCATGCTGCCGCAGGTTGTCCGTCACGTACAGCGTGTAGTCAACCTGCCGCTGGTGCTGGACAGCAGTAATGTGAACGCACTGGACAAAGCCGCACGCATCTACAACGGCAAGCCTCTGATCAATTCCGTCAACGGCAAGCAGAGCAGCATGGATGCCATTTTCCCCATCGTGAAAAAGTATGGTGCCGCTGTCATCGCACTGACGCTGGACGAGGACGGTATCCCCAAAACCGCCGGAGGACGTGTGCGGATCGCCGAAAAGATCATTCGCGAGGCAGCACGGTACGGTATCCCGCGCAAGGACGTCATCATTGACACCCTTGCCATGACCGTCAGTGCCGACAGCCAGGCCCCCCGCGTCTGTCTGTCTTCTCTTTCGCTGGTGCGAGAGCAGCTCGGTGTCCATACGGTTCTGGGCGTCTCCAACGTCTCTTTCGGCCTGCCGCACCGGGAAAGAATCAATACTGCCTTCTATGCGATGGCGCTTGCGCACGGTCTTTCTGCCGCCATCATCAACCCCTTCGCCGAAGACATGATGGCGACTTGCCATGCCGCACGCGCCCTGCTGGAGCAGGACGAAAACTGCACCGGCTATCTTGCCTTCTGTGAGGCGCACCCTGCCCCCCGGAAAGCAGCCTCCCCGCATACCACCCAGGAGGCCCCGCACACCGCGAAGGAAAAACCGCGCACCCATACGGCCCCTGCGCCGCAGAAGGCCGCCAATGCGCCAAAACCGCCGGCCGCACCTGCAAGCCCTCTGGTGGAGGCCATCTGCAGCGGCTTGCAGGACCGCGCAGCACAGGCCACCCAAGACATGCTCCAGGATACCGACGCGCTCACCATCATCAACAAGCACATTGTACCGGCACTCAACCAGGTCGGCGCAGACTTCGGATCCGGCGCCATCTTCCTGCCTCAGCTGCTGATGAGTGCAGAAGCCGCCACCACGGCCTTCAACATCCTCAAGGAACAAATGCCCGCCGGCAGCAGCAAGAGCAAAGGCACTGTCCTGGTATCAACCGTGGAAGGCGACATCCATGACATCGGCAAAAATATCACCCGCATCCTGCTGGAAAGCCACGACTTCACGGTCATCGACCTGGGCAAAGACATCCCCTGCGAAGAGGTCGTCCAAAAGGCCAAGGAAAACAATGTCAAGCTGATCGGCCTCTCCGCCCTGATGACCACGACCGTACCCAACATGAAAAAAACCATCCACCTTCTGAAGGAGGCTATCCCAGACTGTAAAGTCTGCGTGGGCGGTGCGGTGCTCACCGAAGAGTACGCCAAGGAAATCGACGCCGACTACTACTGTGCCGATGCCATGGCCACC
>OMZN01000071.1 GCA_900315555.1 uncultured Eubacteriales bacterium
CATCACCATCACCCGGGACGCCATGGTAGAAATAACCCCAAGGTCATGGCTGATCAAAATAACCGAGGAATGAAACTCCCGCTGCATTCTTTTCATCAGTTCCAGAATCTGCGCCTGCACCGTCACATCCAGCGCGGTCGTCGGTTCATCCGCAATCAAAAGCCTGGGATTACAGCACATTGCAATGGCTATCATGACTCTCTGCCGCAGTCCTCCGGAAAGCTCATGAGGATACTGCGCGAGTCTTTCCTCCGGAATAGGAATCCCGACCAGTTTCAGCATCTGCGCCGCCTTCTCTCTCGCCGGCCTGCCCTTCAGATGCAGGTTTCTGGCAAGAGGCCCGGCAAACTGCTGTCCGATGGTAAAGACCGGATTAAGACTTGTCATGGGATCCTGGAATATCATGCTGAGCTCCCGTCCATCCATATTGCGCATCTGCGTATTGGAATATTTGGAAATTTCCTTTCCCTGAAATAAAATGGAGTCAGCCTTAGTTTCCGCATTTTCTTCAAGAAGGCGCATGACAGACAGCATCGTGACGCTTTTCCCGCAGCCGCTCTCTCCGACAATGCCGACACATTCCTCCTCGTCTACATGGAAACTCACGTCCCTCACTGCCTGAACTATTCCTGCCTGCGTGTGAAAGTTTGTCTTCAGATGCTTCACATCAAGTAATCTGTTCTGCATTTTTCTACCCCTGCCGCGTTCTTTGCAACATCCGGTGCGACATCACCGCTGTTGTTCTTCCCCATATCGCTATTTGATATTCTGAGGCGAATTACCGGATCAATCTTGGATCCAGTGCATCCCTGAGACCGTCCCCGATGAAATTAAGCGAGAAAATTGTCAGACTGATTGCCGTGGCAGGGAAGATCATCAGATATGGCTTATTGAAGAGATACTGAATCGCATCATTGCACATCGTTCCCCAGCTGGCCATCGGTACGGAAATGCCAATGCCCAGGAAGCTCAGGAACGCCTCTTCAAAGATGGCGGAAGGAATCAGAAATGTCACCGTCACGATAATAGACCCGATGCTGTTCGGAATCAGATGATGAATCAGAATACTCCAGTCGCTCTCCCCGCATACCTTCGCAGCGAGCGCATAATCCTGCTCCCGCAGAGAAAGAATCGATCCGCGCACCATCCTGGCTGTCGTAATCCAATAGGTGATGCACATGGCAATCAGGATACTTTTCACACTGGCACCGAGAAACATCATCAGAAGAATGAGATACAGAAGGCTCGGGATACCACTGAGGATGTCCACGATTCTCATCATGACCATATCCACTTTCCCGCCAAAATATCCGGCAATTCCGCCATATAAGACGCCGATCACCATATTTATTGCCGCGGCGGCAAATCCGATGGACAGGGAAATACGCGCGCCATACAGAACACGGACAAAAACATCTCTTCCAAGGTTATCCGTTCCAAACCAGTGTTCCGCAGAAGGTCCCTGCAGCATCGCGGTAAAATCCGTATCCTCATAGGAATACGGGCTGAACATCGGACCGAAAACAGCCGCAATCAGCATCACAGCAAGCACGATCATGCCGAACACCGCCAGCTTGTCCTGCTTCAGCCGCTGCCAGACCATTTTGTAATATTTCACATGCGGTCTCTGGACCTGTCCGGCATCCGCGTTCTTCTTCCCTGCCGGATTCCCGACTTTTTCCAGTAATTCTGCAGGGATCGGCTGATCCTCCGTATAGATCCGTTCCTTTTCTGTTTCCTTCTGGCGGTTTTCCTTCTGCATCTTCCAGATTTCCTCTATTATTTTGCCCTGTTCCTGCGCTGCCAGGGTCTTCCTATTTCATGATGCGGATACGCGGATCGAGCACAGCATAGACAATGTCCACAATCAGATTGCAGAGAATAATCATCGCTCCGACGAAAATAGTCAGACCAAGCGTCACGGCATAGTCTCTGTCTCCGATTGCATTCACGAAATACTGTCCCAGTCCCGGGATACTGAACGTTTTCTCTACGACAAAGGTTCCTGTGATCAGAGCCGCTGTCATCGGTCCCAGATAGGTAACGACGGGAAGAATCGAATTTTTCAGCGCATATTTCATAATCACAACAGATTCCGGCGTTCCTTTGCTCCGCTCCGTCCTGATATAATCCTGC
>OMZN01000116.1 GCA_900315555.1 uncultured Eubacteriales bacterium
AGCTGCATGGACAGGTAGAGATTTCGCTCAATATTGGTCGCATCCACGATGTTGATGATACCGGTAGGCTTTTCCTTAATGATAAACTGCCGTGTCACCACTTCCTCTCTGGAATAAGGTGAAAGCGAGTAGATGCCAGGCAGATCCGTCACGCTCGTGTTAGGATGCCCGCCGATGGGGCCATCCTTTCGGTCCACCGTAACGCCGGGAAAGTTGCCCACGTGCTGGTTGGCGCCCGTAAGCTCATTGAACAGCGTGGTCTTGCCGCTGTTTTGGTTGCCCGCCAGGGCGAAGGTCAGCTTCTGTTCATCCGGCAGCGGATGACCATCCGCTTTCACATGATACTTGCCGCCCTCACCAAGACCCGGATGTGCCGACGGCGAAAGGGTATCCATTTTCAAAGACGGCTCCGCCTTTTTCCTCTTCACCGGCTCGATGTCGATTTTCTCCGCATCAGCCAGCCGCAGGGTCAGCTCGTAGCCATGAAGCTGCAGCTCCATAGGATCCCCCATGGGCGCATACTTTATCAGCGTCACCTCGACGCCCGGAATAAGACCCATATCTAAAAAATGCTGCCGCAGCGCACCTTCACCGCCGACAGAAAGCACCTTGGCCGCCTGACCGATTTCCAGTTCTTTCAGATTCATAGATAAATACTTCCTTGCTCATAAACTGAATCTAGTATAGCATAGATGTTCCGACCAACATACAGAAAAATCATCATAAGAAAAGAGGCTTTGATTTCCATGCCGCTAAAGAACGCAAAAAAGCCTCTCCAGCCCGCTGCAGCAGCGGCCGATACAGATTGTCCTGCAGTGATCGGGAGAGGCTCTCTATTTGCTTATTACTGTGCGCCGGCCTATTCCCCGCACGTATCTATTATTCCTGGTTCGTCTCCTCTCCCCAAACTTCCTTCGCCAAAGCGAAGACAGCCCAGGCCTTGGGCCAGCCGGCATAAAACGCTGTATGCGTCACGATGGCGGCGATCTCCCTGCGGGTAACGCCGTTGTTTTTAGCATTCATCAGATGGAATTTTAATGCAGAATCCGTGATACCCTGCGACATCAGAGAAACAACGGTGATGATACATTTTGTCTTGACATCAAGATCTTCATCATTCCAGTTCTCCCCAAACAGCACGTCATCATTGTAATGCGCAAATGCCGGGGCAAACTCTCCGAGTGCTTCTCTGCCGGCAGTCTGTACAATTTTCTTTGTCATGTGATACCTCCTCATGGTTTCAATGCTTCCGGCAGCTTACCGAATGAGCTATCTATAGGCTGCACGGAAGATATCAGCGATCTCCTCATCGGTCGTTTTCTCTGGATCAGCCTTAAAGAGCATGCCCATGGTGGCACGGGCATTCTGTGCAAGTGTCATTGCCTCATCCTTTTTGATACCGTAATCGGACATCGCCAGATCGCCCACCCCGCATGCCTCCTGCAGTGCCGCAAGCGCAGCAAGAAAATCCTCGGGTTTGTCCGCATCCGTTCTGCCCAGGAATCTGGCCATATCAATGAAGCGGTCATCGCAGACATGCTTGTCAATCCAAAAACGATAGTACGTATTCGAGATCATGATCAGGCCGGCACCATGAGGCAGATCAGGGTGATAGGCACTCATCGCATGCTCCATGGAATGCTCAGAAGTACAGGAGGAAACAACCATTGAGTAACCGGACATGGTATTAGCGAAAGCAACAGCCTCGCGCGCCTCCATATCATGACCGTCTGCAACTGCTCTGGGCAGGTATTTTCCAATGTTTTCGATAGCCGCCCGCTGCACCATGTCGCCCATAGGATTGTTCAGGCTGCTGATGTATCCCTCCGTCGAATGAAAGAGTGCATCAAAGCCTTGATAAGCTGTGAATCTGGGGGGTACGGTCTTCATCAGCACCGGATCGACAATGGCATAGGCAGCCATCATGCCGTCAAAGCCGCCGACACCAATTTTCTCATGCGCATCCGGATTGGTGATGACCCCTGCCGCATCCACCTCTGAGCCGGTGCCGGCCGAAGTCGTGATGGCGATCCAGGGCAGGACCTTCTCTGGAGGAACCTGTTTGCCGCCGGCCGGTGAGAAAGCATAATCCCACAGATCATCCGAAGGCTGAGGAATGAACATGGCAATGTTCTTAGCCGCATCCATGACAGAACCGCCGCCAAGCGCTACGACAAAGTCGGCGCCGAAGGCACGTCCCCTTGCGGCGCCCTCCTCCACAGCAGATTTCAGCGGGTTGGCACCAATCCCGTTAAAAATTGTATAGTCAACACCTGCCTGTGTCAGCTCGTCCTTAGTGGCATCAAGAGAGCCGTTCTTCTTTGCCGAAGTGCCGTTGCTGATGACCAGCAGTGCTTTCTTCCCGGGCATCCTGAGAGTGTGCAGCTTTTGCAGCGCTCCTTGACCGAAAATAACACGTACAGGATCAAAAAAATCATACATTCTCATTCCGATACCTCCTTGCATCGCACTTTCCTGCGCATAAGCATAAGAATAAAGCAAATCATCCAGACATTCCAGCGTTCCTGCTGTTCGCGAACCGCAGGCAGCATCCTCTTCTGCCATATCGCCTCCTGTCTGTAGTTTAATTGTACTCATGCCGGTTTATAATGTAAAATTATAAATAGGCATCCATGAATATACCTCATAGAATTGGAAGCTGCTGTAGAACTCTGCACTTTACGCTGTTTTCTGGCCATCGCCAGAGAGGAAAACATGACATCTGCCGCCGGCACGCTGCACGTATCCCAGTCGGCGCTTTCAAGGCAGCTCAGCGATCTTGAGAAAGAGCCGGGGCACACTCTCTTCAAGCAAGCATCTGGTATC
>OMZN01000013.1 GCA_900315555.1 uncultured Eubacteriales bacterium
GAGCGGCGCGTTCGGCGGCATCTCCCGCACGGTGAATTATCATGGCAACCGGATGGACATGGGCGGGCATCGTTTCTTCTCCAAGGTCCCGGAGGTGAATCAGTGGTGGCAGGAGATGCTGCCGACACAGGGCGCACCGGCAAAGGACGATCTGCTGCTTGGACGCACGCCGAGCATGGTGCCGGGCGGTCCTGATCCGGAGAAAACGGACCGCGTCATGCTGCGCAGAGGGCGGGTATCCCGTATTTTCTTCAATCAGAAGTTCTTCGACTATCCGATCACGCTGAAGGCAGAGACTTTCCGGAACATGGGCTTTCTGAATACCATGGAGACGGGCTTCAGCTATCTGGCATCCTGCATTCATAAACGGAAGGAGAATTCTCTCGAGGATTTCTACATCAACCGCTTTGGCAAGAAGCTTTATTCGATGTTTTTTGAGCATTATACGGAGAATCTCTGGGGACGCCATCCGAGTCAGATTGACCCGTCATGGGGCGCACAGCGTGTGAAAGGTGTTTCTATCTCGGCCGTTCTCAAGAACGCCATCGAGAAAAAGGAGGGCAGAAAGGATCGCAAGATCGAAACCTCGCTCATTGAGGAGTTTTCCTATCCGAAGCTGGGACCCGGTGAACTCTGGGATGTGACCGCTGCCGAGGTGGAGAAGCTCGGCGGCAGGATTATGATGCACGCGCGGGTCGTCGGTATTCACAGAAATGCCCAGAATGTCATCGACTCCGTCACCTACGAACAGGATGGAAGACGCTTCACGGAGACCGGAGATTTTGTCATTTCCTCCATGCCGATCAAGGACCTCGTGGCAGGCATGAACGATGTGCCGGAGGAGCCGGCGCGCATCGCGGCGGGGCTGCCGTATCGCGATTATATGACAGTCGGCGTTCTGATTTCGCATCTTCATCTGGAAAACAAAACAGATAAGAAGACGGTCGGCAATATTGTTCCGGATAACTGGGTCTATGTCCATGACCGCAGTGTGAAAATGGGACGATTCCAGATTTATAACAACTGGTCCCCTTACATGGTGAAGGATCTGGAGCATACGGTGTGGATGGGCCTCGAATATTTCTGCAACGAGGGCGACGCTATGTGGAACATGAGCGACGATTCGTTTGCGCACATGGGCATTGAGGAGATGGTGAAGCTTAGGCTGATTGATTCTCCGGACGAGGTACTCGACTATCATGTGGAGCGCGTGAAGAAGGCATATCCCGCGTATTTTGACACCTATGATCACATGGATGAGCTGAGAGAGTACCTCGACACGATGCCGAATCTGTTCTGCGTTGGACGGAACGGCCAGCATCGCTACAATAATATCGATCATTCGATGTGCACGAGCTTTGAGGCGGTCAGGGACATTCTGGCCGGGACGACGGACCGATCGAATGTATGGAGTGTGAATACAGAGCAGGAGTACCACGAGGAAGATAAGAAGAACGAGATTGAGTAGGGCGGATCACGGATTTCCCTGATGCATCGGTAATCTTTATGGGGGGGACTGGCAGAATGAAGGAGAAGGCGAAGCAGAAACGACCGACAACCCCTTACGATGATGTGTTCCGCACGCTTATTGAGAGATGCAGGAAGTCAACCCTGCTTTTCCTGAATGAGATGTTCCGGAATACCGGCTATATTGAGACCTACACGGGAGATGAAAAACTTGAACTGCTGAATAACGAGCACATGGGGGAGTTTGGGAAGTCCGGCGCAGACAAACGAATTTCGGATTCGCACATCCGTGTGTATGGGCGGCAGTCAGTCAATGAATTTCACATTGAATGTCAAAGTACGCATGACGACAATATCATCTTCCGGATTTTTGAATACAGTGCGAGAATGGCACAGGAAGACGCACTGGAGAATGGAAAACTGCAGTCCGATGTGCTCGAGGTGAATTTTGCATATTCTGGTCTCTTATATTTGAAAGATGAGGGAAATACGCCGAATGAACTGAAGATCAGAATTTACACACCGGGCGGTGCCGCCGCATATGTTGTCCCAGTTGTCAGAATGCGGGAATACACAGCGGATGACATTATTGACCGCAGGCTATATTTTCTCATTCCCTTTTTTAGCTTTACTGTGTATCAAAAGTTTGCGATGCTGGAGAGGGATGAGGAACAGCGCAGGAAGCACATCCGTGATCTGGACAGATTGCTTGTGTTTCTACAGCAGGAAGAGGCGGACGGCAAAATTGGCACTTATGAAAGCATAGAACTGGCAGAGGCGGTAGAATATGTGGAGAAGGCACTGATTACAGCGCGCTGGCCAAATCTGAAGAAAGGAGTGAATGCATATATGAGCGGGAAAGTGTTGGAATTCC
>OMZN01000074.1 GCA_900315555.1 uncultured Eubacteriales bacterium
TAGTAGTTGGCACGATTGGCTTCATCATCCGCATGAAGCAGTTCGTCCATGCTGTAGTCCCAGTACTCGGGCAGCCGCTTACGCACCTTGGAACGCGTATACTTGGTGGAAACCGACTTGCAGACCTCGATCATGCGGTACAGTGCCTTGTAGCACCATCGCTGGTAATTGGCTTCCTGCGCTTTGCGCCGCTTCAGTTCGGCTTTTGTATTGTAAATAAGCGATGCCAGCTGATCCCGCTCGTTTTCGGAGATCTCATCACCGTAGAGTTCTTCTATCTTGGAGCGGATCACGCCGCTTGCGCTGCGCAGCATGTGAATGAAAGCTTCATTCTCACCGTGAAGATCGCTCAGGAAATATTCCGTTCCCTTAGGCAGCGCAAGAATCGCGCGAAGATTAACGATTTCTGCGATCGCCGCCTTGCGGTTTGGGTACTTTTCAGACATCAGCGCCAGATACTGATCATCGATCATACTACTCACCTCCGGTTGTACAGGTTGTTCCCCAGACTATCGATAGCCACAATGAGCGGCATATCTTTAACCGTAAGCCTTCGCACCGCTTCGGCGCCCAGATCCTCATACGCGATGACCTCGGCCTCTTTAATGCAGCGGCTGATCAGGGCGCCCGCGCCGCCGATGGCCGCAAAGTACACGGCACCATTGCGCTTCATTGCTTCGATGACTTCCCCGCTGCGCATACCCTTGCCGATCATGCCGCTCTGCCCGAGATCAAGCAGCGTCGGTGCATAAGCATCCATCCGATAACTGGTCGTGGGACCGGCAGCGCCGATAGGCCTCCCCGGCGGGGCCGGCGTAGGTCCAACATAATAGATGACCGCATCCTGCAGAGGAATGGGAATTTTCCTACCCTCCCGCAGGGCCTCCACCATCCTCTTATGCGCTGCATCGCGTGCCGTGTAGATGGTTCCGCTCAGCCGCACACGATCACCTGCGCGAAGGGCCCGCATCTTGTCCTTGGTGAATGGGGCCTGCAGTTCCAGCTCGTTCATAAGATTCTCTCCCTGTGCCTGGATACATGACAGTTGATGTTGACAGCGCACGGCAGCCCGGCAATATGCGTCGGTTCCGCCAGGATATGCACCGCCAGTGCCGTTGTTCTGCCGCCGAATCCCTGCGGACCGATATCCAGCGCATTGATCCGCTCCAGCAGCTCCTGCTCGATCCTGGCGTAGAACGGATCCTCATGCTTCGTTCCGATGGGACGCAGCAGTGCCTTCTTGGCCAGCATCGTAACACGGTCAAAACTGGCGCCCAGCCCGACCCCTACAACAATGGGCGGACAGGGATTGCCGCCGGCCTCCTTCACGGTCTCCACGACGAAATCCTTGCATCCCGCCTCGCCGGCAGAGGGCGGAAACATCCTGACCCGACTCATATTTTCCGATCCGAAGCCCTTCGGGGCAAACAGGATCTTCACATGATCGCCATCGACAATGTCCGTATGAATGACGGCCGGCGAATTGTCCCCGGTGTTGGTACGGCGCAGCGGATCCTCAACGATCGACTTGCGCAGAAAGCCATCCCGGTAACCGCGCCGCACGCCTTCGTTAACCGCCTCATACAGGCTCCCGCCCACAAGATGCACTTCCTGGCCGATCTCTAAAAAGATGCAGGCCATGCCGGTGTCCTGACAGAGCGGAATGTTCTCCTCACCGGCAATGCGGATATTCTCCCGGATCTGCCCCAGGATATCTTTTGCAAGATCATTCGTCTCCTCCTGCCTGCAGACTTCGATCCGGTCCACCACATCCCCGGTCAGGCCGACATTGGCTTCCTGTGCCATTTCGCTGACGGCACGCGTAATCTCCTCTACTGCAATCTCTCTCATTCGTCTTCCTCGATCACAGTGACCGATTTCATAACCTGCGGCTCCAGCGGCTTGTCCATGGGATTCCGTTCCACAGACACAATGGCATCCGCCACGTCCATGCCTTCCGTCACCCTTCCGAACGCTGCGTACTGCCCGTCCAGATGCGGCGCATCCTGCACCATGATGAAGAACTGCGAACCGGCCGAATCGGGATCCATCGCTCTTGCCATGGATAACACTCCCCTCTCGTGACGCAGGTCGTTCTCGATACCATTGGCTGCAAATTCCCCCTTGATGGAATAACCGGGGCCGCCCATGCCGTTGCCGTCAGGACATCCGCCCTGAATCATGAAGCCGGGGATGACGCGATGAAAAATCAGGCCGTCATAGAAGCCCTCCTTGGCGAGCTTTTCGAAATTCTCTACCGTGATAGGGGCAATCTCCGGATAAAGTTCGCCTTTCATACATCCGCCGTCTTCCATTTCAATAATAAATTTCTTCATTTTTCCACTCCTGTTGGTCTAGTTTCCTGCTTGTTTCTTTCTTTCCTCTGGTGTACTTGGACTGCACCTGCGCGCCGCCCTTTCGCCGGAGCACGTTTTCCCCCGCCGGCGCGGCAGCCCGCAGCGGGCATCGCCGTTCAGTGAAGGATGAACGCACCGGCCACGCCGGCTGCGATGGTGATCCAGATCGGACTGCAGCGGAATTTCTGCACTGCAAAAACCGTTGCCGCGGCAATCACTAACAATATAATATTATCTGTTTTGAAGGCGAATGTAAACGTCGTTTGCGCAACAAAAACCACAGCGGCTGCAATGAGCCCGATGACAACGGCGCGCATGCCGTACATGGCGCCGCGGACCGCCAGGACATCCCTGTATTTATCCACCCAGCGGATGACCACCTGCATGATGATGAAGGAAGGCAGTGCCACACCCAGGGTGGCAGAGAGCGCCCCGGGAATGCCTGCGTAATTGATGCCGACAAACGTCGCCGCATTGACAGCGATGGCACCCGGTGTCACCTGGGAGAGCGCAACGAGGTTGGAAAACGCATGCGCTGACATAAAGCCAAAATCCTGAACGCTCTGAAAGATCAGCGGCAGCATCGCCAGCCCGCCGCCGTAACTGAAAAGGCCGACACGAAAGAACATATAAAACAGCCGGATCATCTGTCCTCTCTCCTTTCACCGGCCTTCTTTTTCGCCAGAAGAATCAGGATGCCGGCCAGTGCCCCCGCCAGCACCACCAGAACCGCGCTGACATCAAAAACGATCACGGCGGCAAACGCTGCTATCCCCACGATCCAGGAAAAAGCATCCTTCAGCGCTTCTTTGCCGAGGCGGATGCAGGAGGTGACGATCAAGCCGCACACACTGGCCTTAATGGCACGGAAAGCGCCTGCGACATGCGGCTCATCGCCGATGCTCTGCAGAAACATCGCCAGAACCGAAATCACCAGAAGCGAAGGCGTGATGACACCGACAGCCGCAACGGCTGCGCCCGGAAGTCCCCGCAGACGCCTCCCCACATAAGAACTGCTGCTCACGGCGATGACGCCGGGAATGGCCTGAGACAGTGAAAAGCAGTCCAGCAGCTCTGCCTGATCAATCCAATGCTTTTCCTCTACGGCGACCCGTTCGATGACCGGCAGCATCGCCATGCCGCCGCCAAAGGTGAACAGCCCGATCTTGAAGAACTCCCAGAAAATTCTTCCGTAGGAGACAGCTTTTTTGTTGTCTGCCATGCTTCTTTCCTCCTCCGCTGAAAGAAGAGACCGCAGCGCAGGCTGCGGTCTCTTTTCCTTTGCTATCTTTCTGCCTCAATCAGTGCGAGCGCCTCGTCAACTGCTTCCTGCGCAGTCTTGATGCTCTTGTCCTTCTCGCGCCGCAGCTTATATTCCACCCGGCCGTCGGCAGCATCTCTTCCCACTGTGATCTGTATCGGCATGCCCAGGAGCTCAGCGTCCTTGAATTTGACGCCGGGACGTTCTCTGCGATCATCCAGCAGGACTTCCGCACCGGCCGCCGTCAGCGCCTGATAGATCTTTTCCGCCAGCGCCGCCTGCACCGCATCCTTTTCCTTCATCAGTGTAATGATCACATGATAGGGCGCCACAGACACCGGCCATATGATCCCTGCATCGTCATGGTGCTGTTCGACGATGGCTGCCAGGGTTCTTGACACGCCGATCCCGTAACAGCCCATCCAGATCAGCTGATCTTTCTGGTTTTCATCCTTATAGGTAGCACCCATGGCCTTGCTGTACTTGGTTCCAAGCTTGAAGACCTGCCCCACTTCGATACCCCGGGTATATTTGATGGGACTGCCGCAGCAGGGGCAAGGATCGCCTTCCTGCAGCAGCTTGATATCGGCAATGATATCTCCCTCATAATCCCGTCCGTAGTTGACGTTGATCAGGTGATGATCGGCCTTGCAGGCACCGGCACAGCC
This sequence comes from uncultured Eubacteriales bacterium, assembly GCA_900315555.1. Taxonomy (GTDB): domain Bacteria; phylum Bacillota; class Clostridia; order Peptostreptococcales; family Anaerovoracaceae; genus RUG100. The sequence goes on from OMZN01000074.1 coordinate 4,287, forward strand.
GTTCTTCAGGCCCTTGAGCTCACTGTCCACGACAATCGTGCAGTCGTGCAGTCCCACCGGGCCGGTGAAGCCGCCCACGCATCCGGTGGCCGCCGCCATCTTCTCTTCCTCAGCAAAGGCAATCGCGTGCTCGGGAATGGACAGGGCATGGCAAAGCTTGACCATGTTCAGTTCCCGATCGCCGCGGACAAAAGCCGCCACATAACCGTTTTCCTGTCCCTCTTCATCGTAGGTGACAAAGAGCAGCGCCTTGATCGACTTTTTCTTGTCCAGATGGAGGTAGTCGCAGACGGCGTCGATGGTCTTCGTACCCGGCGTCTCCACTTCCTCCATAGGCAGCATGGCTTCCTCCCCGGCAGGATCATCGGTGCAGGCCGCACGCTCCGAGGTAGCTGCCATATCGCAGTGTGTACAGTACGCGATTTCACTTTCTCCCACTTCCGAGAGCGCCGTGAATTCATGAGAATTGCTGCCGCCGATGGCGCCGGAATCCGCTTCTACCGGCCGGAATGTCAGACCGCACCGTGTGTAAATCTTTTCATAAGCTTCATACATCTGGCGGTAGCTTTCGTCCAGGCCCTCCTCGTTGAGATCGAAAGAATAGGCATCCTTCATGATGAACTCTCTGGACCGCATCAGGCCGAAGCGAGGTCTTGCCTCATCACGGTACTTGGTCTGAATCTGGTAAAGATTGACCGGCAGCTGCCGATACGACGTGACATCGCTGCGAATCAGATCGGTAAAAATTTCCTCGTGGGTGGGTCCTAAGCAGAATTCTCTTCCGTTGCGGTCCTGCAGACGCCACAGCTCCGGGCCGTAGTCGTTCCATCGTCCCGACTCCTGCCACAGCTCCGCCGGCTGTATTGCCGACATGTGAATTTCCTGTCCTCCCGCTGCGTCCATCTCCTGGCGAATGATCTCCTCGATCTTGCGCAGAGAGCGCCAGCCCATCGGCATGAATCCATAAACTCCCGAAACGAGCTTGCGGATCATGCCGGCCCGCAGCAGGAGGATATGACTGGGGATCTCCGCCTCCGCAGGCACCTCCCGCAGCGTTTTCATATGCATCTTCGACATTCTCATGATTCCATCTCCTTTGCTCTATTTTCAGGCTCGCCTCGCGAGACTGCAGACGGCCTGCGCCGCCATGCCCTCGCCCCGCCCGGTAAAGCCGCATCCTTCTGTTGTGGTCGCCGACACATTGACACGATCCCGCTCCAGTCCTGCCGCTGCAGCAAGGCGCTCACGCATCGCTTCCTTGTAAGGCGCCACTTTAGGGCGCTGTGCAATCAGTGTAACATCAATGTTCACGATTGTATAGCCTGCCTCTTTAAGCCGTGCTGCCGTTTGTTCCAGCAGCACCATGCTGTCGGCGCCCTCATACGCCGGATTATCATCGGGAAAATGCATCCCGATATCGCCGGCTCCGGCGGCACCCAAAAGCGCATCCATAACGGCATGGGTCAGAACATCCGCATCAGAATGCCCCAGCAGTCCCATGTCGCCGGGAATTTCCACGCCGCCCAGAATCAGTTTCCTTCCCGGCACCAGCCGGTGGACATCGAAACCTGTCCCGTTTCTGTACTCCATCTCAAGATCCTCTCTTGTCGTAATCTTGATATTGTCATAGCTGCCTTCCACGATCTCCACGGGGCAGCCGATATGCTCAACCAGACTGGCATCATCTGTACCGGCAAAACCGTCCTCCCCAGCCTTTCGGAAAGCCGATTCCAGCAGCTGGTAGTCGAATCCCTGCGGTGTCTGCACGGCATAGAGTTCGTCCCGCCGCAGGGTCTTCTCCCGCGTGCGTATGGTATCCTTAACCGGCACAGCACAAACCGCAGCACCCTTTTTCGATGCCGCCGCTGCAACCCTTTGAATAATCTGTTCATCAACGAAGGGACGGGCGCCGTCATGAATCATCACGATCTCCCCCGTGCAGACCGCAAAGCCGGCAGCGGAAGAATCCTGACGACGGCTTCCCCCGCATGCAATGGCCTTGATCTTCTCACAGGGATGCTGCGCAAGCAGTTCCCGACAAGTCTCCATCTGTTCCCTGCCGGTCACCAGAACGATCTCATCAACGAGATCCGCCTTCGCAAAGACACGCACCGTCTGAATAAACATAGGCACGCCCGCGAGCTTCATGAACTGCTTTGGCTCATCACCCTGCATCCTTGTCCCGCGGCCGGCCGCTACAATCACCACACTTACTTTTTTGCCATCAATCATGTTTCGTCTTTCTCGCCGGCTTGGCAAAGATCATTCTGCCAGCCGCTGTCTGCAGCACATTGGTCACGGTCACGTGGATCGTCCTGCCGATATAGCGCCGCCCGTTTTCCACCACAATCATCGTACCATCATCCAGATAAGCCACTGCCTGGCTGCCGGACTTGCCCGCCTTGAGGAGAAACACCTCCATGTCCTCGTCCGGCATGACCACGGGCTTGACCGCATTGGCCAGCGCATTGATATTGAGCACCTCCACATCCTGAATGCCGGCTACCTTATTAAGATTGTAGTCATTGGTAACCACCTTGCCATTCTGGTGCTGCGCAAGTTTCAGCAGCTTGATGTCCACTTCCGGAATTTCCTCCAGATAAGGCGCATCACTGGCATCATAAATGGCAATCTCAAATTCTTCCTGGATCTTCTTCAGAATATCCAGCCCCCGTCGGCCTTTTTTCCGCTTGAGTCCGTCTGAAGAATCGGCAATGTGCTGCAGCTCCAGCAGAACAAACTCTGGGATGATGATCGGGCCTTCCAAAAATCCGGTGCGCATGATATCCACGATCCTGCCGTCAATGATGACGCTGGTGTCCAGAATCTTGGGCGCAGTCTGCAGTTTCTTGTCGCGCCTGACAACGCCCTGGCGCATGCGCTCCAGATTGACCATGGCCGGGAACAGGCTGCTACTGCGGCTGCTCGCGATCACAGCGCCTATATAACCCAGGATCAAATAGGTAATCGCCGTCAGGAGAATCGGCAGGTAGGGCACCCGAATCATGTCATAGATTCTGCTGATCAGATAAGCCAGCATCAGGCCGAGAATCAGCCCGATCGTCCCCGCCATCAGCTTATTGGATGAGATATTCCGCATATCGGACTGGATCCGCCGCGAAAACCTGCTTTCGCGTCCATTGCCGGGGCCTCTGGAAACCCTGAAAAAAATCAGCGCAAAAATAAAAATGAAAATAATTGCATAACAGATCTGTATGTCCAGACTGTCTTTTGAAAGGTTGTATGTTCCTGTTTCCTTCAAAATGTAAGCCACCAGCAAGTAAACGCCAAACCCGACAATGCCGCCGATGATCGTCACAATACCCTTCAGTAAATTCTTGAGCATGCTTCATCCACCTCCTTTCTTCAAAGATTTGCTCTTTGCAGCCGCTTCGGCAACGGGTTCTTCCCACTTCTGTCATCTGAAACGGCATACATGGCATATATGTAATTAATTTTATCATACTATGACAGCCCTTGAAAGCATCAAGTTTCCGAGTGGTTCCTCCATGCTTTCGCCGGATCATTACCTTTTCTTCACTTACAACGCACAAGATCTATGATAAACTAATACTGTTACAGAAAGCACCGCCGCTTCGGTGCCGTGTTTTCTGTGTCTGCCCGTGCACTGCAGGCTTTACGCGGCTGTGCACCGCAGACTGTGAGAGGATCATACAAAGGAGGGAAGCTCCCATGAAAAAATTACTCGTTGTCGACGATGAAGAAAAAATACGGGAAGTTATCCGTGAATATGCTGAATTTAACGATTTTGAAGTGACGGAAGCGGAAGACGGCATGAATGCTGTAGGCCTCTGCAAGCTGCACGATTATGATATCATTGTCATGGATATCATGATGCCCAAGCTGGATGGTTTCTCCGCGGTAAAGGAAATCCGGAAGACCAAAAACATCCCTGTTATCATGCTCAGTGCACGCAGCGAAGAATACGATAAGCTGTTCGGCTTTGAGCTTGGAATCGATGACTATGTGACCAAGCCCTTCAGCCCCAAGGAACTGTTCGCAAGGATCAATGCCATTCTGGCACGCCATGCCGACACACCGGACGCCGGTGGCGAAAAGCAGGATGAAGACGAAGGGGCCAATGGCGTCTATGAATTCAAGGGTCTTAAAGTCGATATGCCCGCGCGGTCTGTCACGATCGACGGGAAAAAGGTGGAACTGACACCCAAGGAATACGACATTCTTTTCTATCTGATCAAAAACAAGAATATCGCCCTTTCCAGAGACAAACTGCTTTCTGACATCTGGGGCTACGATTTCTTCGGTGATGACCGGACGATTGACACCCATATCAAGAATCTTCGCAACAACCTTGGAGAATACCGCGATTTGATCGTAACATTAAGAGGAGTTGGCTATAAATTTGAGGTTTAGACTTAATTTCCACAGCATCCGGTTCCGCACCTGGATGTACTTTCTCGTCTTTGCGGCTGCCCTGATGGTGCTGATCTGGTTCATGCAGGTCTATATGCTGGACCACCACTATGCCGGGACCAAAAGAAAATTGACCGTGCAGGCAGCCACCATGGTGGCTGCCAACTATCACAAGGGCGAGAAAACAACCGAAGCCGCCTTGAAGGATGTCATCGAAAACATCCAATCCGTCGCCAATAGTGACGATCTTTACTTTTGCATCGACGAAGGCAACAAGACAATCTATCCGACCAGTCCGGACATCCGCTATCAGGACGATATCCGCGAGGCGCAGCGTCATCTGTCGCGAGACAGCAACGGCAATGTCCCCTTGGACCGGCGCAGTACAGCCACCACCAAGAGGGATGAGAGCACCTCAACCAATTACCTGACTTACGGCCTCTATCTGGACACCGACAGGGACATCATTATGTACACTGTGGCGCCCCTGTCCCCTCTCAGCTCAACATTGACCATCCTCCAGTCCCAGCTGGTGCTGGTTATGATCATCGCATTAGGTCTGGCTTTCGTTCTGGCACTTTTCATGTCCTCACGGATTACCAAGCCCATCACGTCCATTACCAAGTCGGCGGCACGGCTTGCCAACGGAGAATACGGCATCGTCTTCCCCACCTCACACAAGCAGTATTCCGAGATACGCAACCTCTCCAGGACGCTGACCAAGGCAAGCCGAGAGCTGGAGAAGTCAGTGAAACTGCAGAAAGATCTGCTGGCCAACGTTTCTCATGATATCCGCACCCCGCTGACCATGATCAAATCCTATGCAGAAATGATCCGTGATCTGTCCGGCGATATCCCTGAGAAACGGAACAAGCATCTGAAGGTGATCATCGACGAGGCTGATCGTCTCAGTGTTCTTGTCACTGATATGCTGGCGCTTTCTCGCATGCAGGCGGGCACACTGGAATTGGAAATTGATCCCTTCGACATCAAGGAAGCCATCCTCGCCGTGCTGCAGCCTTATCGCATTCTGGAAAAGAATGAAGGCTACGACATCAGCTTCCTGTGCAACGACAACTATATCGTCGTAGGCGACGAGGAAAAAATCAAACAGGTTGTTTCCAATCTGCTGACCAATGCCATCAAATATGCCGGCGAAGACAAAAAGGTCATTATCAACGTGCGCCGCTGGGGACGCTGCATTCATTTTGAAATCATCGATCACGGCGTCGGGATCAAACCCGAAGAACTGGAGCACATATGGGATCGTTACTACAAAGCGAGCAGCCACCATGTGCGCAAAGCACGCGGATCCGGGCTGGGACTCTCCATCGTCAAAGAGATTCTCAACCTGCACCATGCCAAATTCGGTGTGGAATCCAAGGTCGGCAAAGGTTCTACCTTCTGGTTTGAGCTGGAGGTCCTTGAAGAGCCCAGACCCGAGCCGCCCAAGCGCCTCCACAACCGCCATGTCCGCTACGGTGCCCGCGGTGCGGATCGACACAGCCGCAGCAAATCATCCTCATGACCGATCAGTAGGCACCGACCGCTTCTTCCACCGTCTTCACGCCGATCAGTTCTATCCCTTCTCCCACACTGCGCGCCTTCGCAAGGCGGCTCTTCGGGAGAAGGATTTTTTTGAATCCCATCCGCTTTGCTTCACGGATAATCTTTTCTATATTGGCTACAGCCCGCACTTCACCAGTCAGCCCCACCTCACCCAGCACCATGGTCCGGGTGGAACAGGGCTTACCCTTGCAGGTGGAATGCACTGCCAGCGCCACGGCCAGATCGGCGCTGGTGCCCTCCAGGCGCAGGCCGCCTGCCACATTAATGTAGACGTCCCGCGTCGTCAGTGAAAGGCCGGCTCTTCGTTCCAGCACAGCCAGGATCATGTTGAGACGGGAAGCGTCAATGCCCACCGCCGTTCTCCTTGGAAAGCGCAGCGTAGAAGGAACAGCCAGCGCCTGTACTTCCATCAGCAGCGGACGGCTGCCCTCATAAACCGCCGTGATCACCGAGCCCTCCTTCTCGCCTTCCTCGGCATCCTGCAGGAACCTGCCGGAGATATCTTCGATTTCCTTCAATCCTTGTGCTCCCATCTCAAAGACGCCGATCTCCGACGTGGTGCCGAAGCGGTTTTTAAAAGCCCGCAGGATGCGCAGTTCCTGATTTCTTTCACCGGCAAAGCTGAGAACGCAGTCCACCATGTGCTCCACCGTCTTGGGGCCTGCCAACTCACCACTCTTGGTAACATGCGCTACCAGGAAGGTAGGAATATCCATTCCTTTAGCAACCCGCATCAGCCGATTGGCACAGGCTCTGACCTGCGCCACACTGCCCGGTGCCGAATCCAGTGCCGAGGAATACATCGTCTGAATGGAATCGATCATCAGAAAAACCGGCTTCATTTCACAGACAGCATCATAGACTGCCTCGATTTCCGTTTCGGAGATCACATAAAGCTGCTCGGATATGCCACGACAGATTCTTTCTGCGCGCAGTGCAACCTGTTCTTCAGATTCCTCACCCGTTACATAGAGAACTGATCCATAGGTTTGTGCAATATTTTGGGCCGCCTGCATAATGATCGTCGATTTTCCGATGCCCGGTTCACCGGAAAGCAGCGTCATCGATCCCGGCACGATGCCGCCGCCCAGCACCCGGTCAAGTTCCCCGATGCCCGTGTGCATTCTCTCTCGTGCCCGGTCAGAGGACACGCCTGCAATTTTCTGCGGTGCAGCCGGACGCCGGCGCACCTCATCACTTCGCAGCCCGACCGATGCCGGCGACGGCGCCTGCACCGTCTCCTCAACCATGGAATTCCAGGCACCGCAGATGCACTGTCCCATCCACTTTGGACTTTCGTATCCGCATTCCTGACAGACGAACACCGTTTTCTTTTTTTTGCTCACTTTCACACCTCATGAAACAAAAAATGCCCCGCGGGCATTTCTGAAAGCCCGATCGACCGGGAACACCCGATCGATCGGAGATCATGCTTTTTCAATTGACGCACCGAATCTATCGTGCACTATCGGAGAACGTACATCTTGACATGACGCACGCCATAGCGGGAACACTGGCCGGAAGATGCCATATAGAGATCAACTCGTCTGCCCTTGATGGCACCGCCTGTATCACAAGCCTGCGCAATGCCATAGCCTTCGATATAGACCCAGCTTCCGAGCCTTACCACCCTGGGATCCACAGCAATGCGTCCTACCCTGGCACGCTTGCCGTTGGCACAAAGTCCACCGCCGGAATACGCTGTGGCGCGCACGCGCATTGCCCGTCTGACATTCAATTTGTTCTTCACACGAACCTTGTTGGATGCAGCGCCGGCAGCAGAGGAAACCCGCACCGCCTGCGCACTGTATTCGGAGACCTTTACCTTTACCTTCTTCTTCTTGTAAAGGGAGGATTTATCTCTGGGCACTACCTTGTAGTAGTATGTCTTGTTCATCTTCAGCTTGCGGCTCTTGTCAACCCATCTCGTCGATGATGAGGATCTGGTTGCATAGACCAAACGATATTTTCCATTTTTGCTGCCGGCACGATACACCTGGTAGCCATCGGATCCGGAAATCCTTGCCCATGTGATCCTGATCCTTCCCTTGCCGTTGGCTTTGCCTCTGACACGAATCGACCGCTTGACCAGCTTTGTCACCGTCTTGTACCGCACTGCCTGCTTCGTTGTATCTTCCGAGGTGCCGGCCTGCCCATCAGCGGCTTCCGA
>OMZN01000075.1 GCA_900315555.1 uncultured Eubacteriales bacterium
CCGCGGAAGAATTCATAGACCGCAATGATACTCAGCACAAAGCAGGCGCCGAAAAGCACGTAGTCGCCAAGCAGCATGACGATCAGCAGGGGCAGCATGATCAGCCCCGAAATTATTCTAGTCTTCAAAGTTATCGTCCTCCGAATCTTCTGTCCCGATGTTGATACTCCTCGATGCAGCGCTCCAGCTCGCGGGGGGTGAAGTCGGGCCACAGCACGTCGGTAAACACCATTTCGCTGTAGGCCGCCTGCCAGAGGAGAAAATTGGAAAGACGCATCTCCCCGCTGGTACGGATCAAAAGCGCAGGATCAGGCACGGCTTCCTTCCCCGTATACAGATGGGCAGCAAGCAGCTCCTCCGTCACGTCTTCTCCCCGGATCTCTCCTCGGGAAGCAAGATCTGCTATCTCGGCAGCGGCACGGCGTATCTCATCGCGTGCACCGTAATTAAGGCAGATGTTGAACTGCAGACCCGTGTTGTTCTCCGTCCTCTCCATCATCCGCTCCAGACGGCCCACCGATTTTTCCGGCAGCTTCCGGTAGTCTCCCAGGATCCGGACACGAACATGCTCCCTGTCGAGTTCCTCCAGCTTGCTGTCCACAAACTTGACGAGCAGCGAAAAAATACCATTGATTTCCTCGCTGGACCGCTTCCAGTTTTCGGTGGAGAAGGCATAGACCGTCAGATGCCGGATACCGATATTTGAAGAATGCCGGACGATTTCGACCAGCGCATTCATTCCGGCATTGTGCCCCATCACACGGGGAAGTTTTCTTTTTGCAGCCCAGCGTCCGTTGCCATCCATAATGATGGCTACGGACGCTGGCATTCTATCCTTATCGATCATCGATTATACTTCCATGATTTCCTTGTCTTTGGCTGCCACGATCGTATCGACACCCTCGATGCCCTGATCCACAATCTCCTGAACTTCATCTTGTTCACCGTGGAAATCATCCTCAGTCAGATCGCCGTCCTTCTGCTCTTTTTTGAGTTCGTTGATGGCCTTCTTGCGCAGATTGCGGATGGACACCTTGGCTTCCTCACCCAGTGCCTTGACTTCCTTGGTCAGTTCCCGGCGCCTTTCTTCAGTAACCTGCGGAACAACCAGACGGATCACTTTACCGTCATTTACCGGATTGATGCCCACATTGGCCGCCTGAATCCCGTGCTCGATATCCCCGATCGATTTGGGATCAAACGGCGTAATGACAAGTGTCCGCGCATCTGGCGATCCGATATTGGCCAGCTGCTTCAGCGGTGTTTCCGTACCGTAGTAGTTAACGGTGACACGGTCAAGCAGCGCCGGGTTGGCACGCCCCGCCCTGACGGCGTTAAGATCCTCCTTGAGGCTTTCCTTGGATTTTTCGATCTTTTCTTTCAAATTGTTTATGACTGCGTCGCTCATAATGTTCCTCCCGGTTTCGGTCTGTTATTGTATAGCTTCCTGCATCTGTTCTATTCGATGATCGTTCCGATCGTCTCGCCGCAGACGGCACGCATCACATTGCCTTCCTCCGCAATGCCGAAGACGTGAATAGCAATCTCATTGTCTCTGCATAAAGACGCCGCCGTGCTGTCCATCACCTTCAGATCCTTTTCGAGAACCTCTCTGTGCGTCAGGTGATCGTACTTGACAGCATGAGGATTCTTGGCCGGATCATCAGAGTAGACGGCATCGATGTTCTTGGCAAGCAGGATAATATCCGCATCGATCTCTGCTGCACGCAGCGCCGCTGTTGTATCTGTCGAAAAGAACGGATTACCGGTGCCGGCGCCGAAGATCACGATCTTGCCCTTCTCCAGATGACTGACCGCCTTCCTGCGGATATAAGGCTCTGCCACCTCACGCATGGTGATGGCTGTCTGCACTCTGGTCGGCATGCCGAGCGCCTCAAAGGCATCCTGCAGCGCCATGGCATTCATCACCGTGGCCAGCATGCCGATATAGTCGGCCGTGGACCGGTCCATGCTTCCGCTGGAACGTCCCCTCCAGAAGTTGCCTCCGCCTACGACGATCGCCATCTGCACGCCCAGGTCGTGAACCTCTTTCACCTGCCTGGCCGTCTTCTTGAGCATAGCATCATCAAGGCCAAAGTGATTATCACCCGCCAGCGCTTCTCCGCTGATCTTCAGTAGTACACGTTTATATTTCGGCTGCATATCCGTTCTCCCTGGTTCACGTCTATCGATGGATGACCTGCTCAAAAGCTGTGCTTTGATGCAGGGTTCAACTAATGAAACCGCAGCAGCATGCTGTGTGCCGGCTGTCATTTCATTACACATTATAGCACAGCGCCACAGCAGATACATCTGTTTTTTAGCCGGGCGGCTCCTCTGCCCCGGCTATCCCCGGCCCGCACCGTTTCCTCCAATTATAAAACTATAAAACAAATTAAAACACGGCAGCGCTTTGATCTAACTGCTTTAATCTATCTGTGAACATCACAGATATCACATCAAATGACATTTCTGGTAGTTTATACTTCTTGCAATGTTCACATGCTGTTGTTATGATGATACCGACGAATTAATATTATGATAAATGAAAGAAACAGAGGAATCATATGGCTTTGATCAAATGCCCCAAATGCGGTCACGCCGTAGCAGATATCGCCAGTAAATGTCCCAACTGCGGCTATCCTATCGCAGCACCCAAGTTCACCAGAATGCATACCGAACCGGACCCCAAGCCGAGTGATCGGCAGACACAGCAGGATCCTTATGCAGAACAGGAACAGGAGCAGCGTCAGGAGCAGCAGCAAAGTAAGGGATATGCCAGCTCCTATCAAGAAAAATCTGCCGGCACAAGCCGGCGCAAAGCCAAGGCGCCGCGCCGCAAAAGGAACGTCGGCCGCACCGGCAGAAGAAAAAGTCCCCGCAAGCGGATGATCATCGCTTTGGTGGTTATCCTTGCCTGTGCCCTTGTCGCCTGGCAGGCCGGTCCAACCATCGTCGGGGCTCTTTCCGGCAACAGCAAGCAGGCCGAAAAAACAACAAAGAAGAAGGATACTGCATCCGACACCAAAAAGGATCAGAACAAAAGCACGGACAACGCTTCCTCAAACGAGGCATCAAACAGTGATAACACCGGCAGTGCGTCTTCCACGACGCCTTCTGACAACAGCGGCACCAATAGCAGCAGTTCCAATACCGGCGGTTCATCACAGTCCGGCGGCAGCTCCTCGGGCGGTTCTTCCGGCGGTTCTTCACAGTCCGGCGGCAGCTCCTCAGGCGGCTCTTCCGGCGGTTCATCGCAGTCCGGCGGCTCCTCAGGCGGCTCTTCCGGTGGTTCTTCACAGTCCGGCGGCAGCTCCTCAGGCGGCTCTTCCGGCGGTTCATCGCAGTCCGGCGGCAGCTCCGGCGGTACGACAACGCCATAATGCACAGTGACCGGCGAACAAAACTAAATCAAGGACATACAAAAGGCTTTCCTACCGGAAAGCCTTTTGCTTAATGCGCATTGCATCTTTTTCTCTGCCCGGTTATTCTCTGGCAAGCAGGTCCGGCAGCAGATCTATATGCCTATATGCCCCGCTCTCAATCCTCACAGAGGCAAAGGCCGATGATTCCGCCGAGGATCATGGCAAAAAACAGGATCTTTTTAGCATCCACCTCTTCACCGAACAGAATGATTCCAAGCAGCGTCGTCCCCAGGATACCAAACCCTGTCCATATAGCATACGCCTGCCCCAGCGGCAGCGACTTCAGTGCCAGCGCTAAAAAAACAGCACTGAGAATATAGCCGATACCGGTGATCACACTCGGAACAAGAACGGTAAACCCATCCGCATACTTCATAGCCACGGCCCATCCTACCTCCAGCAGGCCGGCCACCATCAGAAATAACCACTGCATATCCGTTAAACCTCCTAAAAAAACATCCAGCATCCGTATCTTCTAAGGCCTAACGATACGGCGCTCGATGCTCACATCCTCTACCCGGCGGCAGAACTTATATTTTTCTTTATCCTATCATCTTCCTCGTAATGGCGTCAAGGAAAAAGCCGCATCCGCCGGCTTCCCTGCAGCTGCCGAAAGCACCTGCTGCCTGCCCGTGCATGCGAAAGACGCGCGGTTGACGCCATCGCGCTGCCGGAGTAAGGTAAGAACAGGATAACCGATCTGCAGGAAACTGCAGCGATTGTTTTGCACACAAAAAAACACAACACACAACGCAAGCCAAAGGAACAACTATGCTGAAACAATTATCTATTTTTGCCGAGAACACGAGAGGCGCCATGCTGCGCCTGATGACCTGCCTGCGCCAATACGATATCAACGTTCTGGCCTCTGTAACCAATGACAGTGCCGAATTCGGCATCGTGCGCCTGGTGGTATCCGATCCTAAGCGGGCAGCCGAGGTTCTTGCAGACAATGGCTACCAGTGCCGAATCACCGATGTCATCGGTGTCAAGATGGAGGATCGTCCCGGCGGACTTGAAAGCCTCCTCAAGGTCATCCATGACAGCCGTATCAATATCAACTATCTTTATGGCGCCTTCAGCCGTTCCGACCGTCATCCGGTGATCCTGCTGAACACAGAAGACATTCAGGAAACAGAAAGCTGCCTGCGGTCCAAAGGTGTCGATATCCTAAACGACCTGAACTGACGGCGCCATTGCCGGCTCGGCAGTGACATGAATCGTACCGGTCAGGCGGGAAATATTCTCTGCGCCTTCTTCGGCCTGTCCCAGGATATAGAGCTGATCATTGCCCGGTTCATCCATAAAGAACATGCAGATATTGTGATTGGGCGCATAGTAGGCGAGCGTCCCGGCCGGCGTGGCATCCTCCCGCTGCGGGCTGCCTGCCGGCGGACAAGGCGCCTGGAACACGACTTCATAGCCATGCGCCGTCTCGCCTGTGGCTGCAAAGCCGCCGTCTTTTTGTGCCTGCGCAAACAAAGAAGCTGACAGTGTCCCTTCTTCCAACACAAATACCGTCCTGTACTGTTCCTTTTCTACGCAGATCTTCATCCACCTCACCCTTTCATCAAAACGCTTTCATCAGGCCGCGGTCCGCCTCTCTTCAGCCTTTGCCGAAGAGCAGCTTGCTCTATGTCTCGTTCTACTGCATCGCAAAAGCCATGGATAAAAAAGCTGACCTGCGCCGCATCAGCGATACAGGCAGGTCAACGAGCAATTCATTGGTGTGATGACAGCCGTCCTGCGGCTGCAAATCGCTAGAACTTGCCGGCTTTAGCCGCTTCCTCAACGGAAACCGCAACCGCAACCGTTGCACCGACCATGGGGTTGTTCCCCATGCCGATCAGACCCATCATCTCCACGTGCGCAGGCACGGAAGAAGAACCGGCGAACTGTGCATCAGAGTGCATTCTGCCCATGGTATCGGTCATGCCGTAGCTGGCCGGCCCCGCCGCCATGTTGTCAGGATGCAGCGTGCGTCCCGTGCCGCCGCCGCTGGCCACAGAGAAGTACTTTTTGCCCTGCTCGATGCATTCCTTTTTGTAGGTTGCCGCCACCGGATGCTGGAAACGCGTCGGGTTTGTGGAGTTGCCCGTAATGGAAACACCAACCTTCTCATAATGCATAATGGCAACGCCTTCCTGCACATCATCGGAACCGTAGCATTTTACGGTCGAGCGGACGCCCTTGGAGTACGGCGTTTCAGAGACGATCTCAAGCTTGGCCGCCGCATAGTCATATTTGGTCTCCACATAAGTAAAACCGTTGATGCGGGAAATGATCTGCGCCGCATCCTTGCCGAGTCCGTTCAGAATGACGCGCAGAGGCTTCTGACGCACCTTGTTGGCCTTTTCGGCAATACCGATGGCGCCCTCCGCCGCCGCAAAGGATTCATGCCCGGCGAGGAAGCAGAAGCACTCCGTCTCTTCCTCCAGGAGCATCTTGCCGAGGTTTCCGTGCCCCAGGCCAACCTTGCGGTGATCCGCAACAGAACCCGGAATACAGAAGGACTGCAGTCCCTCCCCGATGGCTGCTGCCGCATCAGCTGCGCGCTTGACGCCTTTTTTGATCGCAACCGCCGCCCCCACTGTGTAAGCCCAGCAGGCATTTTCAAAGCAGATGGGCTGAATCGCCTTCACCTGATCGTAGACATTCAGTCCCGCATCCTTGGTGATCTTTTCAGCTTCTTCTATATTAGCGATGCCGTACTTTGCCAGCAGGGCATCGATCTGATCGATTCTTCTTTCATAGGATTCAAATAATGCCATGGTACTCCTCTCCTTCCTACTCCGCTCTGGGGTCGATGATCTTCACCGCATCGTCTACGCGGCCGTACTTCCCCTTGGCCTTTTCCCACGCTATGTTGGGATCGTCCCCTTTCTTGATGAAGTCTGTCATCTTTCCGAGGGAGACGAATTCATAGCCGATAACCTCGTCGTTTTCATCCAGCGCAAGCCCGGTTACATATCCTTCGGCCATTTCCAGATAGCGGACACCCTTTTCTTTGGTGCCATACATGGTCCCGACCTGCGAACGAAGTCCCTTGCCGAGGTCCTCCAGACCGGCGCCGACTGCCAGGCCGTCGTCAGAGAAAGCGCTCTGCGTACGTCCGTATACGATCTGCAGGAACAGTTCCCGCATGGCCGTGTTGATGGCATCGCAGACCAGATCCGTATTAAGAGCTTCCAGGATCGTCTTCCCCTGCAGAATTTCAGCCGCCATGGCCGCCGAATGGGTCATCCCCGAACATCCGATCGTCTCGATCAGCGCTTCCTCAATAATGCCCTTCTTGACGTTCAGTGTCAGCTTGCATGCGCCCTGCTGCGGTGCACACCAGCCCACGCCATGGGTGAAGCCGGAAATATCATCGATCTGCTTTGCATGCACCCATTTCCCTTCCTCGGGAATCGGCGCAGGATCATGCTTTGCACCCTTGGCAACGGGGCACATGTTGGTCACTTCCGTCGTATAAATCATAGACTCTTCCTCCTAACTGAAAAGCTTTTGAGCCTGCTGCGCCTAGACACGGCAGGTCATCCATCTATCCCTTTCTGTTACATCATAGCACAAAGCAGGCGTTTGAAAAAGCAATAAAGTGCGCGGTCACTGGCCGCATTGATCCGGTCAGCATGCTGATAGTCCGGCAGCACGAGGGTTCCCGGCAGATCACCGCAGATATCGACGCCGATGACCTCATGCGCCTCGATAACGTCTGCCAGTACCTGCTCCATCACCGCAAGAGACATATCGCCCTGATCCCAGTTGGTGACGGCATAGCGCCTGCTGAGCACATCCTTGTCGATAGAAATATACACCGGATGGGAGATCATCTGCATGCCGGCAGGAACCGAGCCTGCCAGAAGTTCGCTGCAGCGGATGGCTATGACCTTCTCGCTTGCTGCCTCTGCCTCATCCAGTGCCGCATCATCAGGCCCGACAAGGAACAGATGCTGCAGATGTGCATCATAACGCAGCAGATCGGCCGCCCAGTTACCGCAGCTCAGCAGTTCCCCGAAAGCAGCTTCCTGCATGTCAGTATGGTGATCGATCAGGAGAAGATCATACGGATAAGCAAGGAAGCTTGTCATCAGCCGCGTGATATAATGATAGTCTCCCGAATCCAGGAAATGAATGCCGCTGATGCCATTGGTGCGAATGATCGCGCATAACGCGGCGGCAGCCTCCTCGCTGCAGTACAGTTCGCTGCCGCGGATACCGCTGCAGTCGTACCGGTGTATCTCCGGCGGCAGCGCATCCTCGTAGCTGTGATTGAAATCAAAGATGTAATTTCTGGGTCTATCCATGGCACCTTTTCCCCCTTTATTTGCGGTGCCCCACACACCGGCTGCAGGATACCCTGCACGATACCCGGGCATGCCTTGAAAAAAAGGCCCCTGCGCACCGCAGCAGCGGGCAGGAGCCTGATCAGAACTATTTAGCAGCCGCTTTGGGTTTGTTGTATTTGTCCCAAAGCTTGTTGTAGAGATCGATGGTAGACTGCTTTTCCCCTCGCCTCTCCAGCATCTGCAGCAGCATGCGCTTGGTGTAGCCCTGTTCCTTCATGTGCATGATGCTTTCCTTCTGCATCTTCCTGCCGTGCAGATAGATATACACCGCAAAGCCGGCAAAACCGCAGCCGACAATGATCCCCGGGATCAGCCAACTCTGTATAATGCAGACGATCAAAACGACGGTGAAAGCGATGGTGCCGCCGATGGACAGGTATTTCTGTCTTTTGGCACTCTCCTGCGCTTTCTTTTCCTTTTCGCGTTCCTCGACCATCATATTCAGCTGGTAAGCCTTGGTCATCCTGCGTGCCCCATATTGTTGCTGCTGATGTCTTCTCTTACCCGACATAAACTCTATCACTCCTATATAACTCAACCTGTATCGACCCAATCAGCAGTCTGCTGTGTCACTGCGCGGCACCGCAGAGCCGATATTCACTATAGGATTTTACCACAATATGGCACTTACTGTAAATCGCTATTCCATGATCACATCGATGGATTTGATGCAGGCGCTGCGAAGCCCATGCTCTTCCAGCGCCGCCACGCCCCGGATCGTCGTGCCGCCCGGCGACGTCACCTGATCTTTAAGAACGCCCGGATGCTCGCCGGTGGCAAGCTGCAGCTTGGCCGCCCCTAAAACCGTCTTGGCAACGAGTGCATAAGCCACCTCCCTGCGCACACCGTACTTGACCGCCGCATCGGCATACGCTTCCATCAGAAGATCCACAAAGGCCGGGCCGCAGCCGGCGATCGCCCCGCCGATGCCCATCTGCGCAGAAGGCAGTTCCTGCACCATGCCGATGGCACTGAGCATGCGGATGACCGCCTCCCTCTCCTCGTCCTCAAGAGAATGGGTCTCCTCCAGCAGGAAAACACCTTCGCCGACCATGGCCGGGGTGTTAGGCATGATGCACTGGATCCGCACCCTGGAAGAAAGATGTCTGTCATAGCGGGCAAAGTCCCAGCCTGCGGCGATGGACAGCAGGGCCTTGCCCTTCAGCTGATCGCCGATTTCTGAAAGGACTTCTTCAA
>OMZN01000009.1 GCA_900315555.1 uncultured Eubacteriales bacterium
AAAGTCTGCGTGGGCGGTGCGGTGCTCACCGAAGAGTACGCCAAGGAAATCGACGCCGACTACTACTGTGCCGATGCCATGGCCACCGTACGTATTGCACAGGATTTCTTCGGCAGCGATCAATAAGCACGCTCTTTGTCGATCGCGCGCGCCACAGCCGCCGCAGAGGAGAAGGCAAACTGCAGGTTGTAGCCGCCGGTATCGCCATCCACATCCAGCACCTCGCCGCATGCAAACAGCCCCGGATGGTGCTTACATTCGAAAGAGCGGGTGCTGATCTCTGACAGGTCCATACCGCCGGCGGTGACCATGGCATGGGCAAATCCTTCATCACCGGTGATCACATACTGTCCGCCGAGGATTTCTTCACTCACCCTGCGCACAAGTCCCGCATCGGCGGAAGCGGCCTTGGCGGCAGGATCCCCGCCGCATCGCCGTATAAGCGCCGCCAGGAAGCGCTGCGGCAGGCCGAAATGCTGCGCAAGGTAATGCTGGAGACTCTTCCTCACACCACGGTGATCCGGCAGGCTTCCCTCGGCAAAACCAATCTCGAGAATTTTCCCCGGTGCCGCCCAGCGGGAAATATCAAGAATCGCCGGGCCGCTGAACCCGCGGTGCGTAAGCAGGACAGCGCCGTTTTTTTCGGCAGTCCGCCTGCCGTTCGGCGCCAGAATGTGCACGCAGGCCTTTGGAAAAGAAATGCCCGCAAGCGCACGAAAGGGATAGTCCCGCACATACAGGGGCACCAGCGCCGGCCGGGGTGCCTGCACCTGTATGCCCAGATCCTGCACCAAATTCAGAATACCGCCGCCCCTTCCCAGCCTGCCCCAGGAAAGTCCGCCGCTTGCCAGCACAACGTGGTGTGCTGCGATGTCTCCATTAATATACCAGCGTACCGGTGCCTCATCGGCCGCCGCCAGCGCCGTGACAGAACAGCCACAGCGAATCACCCAGCCGTTCCTGCGGCAGCGTTTAAGAAGCGCCTCCCGCACATCGGCTGCGCGCATCGACCGCGGGAATACCTTGCCGTCCTCCCGCGTCCATGACGGCACACCGGCCGCCTCGAAAAAGCTGATCAGCTGCCGGTTGTCGAACTCGCGCAGACAGGTTCTGATCCGCGCACCATGCGCGCCATAGTGCTCAAGGAAGCTGCTGATAGCATCGGCACGCGTGAAGTTGCACTGTCCGCTGCCGCTTGCCAGAAGCTTTTGCCCCGGCTCGGCAGCTGCTTCCAGGATGATGCCGGGATACCGGGCGCCGTCGCAGCGCAGCACGGCACCAAGGAAGAGGCCGGCCGCACCGCCGCCGACAATCACCGTATCGTAGTTTTTCCGCCGGGCTTTTGTATTGTTGTGTTCCTGCATACTATGCTCCTCCTTCATCCTGCACCAGCCATTCGTCAGCCGTCCTGTCATCACGCCTCGTCGATCCGCATCATGGTGACATTCTAATTATTCTTTGGGCAATTGACAACATCTATGCTATAATCAGAACATGAGTACTATCATCAATGCACTGACAAGCGCCGGACAGCCGCTGATGAATCAGCTGGCCGCGCTCTTCAAGTCCAACCCGGCCGTAGCGACCTACTACACAACGATCGCCCGATGGGTCTTTGTGGGACTTGCCGTCTTCATCTTGTTAACCTGCATCCGCTCCCTCCTGGCGGGAAAGAACCCCTCGGAGATATGGGCTTATCTGAGCCTGCCGGATGGATCTATCAAGCCTCTTTCACATTGGGAAAATGTTATCGGCAGGGCGCGCAGCGCTGACGTTGTCATCGATATCATGACAGTCTCAAGGAACCATGCCACCCTGGTGCGCGACGAGGACGGCAACTGGATGCTCAACGATCTTGGCTCCAAGGGCGGTTCTCAGGTCAATGGAAGCGAAATCTTCGAGCCTACACCGGTGTACATGGGCGACACGATCACGCTCGGCGGTGCCGAATGCGTCCTGGTTCCGCCCAGCCTCAAAGAAAAACGCGACAACATTGAGGCCAGAAAGCAGATTACCAACATCCCGAGCCCCTGGTTTCCGCTGCTGGCGCTGACACTCTTTCAGGTACTCCTGGGCATCCAGCTGATTGCCGCCATGGGCAGACATCTTCCCATTACCGTGCTGATCAGCCTCTTCATTCTGACCGTCGTTATGTGGGGCTACTGCATTGCGCTGCGGATCATGCGCCAGCGCGCCTTTGAAATGGAGCTCATCGCTTTCTTCCTGTGTACGCTCAACCTTGCTATTGTGGCTACCGCTGCGCCGGATGCCATCTTAAAGCAGCTGATCGCCATCCTCCTCGGCATAGTGGTCTTCATTGTGCTGTGCTGGTACCTTCGGGATCTCTCCCGCGCCAAGGGCATCCGCCATCTGCTGATGATCGTCAGTGTTGCGCTCTTTTTGGTCAATGTGGTTTTTGGCCAGAGTGTCAACGGTGCGTCCAACTGGGTCAATCTGGGCGGCTATGCTTTCCAGCCCTCGGAGCTGGTCAAAGTCGCCTACATTTTCATCGGCGCCGCAACGCTGGATGAGCTGTACGAAAAGAAGAACCTGACCCGTTTCATGCTGTTCTCCCTGTTCTGCTTTGTCTGCCTGGCCATCATGCGGGACTTTGGAACGGCGCTGATCTTCTTCGTCACCTTCCTGATTATCTCCTTCCTCCGCAGCGGTGAATTCTCCAAGCTGATCCTGATCCTTGGCGTCTGCATCGTGGGCGGTCTGATGGCTATCCGCTTCATTCCCTACATCTCCAACCGTTTTGCCACCTGGGGACACGCCTGGGACTACCCCGACGGCGGCGGCTTCCAGCAGGTACGCGGGATGTCCGGCGCTGCCAGCGGCGGCCTCCTGGGCCTGGGCGCCGGTGAGGGCTGGCTGAAGCATCTGACCTACGCAGACACAGATCTGGTGTTCACTATTCTCAGCGAGGAATGGGGGCTGATCATCGGACTGCTGGCCATCGCGGCCATCATCACCTTAGGCATTTTTGCTGTCCGCTCCATTCGCGCCGGCCGCTCTGCCTATTACACAATCGCCGCTTGTTCTGCCACCTCGCTGTTCATCTTCCAGACGATGCTCAACGTACTGGGTTCGCTGGACATCCTTCCCTTCACCGGCGTAACGCTGCCATTCATCTCCAACGGCGGCACCAGCATGCTGGCCAGCTGGGGACTGCTCTCCTTCCTTAAGGCGGCAGATACCAGACAAGGGGCTTCCTTTGCAGTCAAATCCGATACCGATGTCATCAGCGACTTTGCAGAAGACTACTACGAGGAAGCCGGCCCGGTTCCGGACAGCGGCTATGACAACGGCTACGAGAGCGACAACCGCGGCTATGACACAGGAAACGATGCGTACCGCTACCGCACTGACAGCAACTATCGGAAACGAGAAGAGGACGGCGATCAGAACATCACCGACTTCTCCCAGCTGGAGGATCGTTAACCATGAGAAAATTAGAACGAAGAGCAGCCTTATGCATCGTCCTGGCGCTGCTGTTGGTAGCAGGCATGGCTTTTTATGTCTACCGGCTGGCCGTCAACGGTGCCACCTGGGTGAGCTATCCGGCCAACCAGGACGTCTATACCGACGGTTATCTTTCCAAAGGCGGCATTTACGACCGCAACGGTACGATGCTGCTGAAACACACAAAGAAGGGCGGCACCCAGTACAGCAGCAGCTACGCCACACGCGTAGCAACCATGCATGCTGTCGGCGACAAACAGGGAAATATTTCCACCGGTGCAAACCAGGTCTTCTCCAGCCGCATGGTGGGCTACAGCTTCCTCAACGGCACATTCTCCACAGACAACAGCGGCCGGCGGGTCTATCTTTCCATTGATGCCGACCTGTGCAGGACGGCTTACAATGCCCTGGACGGCCATAACGGGACGATCGGCGTCTATAACTACAAGACCGGCGAAATCGTCTGCATGGTCAGCTCTCCCAGCTACGACCCCCTCAATCCGCCCACGGTCAGCGCCGATGACAGTTCCGGTATCTATCTGAACAAGCTGCTTTCCTCGCGCGTGGTACCCGGCTCCACCTTCAAGGTCATCACCTCAACGGCGGCTCTGGAGACACTCAGCGACAACTACCTGAACAATTTCACCTATACCTGCACCGGCACGAAACGCTACGGCAGTCTCTCCATGGAGAAAGTCACCTGCCCGGTGCCGCACGGCACGGTTAATTTCAGGCAGGCCCTGGCCAAATCCTGCAATTGTGCATTTGCTACACTAACCGAGAAGATCGGCGCTGACAATCTCAAAAAGTACGTCAAGAAGGCCGGTCTCATGGACAGCTACGATGTGGACGGCGTCAAGACGATCAAGGGCTCCTTCTCCTTCCCCTCCTCGGGGCTGAATCTGGCCTGGACCGGCATCGGACAGTATCAGGATCTGGTGAACCCCTGCTCGATGATGGTTTACATGGGCGCCATCGCCAATGGCGGAAAGGCAGCCAATCCCAGGATCCTCAACAGCGTCAAATACAA
Organism: uncultured Eubacteriales bacterium; assembly: GCA_900315555.1. GTDB lineage: Bacteria > Bacillota > Clostridia > Peptostreptococcales > Anaerovoracaceae > RUG100. Next base: position 4,496 of record OMZN01000009.1, read on the forward strand.
GAACGGTTTTTCGGCCGGCTTTCAGTTCAAAACCAAAACCGACGAGCTGATCAACAGCGATACGGCAGACGAGCTGGCTGATATGATGCATAACAACGTCACCAGCAACTACGGCAGTGAAAACTACCCCGGTCTCGATCTGTGCGCCAAGTCAGGTACCGCCCAGCTGTCCAGCGGCCAGCAGCCGCATTCCTGGTTCGTCGGCTTCCTGCGCAACAAAGATTATCCCTATGCCTTCATCGTTCTGGAAGAGCACGGCGGCTGGGGTTCGGAGGTCGCCGGCAAGGCAGCCAACACGGTGCTGCAGAAGCTGATCAGCACCGATGATCTCGCAGATTGATTAAGTCAATACCTTACAGCAGGCGATGACACAGCGGACCATGCCGGGTGATGCTACTCGCTGCGCAGAGCGGCAACAGGATCGCTGCGGCTGGCTTTGCCTGCCGGAATCAGTCCGCTGAGCACGGTCAGCACGACACTCAGTGCGATCAGCAGACCTGCTGCGGCCGGCGGCAGCGCAGCGTTAATGCCCGGCTGATCGGCCAGCACGTGGATCAGGTGGTTGGCCGGCAGGAGCAGCAGCTCGGAAATCCCAATCCCCAAAAGCCCCGCCATCAGCCCTGTGATGAAGGTCTCTGCATTAAAGATCTGCGCAATGTTGCCGCGGCTGGCACCCATCGCCCTTAAAATGCCAATTTCCTTGCGCCGCTCCAGGACACTGATATAGGTGATCACGCCGATCATAATCGAGGAGACAATCAATGATACGGCAACCAGTGCAACGAGCACACCGCTGACGGTATCAACGATGCGTGTCACCGTCGACATCATCGAAGCATACATGTTCGACCAGGAGATAACCTTGCTCTCTTCCCCGGCATCACGCATTCTGCGGTTATAGCTGCTGAGCAGCGATTCGATCGCTGCTTCGCTGTCATAATTCTTCGGATAAATGACAATTTCCGAAGGATCATCTTCATCCGCCCAGCCCAGCTTGGCGAGATTCTGCGAAAGACTTGCTGTATTTCCGCCGAGCAGTGAAGACATCAGGGCGCGGAGTTCCTCATCAGAAAGAGACATCTTAATAGCACCTGCCAGCGTCTGCGGATCGACAGAGAGAATGTCTCCCATCCGGCCGGCTGCGCTCCGCATCTGATGCGTAAGCGCGGCCTGCAGCTGCTTCTGCAGCTGTGCCGCATACCTGGATGCGCTTCTCTGAAGCAGTCTCTGCAACGCCTTGCTGTTAATCGTTGTAGTCGAGATTGAACGAATCGTCTTTTGCGCAGCCGGCGTTTCAAGATAGGCTGAAAACGAATCGACAAGCACGTCCGGATCGAGCGCAAGCTGCTTGACCACATGTCTTGCCAGGCCGGCAGCCAGTTTCTCTGCCAGTGTCTGCAGTTCCTGGTCGGTAAAGTCCGGGTCGGCTGAACCGCCGCCAGCCGCATTATCAAAATGATCTTTGAGAAAGGCGGCAAGAATCTCCTTTGCCTCATCAGACTGCAGATAGTCCTCAATCGCTTCCCGCAAAGCGCCTTCGCTGATCAGCGGATGCGCGGCCAAGTAATCCTGATACCCTGCCAGGAGCCGACGAAAGAGGCGCTCCATCTGCGCGGTGTCCACCGCGTTGCCGAGTGCCTTCTCCAGTGCATCCAGCTCGGACTCCGAAAGCTGAGGATAGCTGAAATCACTTGGGCTGATCCTGCCAAGACGGCCTGCATCGAGCTTAGCGGCATCGAAATGGAAAGCACGCGCAAGCGCACGCTGGTCAATACTGAAGAGATTGGCCAGTTCAAGTCCGCTTCCCTTTTTGCCGAACCTGCGCCCGGTAAAGATATCGATCTTCGGGTTCTTCTTCTGCGCTCTGACGGCCGCTGTGCCGGCCGCTTCATGGATAATGTGACGGATCATGGCATGATCGTAGCCAATGCCTGTGCTGAGCGCCGCTTCCTCATCCGCGTTCTTTGGCATCACCACACCGACGACGCGGATGTCCTTGCCCTCTCTGACAAGCCTGCGGCGGTAGGAAGCCTCATCACTCTTGTCAACCCAGACGCCGCCCTTTTGATCATAGCGGTAGAGGCGCGCGTTGTTCACAAGACGCAGTTTTCTTCCCAGAAAGTCATCATAGTCAAAGGTGCGGTTCTTTGTCTTTTCTTTGATGGTCCTGCCTGTATTGATGCTGTGAACGAGGCGGTCAAGTCCGCGGCTGTCCTTCATCCCCAGCGCATACAGCACGCTGTCCGTAACCGTACCGGAGGCATCCAGCGAGACAACAACCTCATTGTAACGCCTGGGCCATCGTCCGGCCTTTACACGGTAGCTGCGGCGATAGATCGATGCACTCTGCGGCAGCTCGTAGAACGCATTGAGACCGAAGGTGGTGACCTGATCGTTGTTCATCCCCAGATCGGCAAGACACTGCTCGGGATTGACCTGACGGACGCTGCCGTTCCTGCCGACGCGGAACAGCTGCGGTGTGATGTCATAATTATACTCGATGCTGACAGCCCGGCGCATCATCGCAGCATGACCGCTGCCATCCAGCCAGCCCTTGAGGGATTTGAGATCATTCGTGCCGATGCCGCCGGCGTAGCGTGCAATCAGCTGATCTTCGGTTACCTCGGCTTTGCCGGTCTTCTTCTTTGTTTTCCCCTGCGGGAAGTAAGCGGAAAAATCTATCGATGTCCGGTAAACGGTAATAGGATATTTCGCAATGGACTGTTCCTCCATGCTACTGATATAATTATCCGCCCCATGGGACAGCGAAAGGATCAGTGCGATGCCGATGATACCGATTGAGCCGGCAACAGCCACCAGCAGAGAGCGTGCCTTCTTGGAAAGCAGATTCTGGAAGCTGAGTGCAAGCGCGGTGCCAAAGTGCATCGAGGGCCTCTGCAGCCGCTGCTTTCGCCCGTGTACCGATTCGCCAGACTTTCCTGCATGTGCCTGCTTAAAGCCTCCGCCGCGCACTTTCGCAGCAGCCTCTCCGCTGCCCTGCTTCTCTTTACTCAACGCATACGGTACAGCGCCCGCTTCCGGCGTGAAGACATCGCTGTCTTCGGTAATCCGCCCGTCACGGATGCGCACAATACGCGTGGCGTACCGATTGGCCAGCTCCGGGTTATGGGTAACCATCACCACCAGGCGCTCGCGGGAAACCTCTTTGAGCAGTTCCATAACCTGCAGGCTGGTCTCGGAATCCAGCGCACCGGTCGGTTCGTCTGCAAGAATAATATCCGGATCATTGACCAGCGCCCGCGCAATCGCAACACGCTGCATCTGTCCGCCCGACATCTGCGCCGGCCGCTTGTGCAGCTGATCACCCAGGCCGACGCGCTGCAGCACTTCGGCTGCACGGCGGCGCCGTTCCTCCTTTTCCACGCCGGAGAGCGTAAGCGCCAGTTCGACGTTGGAGAGCACGCTCTGATGCGGAATCAGATTATAGCTCTGAAACACAAACCCCACTGCATGGTTGCGATAGGCATCCCAGTCCCGCTCTGTATAATCGCGTGTCGAAATGCCATTGATCAGCAGATCACCGCTGTCATAGCGGTCAAGACCGCCGATCATGTTGAGCAGTGTCGTCTTCCCCGAACCGCTCGGCCCGAGAATGGCCACAAATTCATGATCGCGCAGATTCAAACTGACCCCGTCCAACGCGCGCTGCACGAGGCCGCCGGTTCTATATTCCTTGCAGAGCTCTCTGATCTGCAGCATATTGCTCCCCTTTCCCAGCGAAAAAGAACCCAAAAGCACCAGCTGCTGTGTGCTTTTGGGTTCTGGCAATGCATCACAATCCTTGAGACATGCAGCACACAATCAATTTCTGCTGCTCCGATAACCTGCCTCTTAGAATTGACGCGTCAGGTTGACCATTTCAATGCCGGACATCGCCACATCGTAGCCCTTGTTGCCCGCCTTGGTGCCGGCACGCTCAATGGCCTGCTCAATGTTCTCGGCAGTGACGACGCCGAACATGACCGGAATGCTGCTGGCAAGCCCCACCTGGGCGATACCCTTAGCCACTTCATTGCACACGAGATCGTAGTGGCTGGTTGCACCGCGGATCACCGCACCCAGACAGATCACGGTGTCGTACTTTCCGCTCTCCGCCATCTTTTTGGCAACGAGAGGAATCTCGAAAGCGCCGGGCACCCAGGCTACATCAATATCCTCATCACGAACGCCATGACGCGTAAGTGCATCCTCTGCACCGGACAAGAGTTTGCTGGTGATGAACTCATTGAACCGCGCGCATACGATACCGACCTTGATTTCCTTTGCTACCAGTTTACCTTCTAATACGTTCATTGTCTTCTCCTCCGTGTTTTTTATCTCAGATGCAGAATGTGTCCCATCTTCTGCTGTTTTGTCTTCAAATAGAAAACGTCCGCCTTCGTGGGCTCGATCTCGATCGGCACACGTTCCACGATTTCAAGGCCATAGTCCCCCAAGCCGTAGATCTTCTGCGGATTGTTGGTCAGAAGGCGCAGGGTACGCGCCCCCAGGTCGCGCAGGATCTGTGCACCGATGTAGTATTCGCGCTCGTCCTCGCCAAAGCCCAGTGCCAGGTTGGCCTCTACGGTATCCATCCCGCCATCCTGCAGATCATAGGCCTTGAGCTTGTTGATCAGGCCGATACCCCGGCCTTCCTGCCGCAGATACAAAATGATGCCCCGGCCTTCTTTTTCCACCTGGCTCATCGCCTTGGCCAGCTGATCGCCGCAGTCGCAGCGAAGCGACCCGAACGCATCGCCGGTAAGGCACTCGGAATGCACACGGCACAGCACATCTTTGCCGTCGCCGATATCTCCTTTGACCAGCGCCACATGATGCTCGCCGTTGATCTTGTTGATGTAGCCATAAGCCCGGAAGTCACCGTACTTGGTGGGCATCTTGACCGGTCCCACTTCACGCTTGACCATCTTCTCATTTGTTTTGCGGTAATCCTGCAGCTGCTTAATCGTGATGTACTTGAGGCCGTACTTTTCGGCCATCTTTTTCAGCTCCGGCATCCGCATCATCGTGCCGTCGTCGCTCATGATCTCGCAGCACAGGCCGCAGGGCTTGAGGCCGGCGATCTTGAGCAGATCCACGGTGGCCTCGGTGTGACCGTTGCGCTCCAGCACGCCATACTTCTTGGCCAGCAGCGGGAACATGTGCCCGGGCCGGCGGAAATCAGAAGGCTGGGCGTCCTCGTCCACCGTCTTCATCGCCGTGATGGAACGTTCCTCGGCAGAGATGCCCGTCGTGGTGCTCACATGGTCGATGGAAACGGTAAACGCCGTCTCATGGTTATCCGTATTATGCTTGACCATCTGCGGAATCTGCAGCCGGTCGATGATGCTGCGCCCCATCGGCATGCATATCAGCCCTTTGGCATGTGTCGCCATAAAGTTGACATTCTCTGTGGTGGCATACTGCGCCGCACAGATCATATCGCCCTCATTTTCTCTGTTTTCGTCATCGGAGACCATGATGATCCTGCCTGCGCGCAGATCCTCGCACGCCTCCTCAATGGTATTGAACTTAAACATGTATCTTCCTCCTAAAATCCTGCCTTGGCAAGGAATTCCATAGTAATCCCGGACGTTTCCTCCCCGGCTTCCTCATAATGCATCAGCTTCTCGACATACTTTCCCAGGATATCGTTCTCCAGGTTGACCAGGTCACCGGTCTTCTTCGTGCCGAGAATGGTCTCGGCAGCCGTATGCGGGATGATGGAAACGCTGAAGTCCGTCTCCGTCACCTGCGCCACTGTCAGGCTGATGCCGTCGATGGCAATGGAACCCTTCTCCACGATATATTTCATGATGGACGGCGCCGCGCTGACGGTATACCAGATGGCATTGTCATCCTCGCGCACGCGGACGATACTGCCTGTTCCATCGATATGCCCGGAGACGATGTGTCCGCCGAATCGTCCGTCAGCCGCCATGGCGCGCTCCAGGTTAACCGGACTGCCGGGTACGAGGCGCCCCAGCCCGCTGCGGTTCAGGGTCTCATGCATAACGTCCGCAGTGAAGGTATGCCCTGTAAAGCTGCTGACCGTCAGACAGACCCCGTTGACACAGATGCTGTCACCGAGATGGATGTCCTCAAAGATAACCTCCCCCTCGATCGTCAGGATCGAGGAACTGGTACCCTTGCGCACCTGCCTGACCGTGCCTACTTCCTCTACAATACCTGTAAACATCAGATCACCTCGTATTCCATCCTGAGATCACCGTCCAGATCGCGGATCTCCCGCAGCTTCATCGCAAAAGCCTGCGAAGGGCTCTCCACACCGTGTCCGCCCACCGGGGTCTTGGCACTGGTGCCGCCGAAGATCTTCGGTGCGATGTAGCTGATAACACGGTTGACCAGCCGATCTGCCATCGCTGAGTAAGCCAGTCCGGCACCGCCCTCAAGAAGCACGCTGTCCAGCTCCCGTTCTCCCAGGCGCTTCATGATCTCAAAGAGATCGGTGGTTCCATCCCGCATCGGCACGGTCATAAGCTCGCAGCCTGCTTCCACAAGACGCGCTGTCTTCTCGCTCTTGCCGGCGGAGAGAGGGGCGTTTTCCTCGCCGACGCAGGTAGCCAGGATCGTCGGCACATCCTTGGCGGTCTTCACAATCTGCGAACTCAGAGGAATTTTCAGCGAAGTATCGCAAATCACCCTGACCGGATCAAGGCCGTCGTCGATCCGGCAGTTGAGCATGGGATCATCGGTCAGTACCGTGCCGATGCCCACCATGATGACTGCGTTCTCATGCCGCAGCCGGTGCACATCCCGCCGTGCCGTCTCACCGGTGATCCACTGGGACTGGCCGGTCGCCGTGGCAATCTTGCCATCAGCGGTCATGGCATACTTCAGCGTAACATACGGCCGCTTCGTCGTAATGTAGTGAAAGAAGACCCGGTTCAGGTTATCACACGCTTCTTTGAGGAATCCTTCCGTCACCTCGATGCCCGCCTCGCGCAGGATGGCCACGCCCTTGCCTGCCACAAGGGGATTGGGATCTGCAGAACCCACATAGACGCAGGCGATCTTTGCTTCGATGATCGCCTCGGTACAGGGCGGTGTTTTGCCGTAATGACAGCAGGGCTCCAGGGTCACGAACATGGTGGCGCCCGCCGGATCCTCGGTACAGGCAGCCAGCGCATTGCGCTCCGCATGGAGCTCGCCGCACCGCTCATGGTATCCTTCGCCGATGATTCTGCCATCCTTGACAATAACAGCACCCACCACCGGATTGGGGTTCGTGTAGCCGCGTCCCTTCTCCGCCAATGTGATGGCACGCCGCATATAGTCTTCGTTTTCCATTCTATCCACCCTCTCCTGATTGGCTTTTCCGTGCAAGACTCCGTTTGCATTCGCTTTCATGGCATTTTCCATGAAAAGAGGCGCACATCGCAGGGCGCCCTCAAAACTTCCAAATAAAATGCTCTGAAATGAAACCATTCCAGAGCATCTATCTGCATTGCAAACAAAAGTTTCTTCTCTCATCCAGACTATACTGTCGGCTCCGGAAACTCACCGGATCAACCTTTCGGCTCGCGGGCTCTACCGCCGGTCGGGAATCGCACCCTGCCCTGAAGAATATTTGATTTTCCACCGCTATTATACCGCCGTGCACGGCCGGGTGCAACCCCATATTTGCAGGAAGCACCACCTGCTACTTGTAGGAGACGCTGCCCTGCTCGTTGATGACCTGAATCCAGGTCGTTCCGGGTGTCATCCGGAACTCCCTGCCATCACTGTCTTTGAAGACGGTGCGGCCATCCAGACTGTCACGTGACCAAGTGCCCTTCCTGACTTTGCCGGCAGTAAACAGGTACGCTCTGCCGCCCTGCGTCATGTCGATATCGAGACGCTTTTCATCATACATGCCGGAGCTGACTTCCTGCACCAGAATATTGGCACAGGTGATTTTCGCATCGCTGTTGGAAAGGTCGGTACTGACCTCACCGGCCACGTAACGCGCGTAAAGCTTCTTCTCGGCGTCATACTTGTAGGTATTGGCAGTCACCGGATAGTTGACGTGCACCTCAAGAGCCTTCCTGCCCTGAACCTTATCGTTCCTGCCGTACCACTTGAACGTACGCAGAGTTTTTTTCTCGGCATTGCCGTCCTTTCTGGCCTGCCGGTAGTCCTTCGCTACGTCGGTATACTGGTTGTGCGGTGCCTGACGGTCACTGGAACGCCAGAACAAGGTGTCATCATACTTCTGCGCCGGGTAGTAGGGGACAACGTTTTCCTCCAGATAGGCTTTCGCCTGCGGACTGTAGCCGTTGTGCACCAGAATGGCATCATACTCTCTTGCAATATCAATGATGTAGGGACGCACACTCCTTGTGGGACCGGCCTGGCTGGGAAAGCGGCTGTAATAGATGGGCTCATAGCGGGAAGCGCCGCCCTCAGCCGGCACCTCATAAACAATATCCGCTCTGCTGAGCCCCGACTGGGGCCGCGCCAGGGCACTGTCATTGTCGGTGGAAACGATGATCGGCCTGGCAGGAAGCTTCCTGCCTTTCTTCAGCGCCAGCCCGGTCAATGGATTCTTGACGGTCTTCACGGCGGCAGGTTTTGACTTCGTCGGCGCTGCCGCTTTCTGATGTACCGCAAAGAAAATACCGACGGCGGCGATGATAATCACGGCCGCAGCAGCAGCAATCTTCCCTCTTCGTTGCTTTCTGTAGCGCTCACTTCGCATATATTCTTCCTCTCTCTATTCTATTCTGCATTCTGTTCCAGCGTTCCGATTTGTGGTATAATGCAACAGTTCACCGGCATGAGGAACACACATTCCCTGCCTGGTTCGATTCTGATTATACATAGAAAGGACGATGAGAACAACGATGCATCATCATTATAACACGAAAGGCGTTTGTTCCGTGGCCATCGACTTCGACATCGACGAAGACGGCAGGCTGCATAATCTGGTCTACACCGGCGGCTGCAACGGCAACCTGAAAGCCATCGGCAAGCTGGTCGAAGGCAGACCGGCAGACGAAATCGCAGATCTCCTGGCCGGCAACCGCTGCAGGCTGAAGTCAACCTCCTGCGCTGACCAGCTGGCGCGCGCCATCCGGCAGGCCGAGCAGAAATAGCAGCAACGACGGGGAAAGGACCGCAGACGATGACAAAACTTCTGATTCACCTCTTTATGCGCGGCAAAGACGATCTGCATGATCCCAGTGTGCGGGAAGCCTACGGCAAGTTCGCCGGCGCAGTGGGCATTGTAACCAATGCCCTTCTTTGCGTAATCAAGATTTTCGTCGGTCTGGCGGCCTCCTCGCTGGCCATCGCCGCCGACGGAATCAATAACCTTTCCGATGCGTCCTCCTCCGTGATTACACTGATCGGCTTTCATCTTTCGGCCAAACCACAGGATCAGCGCCATCCCTACGGCCATGCGCGCATCGAATACCTGACCGGCCTTCTGATTTCAATTGGCATTCTCCTCATCGGCGCCTTCCTGATGCGCAGCGCCATAGTGAAGATCCTCCATCCCCAGGCCATGCACCTGACTGCGCTCACCTTCGCCATCCTGGGGATCTCCATCGCACTGAAGATCTGGCAGAGCGTCTTCTATATGAACATCGCCCGCCGCATCGACTCGCTGACCCTGAAAGCCGCAGCCGCCGACAGCCGCAACGACTTTGTCTCCACCGCCGTGGTGCTCGCCGGTGCGATTCTCTCCGGCATCACCGGCTGCAGCCTGGACGGCTGGTTCAGCGCTGCCGTAGCCGTCTTCATCATCGTTTCCGGTGTCCAGCTGGCACTGGAAACTTCCAGTCCTCTTTTGGGGGAGGCGCCCGATGAGGATCTGGTACGCGACATCGTCCGCATGGTGAAAGACAACGAGGGCGTACTGGGCATCCATGATCTGATCGTTCATAATTACGGACCGGGGAAAATCTTTGCCAGCCTCCATGTGGAAGTTGATGCCGACGGTGACTTCCTGGCAAGCCACGATATGATCGACAACATCGAACGCCAGGTGCATGAGACGCTGGGGATCGAATTCGTCATTCACATGGATCCGATCCGTACAAACGATCCGGAAACAAAACGGCTGCATCAGATCATCGAAGACTTTACCGCTAAGATGCCGGGTATTCAGAATATCCACGATCTTCGCATCGTGCCCGGAGAAACCCACACCAACGTCATCTTCGACGTAGCTCTGTATCCTGACACCTCCGAAGAGCGCCAGCAGGAGATCAAAGAGGAGATCACTTCCCTGCTGTCTGCCGTCGATCCCCGCTATCATGCCGTCATGACCTTTGATCAGGTCTATACCCTTAATACGCCGTGATTTTACTAAAAAAGCCGCCCGCGGTATCCCGCAGGCGGCCGGTTGATTCTACAGCAGACCGTAGGCTTCCATCTCGTGCCGGATCCTCGCCAGCACCTCTTCTGAGGGCGCGCACAGCGGCAGACGATAGGTCATCTCCATCTTTCCCATCATCGCACAGGCTGCCTTGACCGGTATCGGGTTGACATCGGCAAACAGCGCATCGATCAGCGGCTTCATGGCAAGCTGCAGTTCCCGCGCCCGGGCAACATCTCCATTCAGGAAGGCCCGTGACATCTCCACGGAATCTTTCGGCGCCACATTGGCCACTACAGAGATATATCCCACACCGCCCAGCGACATGAGCGGCACCACCATGTCATCGTTGCCGGAATAGACAGCGAAGTCATCCGGCGTCACCCGGCAGATCTCCGCAACCTGCGAAATGCTGCCGCTGGCCTCCTTGATGCCGACGATGTTGGGATGCTGCGCCAGCTTGGCCACGGTAGCCGGCTCGATGTTGACACCGGTCCTTCCTTTGACCGAATACAGAATGCAGGGAATATTGACGGCATCCGCTGTCGCGGTATAGTGGCGGATCAGCCCTTCCTGCGAACACTTGTTGTAGTAGGGGGTCACCAGCAGCAGCGCATCAACGCCGGTGGCCTCGATGCGGCGCGCCAGATTCAGCCCGTGACGGGTATCATTGCTGCCGGCACCGCCGATGACCGGCACGCGGCCATTGACCACATCGACACAGAACTTAACCGTGTTCACATGCTCCTCATCGTCCAGCGTACTGGCCTCACCGCTCGTGCCGCAGGCGATGATCGCATCGATACCTTCTTCAATCTGCCATTCAATGAACTCGCGGAACTTGCCGTAATCAACGGATCCGTCTTCCTTGAACGGTGTCACGATCGCTACTCCGCATCCTTCAAATACTGCCATGTTTTTGTCTCCTTTACTTTTTATCGTGCAGTAACCTTTTCCGTCCGGGCAGTGCGTCACAACGCGGCCCCCGAAACAGCCCGATAAAAAAAGCTGCATCCTATCGATGCAACTGTCAGAAGTCTGTATGTTGTCATCAATAGCTCCTCTGCCCTGTGCAGGAGTCCGAAAGCTGTTCGCCTCCGTCCCAGATCCCCTTTGTGCCCGCCGGGGTCTTCGGCAGCCGCTCCTTTCGCCGGCGTCCCGGGCTGCCGCCTCGGCCGGTTACTGATATTGGCTGCGCCTCTATCAACTTTTATTATCTGAAGCCCATGGTAATACTGCCGGCGGCTTTTGTCAACCCGACGGCAGGAATCGTTTTGCATTTTGCCTCTGTCTGCCGCCGCGGGTGCAGCGCATAGACGCCCTCTGCATCCGGCCCGCCCCTACCTTGGGTTGCAGCGTTTGCAGGGAGAATAGCCGCGCCGTTCCAGCGCAGCCGCTGTGGTCTTAATGGTAGAACGGTTCTTCCTGGCGATCGTGCGCGCCAGATAGCAGCCCTCTCGATGGAATTTTCCCGTGTTGGTATTGAGGATGAATGTCTGGCGCTGTCCGGCCTTCTGGCTGCCTGCAGAGGAAGAGGAGGAGGAAGCAGAGGAAGAAGCTGATGACGACTCGCTTCCGCCTTCCTTGCCGGTCGCATAGCTGTCACCGTTGCGATAGTTGATGTGAACCCCCGGCTGCACATTGTAGCAGTAGATATTGAAGGAAATGCCCTTTCCCTTATCCTCCACGGATTCCGCCTCCATGTGGACGCCGCGGGCCAGCTGCTCGCTGCCTTTAAAGACCGGTGTTACCTCGTAGATAACGTGATTTCCGGTGCTTTTGACATAATCAGCCACCTCGTTTTCGAAGGGAAGCATACCTTCGATATTCAAATAGCGCGTTCCGGTGATCAGGTTTTCTTCATTGGCATCCTCGCCCGCCAGCTCGTGCGCCACCAGATGGCAGCGGTTATACAGATACTTGCCGTCGACGAAGTCATAGCGGATCGTATGCCAGCCGGTGGGCTTGATCATGCCGATGCTGCCCCTCTCCTCTGTAGGCATGGTCTCTTCGGAGACATTGACATAAGCCGTCGTGCACCGTCCCTGATCATCCAGTGCACCGTACGTCTCGAATTCCTTTGTTGTCAGCCGGCTCGCAGAAAAGTCCGGCTCGTTCCCGTCGATTTCCACATAGGGACTTCCGCTGTAGGCTGGAATATCAGAAAGAGAGATATCGTCCTTGGCCGCCGTCTGCGCCGATGTGTCCGAAGACGTTTCGGCCTGCTGCTCGGTCTGCTGCCGGGGTGCCTTCGCACTGTCCGCATCACTGCCGCCATCGGCGGTACCGCTGCAGCCGGTGAAGGTACATGCCGCTGCCACCAGCAGTGCCATCAGCCAGAGGGCAAAACGCCTCGAAAGCTTCCTTCCCTTTCTCTCCATCGATGTCTCCTCCTTCGTTCGTCTGCTGCGCTAGATATTGAACCGGCTTCCTACACCCAGCAGCGCATCTTCAAAATTACCGCTGATTTTGTTCAGCTGGGCCTCGGAAAGTACAGCCTTCCACTGATCACCGGATTTTTTGACGTTCACGGTAATGTTCTCTGTGACCGTATCCTTTTCGGCGCTGATCTCCTTCGTCAGCTTCTCAAACAACACCTTGTAAACGCCCTTGATGCTGGACTTCTGATACGTCTTGTACAGGGTACTGTTCGGATCCGCTGCATCCTTTTGAATCGCTTCGGCCCAGGCATCAGCCGCCTTGTTCATATCTTTGTTGGTGATCTTCACCTTGACACGGACCGTGTTGTCCTTCATCTTCTCGGCATCGGTGATCTCGTAGTTCATCTGGCCGAACATGGCACCCGTCAGCTGTTCAAGATCCACGCCATAGCTTTCATAGGTACCCAGCACCTTATCGATATCGTCAAGGCCCTTAAAATAATCAGCGGCCTCTGCAAGGTCACCTTCCTGCAGCTGCTTCATGCCATCGTCCACTGCCTGCCGGGCATCCTGCACCTCGCTCTGACAGCCGCAGCAGCCGAACACAAGCACCAGCACCAGAAGCAGCAGCGGCAGAATCCTTCTTCCTCTCTTCTTCATCATGGTCTCCTTTCTCCTTCCTCCCGCTGCCAGCAGAGCCGTCTGTCCTGCCCCAACGTACGGGAAACAGACTAACGGGCATCCAAACGACAGACTGCCTGCCGCCGAAGCGCCTGCAACGCCTACAGCGCCGGTGCAATCAGCCGCAGGAGCAGATCAACCAGGCGGAAACGCCGCTTTCTGTCCCGCCGATAGTTCTCTGTCACCTCTGTACTCTTTCGGAAGGAATCTTCGAAATCTTCTCTCACACGTTCTGCAAACGCGCAATCGTGAACCAGTACCCCATTTTCAAAATGATGGTACAGGCTCCGATAATCAAGATTGATGGTGCCCACCGCGGCGGTCTTCCCGTCCACAACACACTGCTTGGCATGACAAAAGCCGGGGGAGTACTCAAAGATCCGCACGCCATTGTCCACCAGCTGCCCGTAGTAAGAACGGGTCACACGGTAGATCAGCTTTTTGTCGGGGATGCCGGGCGTAATGATCCTGACATCCACGCCGCGCCGCGCCGCCAAAGCAAAGGCACGGGTCATTTCATCGGTGATAATCAGGTAGGGCGTGAAAAAATAAGCATAGCGCTCTGCACTGCCCAGGATATTCAGATACACATCCTCCGCCACGTGGCCGGGATAGATGGGGCTTTCCGCATAGGGCTGGACAAAGGCGGTCCCTTCGCCGCTGCAGGGCGCCTCGGCAAGGAAGTGATGGAACTCCTCGTCGTTAAGATTATCGTCGCGCACCGCATTCCACATCTCCAGAAAGATCATTGTCAGACTCCGCACTGCCTCGCCCCGCAGCATGACACCTGAATCCTTCCAGTAGCCGTAAGGATGAATGATATTGAAGTATTCGTCGGCCAGATTGTAACCGCCGGTGAAAGCAACCTTGCCGTCGATGACTGTGATTTTTCGATGATCCCGGTTATTCATGAAGAAATTCAAAACCGGTGTCATAGGATTAAAGACCCTGCAGCGGATCCCCGCCGCATCCATTTTCCGAATGAAGGTCCTGTTGACAAAACCAATACTGCCCACATCATCATAAAACAGCCGGACATCCACCCCGGCCGCTGCCTTTTCACGGAGAATGCGGCTGATTTCATGAAAGGCCTCGGCATCCTCGACGGCGAAATATTCCATGAAGATAAACTTCTCGGCACGTGCCAGTTCCCTCTTCAGGTCCTCAAGTGCCTTGAGTGTCTCATTATGAAAAACCACATCGGTATTCTGATACACCGGCTGGCTGCGGTGCAGCAGGATGTAGCGGCTCATGTTGGCCGCATACAGACTCTTCTCCTCCAGGCGCCGCAGCACCTTGCCATCCTGCGGCATCAGGGGATAGAGCTTTTCGTCAATCGCACGAAAGCGGCGCCGCATTTTGCGTGTCGTTCCATTAAGGCCGATCAGAAGATAGAGAATGATACCCACAACAGGAAACACCAGGATCAGCATGATCCAGGGCATCTTGATTTCGGCATTGATCTTCCTGCCGTAAAGACCCAGCGCCAGAATGATCGAGACACCGGTAATAACCCAGCTCATCCAGGGGAAGAACTCGCTGATCCTCTTCAGCAGATAAACCAGCCAGACAACCTGGGCCGTGATAGCGATAATAGCAAACGTCAGCCTTCCCAGGCTGTTCTTGATTGCCGTTTTCTTTTCTGCTGTCCGGCTGCTCACGCCGTGCTCCTCTCCTCTATCGGCGAGACCACGCGTTTGCACCGCCCCGCTTACTACTGTGCTTCTTCAAACTGCGCATTGTAGAGCGCTGCATAGAAACCGCCTTTTTCCAGCAGTTCCTCATGTCTGCCCTGCTCGACAATGTCGCCGTGATCCATAACGAGAATGCGGTCCGCATTTCGTATCGTTGATAAGCGATGGGCAATGACGAAACTGGTACGCCCCTCCATCAGCCGATCCATCGCTTCCTGGATTTGTTCCTCTGTCCGCGTATCCACTGAAGAAGTAGCCTCGTCGAGAATCTGCACCTTTCTGTCCGCCAGAATAGCCCGCGCAATGGTCAGCAGCTGTTTCTGCCCCTGCGAGACGTTGGTTGCATCCTCATTTAATATCATATCATATCCGCCGGGCAAAGTCCTGATGAAATGGTCAGCATGTGCCGCCTTTGCCGCCTCGATGACCTCTTCGTCGGTGGCATCCTCCCGTCCGTAGCGGATGTTTTCCATGATGCTTCCCGAATACAGCCAGGTGTCCTGCAGCACCATGCCGAAGTTTTCACGAAGGCGATGGCGATCCATCCGGCTGATGTCGGCGCCGTCCAGACGGATGGTGCCGCTGCTGACATCATAAAAGCGCATCAGGAGCTTGACAATCGTGGTCTTGCCGGCCCCGGTGGGCCCCACGATGGCAATCTTCTGGCCAGGCTCTACGCTGGTGCTGAAGTCGTGGATGATGATTTCCTCCGGATCGTAGCCAAAGCTGACATGGTCGAAATCCACGCGGCCGGCCGTTTCCTTTAAGGTCACTGGTTCCTCCGGCTCCACTTCTTCGTCTTCTGCAAGGAATTCGAACACCCGCTCGGCTGCTGCGGTCATCGACTGCACCTGGTTCATCACCTGTGCAATCTGCGACATAGGCTGCACCAAGTTCTTGACGTACTGGATAAATGCCTGGATATCGCCGATGCCGATCGTGCCCTTGATGGCCAGAAAGCCTCCGGAAATCGCGACGCCGGCATAGCCGAGGTTGCCCACAAACATCATCATCGGCTGCATCAGCCCCGAGAGGAACTGCGACTTCCATGCCGAATGGTAGAGGACGTCGTTGGTCTCGCGGAATTCC
>OMZN01000055.1 GCA_900315555.1 uncultured Eubacteriales bacterium
ATCGAGAAAGCCCAAAAGGGCATCATCTATGTCGATGAAATTGATAAGATTGCCCGCAAGACGGATAATCCTTCCATTACGAGGGATGTCAGCGGCGAAGGCGTTCAGCAGGCACTGCTGAAAATCCTGGAAGGGACGGTGGCCAGCGTACCGCCGCAGGGCGGCAGGAAGCACCCTCATCAGGAATTTATTCAATTTGACACCACCAATGTTATGTTTATCTGCGGCGGTGCATTCGACGGACTGGACAAGATCATTCAGAGCCGCATCGGGGAAAAGGTCATCGGATTCAATTCCGAGATCACCAAGACCGAGGACGAGATGAAGGATATCCTGCAGAAGGTGGAGCCGGAGGATCTGCTCAAATACGGGCTTATCCCCGAGCTGATCGGGCGTCTGCCTGCCATCGTCACGCTGGATGAGCTTTCCGAGGACGCCCTGGTGAGGATTCTGACGGAGCCAAAGAATGCTCTGGTCAAGCAGTATCGCCGGCTCTTTGAGATTGACGGCGTGGAGCTTGAGATCGAAGAGGATGCGCTGCGTGCTGTTGCGCAGAAGGCGATTCAGCGAAAGACCGGCGCCAGAGGCCTGCGTGGCATTCTGGAGAGTGTCATGACTGATATTATGTATGAAATTCCTTCCCGCGATGATGTCGAAAAGTGCATTATCACCAAAGCGGCCATCGAGGAAGGCGTCAGACCAACGCTTGTTCTGAAAGATCCTAAAAAGGAACTGGAAAGCGGAGAAACAGCGTAAGGACAAAAGCGGCTGTCAGATACGGCCGCTTTTTTCGGCACCAAAGGGGGAACATCTATGAAAAAAGTCACAGGCGTTGACATCAACGAAGAGGGATATCTGATTCTGCCGATGATTCCGCTGCGGGGCTTGACCATCTTTCCCAACATGGTCATGCATTTTGATATTGGCAGGGAAAAATCCATTCATGCGCTGGAAAAGGCCATGATCAAGAACCAGCATATCTTCCTGGCTTCCCAGAAGGATGAGAATACGGATCTTCCTACGACGGAAGATTTTTACCATACAGGCACCATTGCCAGGATCAAGCAGATGCTCAAGCTTCCGGGCGACACCATTCGTGTTCTGGTGGAAGGCATATGCCGGGGACGTATCCAGGAAGTGACGGAAGAGGTGCCTTACTTCAAGTGCCTCATTGAAGAGATTGAGGAAGAGGAGATCACCAATCCGTCGTCTACCTCGGAGGCCTTGATGCGCAGCGTCCTTGCGGCCTTCGATGAATACATTTCCGCAGAGCAGAAAGCTGCACCGGAGATCTATGCCACCGTGGCAACCATCGATGATCCGGGGCGCATGGCGGACATGATTGCCTCCCATCTGGAGATCAAAACCGAGGAAAAGCAGGAGATCCTGGAATGCCTGGATCCCGATCAGCGGCTGAAAAAGATCAATGAGATTCTCACGCGCGAGATTGAGATCATGCGGATCGAGCACGATATCAGCAGCAAGGTCAAATCGCAGATCAATCAGAATCAGCGGGAGTACTATCTCCGTGAGCAGATGCGTGCCATTCAGGAAGAGCTGGGCATCGATGAAGAGGTTGAGGACGAGATTCAGTCCTGGCGGGATCAGCTTGCGGCTCTGCAGCTGCCGGAGAAAACCGAGGAGAAGATCAGAAAAGAGATCAACCGGATGACTAAGATGCAGCCGGCGTCAGCAGAGAGCGCAGTGATCCGGACGTATATCGAGACCATTCTCTCGCTGCCATGGAACATTTCGTCAGAGTCGGTGATCGATCTCAAAAAGGCGGAGCGGATCCTGAACCATGATCATTATGGGCTGGACAAAGTGAAGGACAGGGTACTGGAGTATCTGGCCGTCCTGCGGCTTTCCAATACCATTAAAGGGCCTATTCTCTGCCTGGTCGGCCCGCCGGGAACCGGGAAAACCTCGATTGTCAAGTCCGTGGCGAGAGCCATCGGAAGGGAATATGTCAGGATGTCACTGGGAGGCGTGCGGGACGAAGCAGAGATCCGCGGCCACCGCAGAACTTATATCGGCGCCATTCCCGGGCGCGTTATCAATGCTATCCGTGATGCCGGAACCAACAATCCGGTGTTCCTCTTTGATGAAGTGGACAAGCTGGGGGCGGACTTCAAGGGAGATCCTTCCTCGGCGCTGCTCGAGGTCCTGGATCCGGAGCAGAACAAGGAATTTACCGACCACTATCTGGAGGTGCCCTTCGATCTGTCCAAGGTGATCTTCATCACCACGGCCAATTCCATCGAGACCATTCCTGCACCGCTTCTGGACAGGATGGAGGTTATCGAGGTCATGGGCTACACCGAGGAGGAAAAGGTTGAGATAGCAGCCAAGTACCTGATTCCGAAAAAGATCGAAGAACACGGCCTTAACAAGAAGAACGTCAAGATCCCCCGGCGTACTGTCCGGGATCTGATCAACTACTATACGCGTGAATCCGGCGTCAGAAATCTGGAACGAGAGATCGCCAATCTGTGCAGGAAGGTGGCGCGCAGGACCGTAACCGAAGGCTATGATCCCGAGAAGGTCTACCGGATTCGGCCTGCGGATCTGGAGCGTCTGCTGGGGAAGAAACGCTTTCATTACGATAAGATCAAGGGAGAGACCGAGGTGGGTGTCACCACCGGACTCGCCTGGACTGTTGTGGGCGGAACGACACTGTTCATCGAGACGGCAGCCGTTCCCGGCACAGGCAAGCTCTCTTTGACGGGGCAGATGGGCGATGTCATGCAGGAATCCGCGCGTACCGGTATCTCTTATATTCGGCAGATCGCGCAGCATCTGGAGATCGATCAGGATTTCTACAAGGATAAGGACATTCATATCCATATTCCGGAAGGTGCTGTTCCTAAAGACGGTCCTTCAGCCGGCGTTACCATGTGCACGGCGATGATCTCCACGCTGACCGGCATTCCTGTGCGCAGAGATGTCGCTATGACCGGCGAGATCACGCTTACAGGCAAGGTGCTGCCGGTAGGCGGCATCCGTGAGAAGGTGCTGGCAGCACATCGGGCGGGAATCCGCAAGGTGATGCTTCCAAAAGATAATGCGGTGGATATTGATGAGATTCCCAAGAAAGTGCGGGATCAGCTGGAGTTTGTTCTGTTAGAGCATGTGGAGGATGCGCTCAAAGAGGTTTTGGTGGGAACGAATGAATCTCTCACGGACTTCCTGGCGGCAAGGCATCCTGAGCACATCAGAACCGCAGAAAAAAGTACGGTAAAAAAAGCAGACGATAAAGCAAACGATGATCATTAAAAAAGCAGATCTGGTGGCGGTGACCGGAAGGCCGGACCAGTATCCACCGGATGACAAAAAGGAGATTGCCTTTGCAGGGCGGTCCAATGTAGGCAAATCCTCCTTGCTCAATCTGCTCACCGGAAGAAAAAAGCTGGCCAAGGTCAGTTCCAGTCCGGGCAAGACGAGGACGATCAATTTCTACGAGATCAATGATGCCTTTCGCATTGTGGATCTGCCCGGCTATGGCTATGCCAAGGTGGCCCGCAGTGTCAGCGAAAGCTGGGGGAAGATGATGGATGCTTATTTCCAGCATCGGGAAGGACTTTGCAAGGTCGTTCTCCTGGTGGACATTCGTCATGCGCCTACCAGGCAGGATCAGCAGATGTATGCCTATTTGAAGCACTATGGCCTGGATGGTCTGGTGGCGGCAACGAAGGCAGACAAGATTTCCCGCGGGCAGATTCAGGCAAGGCTCTCGGCTATCCGCAAGAGCCTGGGTATGCGCCGCGAAGATGACCTGCTCCCTGTATCGGCCCTGAAGAAGACCGGCTGGCAGGAACTGCTGGATGCTATGGATGCGGTGCTTGGGGAAACGCTATGAGTGTGCTTAGAGCTGTCTATGCCTTCATTCGACGGATCGGCTCCATCGGCAGCATGCTGCGGGATCCTTCTGTCAGGTTCTGGAAGAAACTGCTGGTGGTGGGCGGCATTGTCTATCTGTTCCTCCCTGTGGATCTGATTCCGCCGTTCCTGCTTCCTGTGGGATGGATCGATGATCTGGCGCTTTGGATCTTTATCACCTGGCTGCTCCGGGACACGCTGGACCGGTACTGGAAGAACAAAGGTGCTGCATCGGACCGCGTGAGGAAGAGATACCCGGATGCATTTGATGTCACCTATGAAGTGAAAGAGGATTCGGCGGATCAAAGGCCGGATACAGAAAAGAAAAAGGAGAAAAAAGATGAATACTGAGGCACTCGGCGGAATCATGATCACGGAAAAAGAGATCATAGCGCGTGCCGAGGAGATCGGACGGCAGATCAGTGAGGATTACAAGGATGAGCCTATTCTTCTGCTGGGGATTCTCCGCGGTGCAGTCATGTGGATGACCGAATTGATGAAGCATCTTACCGGCGATGTGGAGATCGACTTTATGGCATGCAGCAGCTACGGGGCTTCTACGAAGACCAGCGGCGAGGTCAAGATCAACAAGGATCTGGAAAGTGACATTTCAGGAAAGAACGTGATCATCGTCGAGGACATCGTGGATTCCGGCATCACGCTGCAGTATTTGAAAGGCTATCTTGAGAACCGCGGTCCGAAGTCGGTGCGCATCTGTGCGCTTCTGGACAAGCCGGAAGGGCGGCGGGTGGACATTGAGGCAGACTATGTAGGCTTCACGGTCGGCAATCAGTTTATTGTCGGCTACGGCCTCGACTATGCACAAAAATACAGACAGCTCCCCTATATTGCCTATATCGATGAGAGCAAGATCTGAGGCGGCCGGTGATCTTTTGAACGGATGTCTGATCGGCCATCGTTTGTGCTCAGCCCGACGGCAAGGATGCGGACTTTCGTGATGGCGTGCGGGATAATGGAACTTACTACTATTCGTTATTTTACAGGAGACGCTAGATGATATGGAATGAAGCGATGGAATGTGCGGATCGGGAGACCATGCGCACACTGCAGCTTGAGAAACTGAAGAAAACCGTAAAGTATGAGTACGACCATGTGCCTTACTACAAGAAGAAGCTGGATGATGCCGGCGTGGCGCCCGAGGATATCCAAAGCCTGGAGGACATCGGGAAGCTGCCTTTCATGGAAAAGGAAGATCTGGCGATCAACTATCCTACCGGCCTCTTTGCCAGACCCAAGAAGGACATCATCGAGATCCATGCTTCTTCGGGGACGACAGGCAAGCCCAAGATTGTCGGATACACCAGGGAGGATATTGACATCTGGAGCGAGATCCTGGCAAGGGGGCTTGCCATGGCGGGATGCACCGACGAGTCAGTGGTGCACGTATCCTACGGATACGGTCTGTTTACGGGCGGTTTCGGACCCCACTACGGCGGACAGAAGATCGGCGCGACCGTGATTCCCATGAGCAGCGGCAATACGGAAAAACAGATCACCTTTCTGCAGGACATGAAGAGTGATATTCTATGCTGCACGCCGTCGTATGCAGCGGCTATTGCAGAGCGCTGTGCCCAGAAAGGCATCAAGCCGGATGACCTGCATCTGTCAGCCGGCATCTTTGGTGCAGAGCCCTGGACGCAGGCGATGCGTGACAACATCGAAAAGGGCCTGGGAATCAAAGCCCATGATATCTACGGTCTCTCCGAGATCATGGGACCGGGCGTTGCGGTCAGCTGCGATGAGAATGCGGGCATGCATATCGCAGAGGATTACTTTTATCCGGAGATCATTGATGTGGATACGCATCAGGTGCTGCCGGACGGTGAGAAGGGCGAACTGGTGCTGACCACCCTTGGCAAGCAGGGATTCCCCCTGATCCGTTACAGAACCAGAGATATCTGTTCCATCACCCACGAGCCATGCGCCTGCGGCCGTACGTCTGTGCGGATGAGCCGCGTCTACGGGCGTACGGATGATATGCTGATCATCCGCGGTGTCAACGTATTCCCCTCGCAGGTGGAGACGGTGATCGCCAGGTTCAGCGAGCTGACAATGAACTACAAGCTGTATGTGGGACGGAAAAATAATAATGATACCTTCGAGCTGGGCGTTGAGCTGGCGGAAGGACTGCCGATCGATGAGATGTCGTTCATCGAGGACCTCAGAAGAAGACTGGATCATGCGCTTCGCGAGATGCTGGGAATCGGATGCAAGGTTCGCTTCCTGAGCCCGGGCACTCTTCCCAGAAGCGAGGGGAAAGCCGTCAGGGTGGAAGATACCAGATCCTATATCGAGTAAACAAGGGAGGAAATGATGTACATCAAGCAGATCTCTGTATTTTTGGAGAACACCACCGGAAGGCTGACAGATTTCACTGCTGTCCTGAAGAAGAACAATGTAGATATCCGCGCCATGTATGTGGCGGATACGACGGATTTCGGCATTCTGCGGGTCCTGGTCGACGATCCGGAAGGAACGAAGAAGATCCTTTCCGAAAACGGATTTAACGCTACGGTTACCGATGTTATCGCCGTCGAGGTGGAAGACAGACCCGGCGGTCTCCATGATGTACTCGAGGAGCTGACCAGCAGGAACATTGGAGTGGAATACATCTATTCGACGCTGCAGCTGAAGAACGGCAAGGTGGTTCTGGTCCTCAAGGTACGTGATCTGGTCAAAGCGCAGTCGATTCTGTCAGAAGCCGGTGTGCGCATGTTTGCCACGGAGGACCTGGCCTAGATGAGAGAGGAAACAAAGCCTTCTGTCATTGGCATCCGTTCAACGGGACGTGAGCGCCTGGCCCCGGGACAGCCTATGACACCGGAGCAGCTGGCGCAGGGACAGGATCGTATGGAAGCCTATATGCGGCGTCTCGAGCAGGAGACCAATGTGGCGCAGGCGGGTAATATCAACGGTATGATGAAGATGAAGGTGGAGGCATGTTCTTATGCGGACGGTTTCATGCGTCTTGCTTTTCCGGTGCAGCTGTGGCAGGCCAACCGGGCAGGCATGCTTCACGGCGGCATCTTCTGTACGGCCATGGACATCACGATGGGCGCTGCTGCCCGCTTCTATGCGGGAGAAAGCTATGCGCCGACACTGGAGCTCGATATTCGTTATCTCAGACCTGTCCGGCTCGGCGATGAACTGGTAGTCACTGCTTATGTCCAGGCGGCAGGGCGGACCATAACACATTTGCGCGCAGAGGCGGCAAGCCGCAGGACAGGCAAACTGACCGCGACAGCCACCGCGATCTTCATGGCGCAGGACAACAGAAAGGGGAATCACATGAAAGAGTATCAACCGATCAAAGAGGGCAAAGTGCGGGAAATCTATGATGCCGGCGACAGCCTGATCATGGTGGCGACGGATCGTATTTCCGCCTTTGACCATATCCTGAAGAACAAGATCGACAAGAAGGGCACTGTGCTGACCCAGATGTCCAAATTCTGGTTTGATTTGACGGAGGACATCGTTCCCAACCACATGCTCTCCGTCGATCCGGCGGATATGCCCGCTTTCTTTCAGACGGAAAGATTTGCAGGCAACAGCATGAAATGCCGCAAGCTCACCATGCTGCCCATCGAATGCATTGTCCGGGGCTACATCACGGGATCCGGGTGGAAGAGTTATCAGGAAAACGGCACCGTCTGCGGGATTCAGCTGCCGGCGGGGCTCAAGGAATCCGAGAAGCTTCCCGAGCCGATCTATACGCCCAGCACCAAGGCAGATCTGGGCGATCATGATGAGAATATTTCCTACGAGGAAAGTATTGATGTCCTGGAGAAGGCTTTCCCGGGCAAGGGTGAGGATTATGCGGCAAAGATCCGCGACTACACGCTGGCAATCTACAAGAAATGCGCTGACTATGCTCTGGCGAGGGATATCATCATCGCTGATACCAAGCTGGAATTCGGTTTGGATGAAGATGGAAACATTGTCTTAGGTGATGAAATTCTGACCCCTGACAGTTCCCGGTTCTGGCCAAGGAAAGGGTATGCGATCGGGCAGGCGCAGCCTTCGTATGACAAGCAGTTTGTCAGAGACTGGCTCAAGGCGCATCCGGACAGTGATTACCTGCTGCCCGATGATGTCATCAAAAAGACCATCGACAAGTATCTGGAGGCGTATCGCCTGCTGACGGGAAAGGAGCTGTAGCGGGCGGCCAGTGCACGGCGGCCCGTGCATAGAAGCAGGAGGAAGCACGCAGAACGGCGCTGAAACCAAGCTGGATAGTACGCCGTTCGTGATCAAACTGTAAATCACGAATAGACGATGCACGGATTGGCAGGTACGTCGAAGATCAGCGGACACCGCGCTGATCTTCGACGGCATTTCTGATGATGCGAACGATTTCAGCGGCCTCCTCCATCGTATTGTACTTGGAGAGCGAAAGCCGCAGCGACCCGTGTGCGATGGCATAGGGAACTCCCATGGCCAGCAGGACATGGCTGGGTTCGATGGAAGCGGAGGTACAGGCCGAGCCGGAGGAAGCGGCAAGGCCGGCCAGATCCAGCGCAAAGAGGAGGGATTCCCCGTCGATGCTCTCAAAGGAAAAATTCAGGATCCCCGGCAGGCAGTCCACAGGATCGCCGTTGCGGTGAGCACCGGGGATCTTTTTTAATTCTTCGGCGAGAAAATCGCGTATTGACCGCATCCGGGCGGCCTGTTCATCCCGGTGCGCCTCGGCAAGCTGAAGAGCCTTGGCCATGCCCACGATGGCAGCGGTATTTTCCGTGCCGGCGCGATGGTTGTTCTCCTGCTTGCCGCCGTCCAGGAAGGACGCGGGGATGAAGGAGCGCCTGGCGTAGAGGAGGCCGATGCCTTTTGGTCCGTGAAATTTGTGCGCTGAGAGCGAAAACATATCGATGGGCAGCGTGTCG
>OMZN01000078.1 GCA_900315555.1 uncultured Eubacteriales bacterium
CAGCATTTCAATTTGTTTCCGCATATGACAGTGCTGAAGAACGTGATGTATGCGCCTGTGAAGGTAAAGGGCGCGGATCGAAAGGCGGCGGAAGCGCGCGCCATGGAGCTGCTGCAGATGGTGGGGCTGGCTGATCGCAGCAGTGAATATCCGTCCCGTCTTTCGGGCGGCCAGAAACAGCGTGTGGCGATTGCGCGCGGTCTTGCCATGGAGCCGGAGATCATGCTTTTTGATGAGCCGACTTCGGCGCTGGATCCGGAAATTACCGGCGAAGTGCTTGCTGTAATGCGTAAGCTGGCCGAACAGCGTATTACCATGATCGTGGTGACGCATGAGATGGGGTTTGCCAGAAAGGTGGCCGATCGCGTCATCTTTATGGACAACGGAAAAATCATCGAGCAGGGAACGCCGGAGAAGATCTTCACCCATGCCGAACATCCCCGCATCCATGACTTCCTCAATTCGTTTGAAAAATAGAAGCACAGTACAAATAGCCGTGTGGTACCGCCTCAGTGAAGCGTGCCGCCTGCCTTGGTATTGACCGCATCATCAATCAGCAGACGGATGCAGCGGTACAAATAGGGCTTGTATTCTCCGATGGTCACCGGCGTGCCGTTAAGGATGATGTTGTAACAGGTGGAGTTGATCAGCTCCAGGATGGTATAGACCACCATGTTGACACGCTCCAGCTCGATACCGTCCTTTTTTAAGGCCGACTCAATGAAGTGGCGGAACTGGATGGTATCCTCGTCCGTGGTATTGTCAATATCGACCTGGGAGAGCATGCCGCGGCTCAGGTATTTGCTGACAAGCTGAAGCTGTGCGATGTCGTGCGAGAGATAGTCAAGGATGTGATCCGTGATGAAGATGATCCGGTCGGAGAAGCGCATGGCGTTGAAGCCGGGCTGACGGAGCAGGGCCTCCACCGCATCGTTGAGGATGCATGTGGAGCGTCTGATGACTACGGCTTTGCGGAGCTCTTCTTTATCTTTGAAGTAGAGATAGAAGGTGCCTTTTCCTACATCCGCATTCTTGGCAATATCTGTGATCGTCGTATTTTGAAAGCCGACCGTCGTAAAGAGGTGGTAGGCGCTGTCCATCAGTGCCAGCCTCTTTTTCTTTTTTTTGATCTCAGTCTTTGTCATGTCGCTCTCCTCATGCGTTGTACGGATGTGTAACCTGGTGTGCAGATCAGCTGAAGAAACTGCTTTGCTGCAGCCTTCTTGCTTGCCGCGGCCTTCTCTCATCATGGTATGGTTTGTACTGTGCGCTTTGCCGTGTAGGCAGTACATGAAAATAGCCGAAAACATAAGATGACCGTTGGTCAACAGGATGTCTGAAAACAGCATATCACTAAAATGACGCGTGGTCAATAATGCAGAATGTAATTATTTTACAATCCTGGTTTGCTGTTTAAAATAGCGAAAATGAGGGGATATTTTATGTGTAAATGATTTGCAAAAAATATTGACTATGGGTCATCTATGTGCTAGGGTATCCATGTTGACTTTTAGTCAGTTCGCTGCCCCGGCAGCCTGCTGTATGCCAGCCATAGCGCACAGAGGAGGATGAGAGGAAGATGGTGCTTTCACGGACGAAAAGGAGAGAAGCCAGGATCGATGACGGGACCCGCGGTATTGGCCGCGGTGTAGTCAAATACAGACGATTCATTCTTATCCTTGCGATTCTGCTGCTGATCCCGTCGATTATCGGATACAAAGCGACGAAGATCAATTATGATATGCTGACGTATCTGCCTAAGGAGATCGAAACGGTCAAGGGGCAGGATCTGCTGCTCGATGATTTCGGCAAGGGTGCGTTTGCCATCCTCGTCACCGAGAATATGAAGACGGATGCGATCGAGCAGGTTTCCTCGGATATCAAGCAGGTGAAGCATGTCGATACCGTCCTTAATCTAAACAAGGTGATTAATCCCTCAATCCCCGTTTCAATGTATCCGGATATCGTGCGGAAGAACATCAACAATCCGGATGCTTCCATGGTGGTTATCTTCTTTGATGCTTCCACTTCGGACGAACGGACGATGAATGCCGTCACCAATATACGCAAGGTGGTTACCAAGGACTGCTATCTTTCCGGCATGAGCTCCATGGTTGTTGACCTGAAGAATCTGTGCGAGGATGAGGAACTCAAATATGTGGCCATCGCGGTGGTCCTTTCTCTGATTGCTATGATGCTGCTGCTGGATTCCTTTGCTGCGCCGGTATTCTTCCTGCTGAGCATCGGTATGGCGATCCTCTACAACCTGGGAAGCAACATCTTCCTCGGGGAGATTGCTTTCATTACCAAGGCGATTGCGGCGGTGCTGCAGCTGGCAGTTACGATGGATTATTCGATCTTCCTATGGCACAGCTATGTAGAACAGCGGGATCACGGACTGGATCGGAATGAGGCCATGACCCGGGCGGTCAATGCCACACTGGTCTCGGTAGCGGGAAGTTCGCTGACGACCATTGCCGGTTTCCTGGCCATGTGCTTTATGTCCTATACCATGGGCATGAATCTGGGCATCGTCATGGCCAAGGGCGTTCTGCTGGGCGTTGTCTGCAGTGTCACGGTTCTGCCGTCGCTGCTCCTGGCGTTTGCACCGCTTGTTGAAAAGACCAGACACAGAGCGCTGATCCCCAACATGAGCCGGTTTGCACATCGGCTGACCAGCAAGTACGGCATCTTCATCGCCATCTTTATCCTGGCGCTGATCCCTGCTGTGATCGGCTACCAGCATGAAAATATTACGTATGACTTCACCAAGATGATGTCCAGCAATGCCGATGCACTGCCGGCAAAATACACCCAGTACAATACGGCCGGTGAAAAGCTGCAGAATGATTTTGATATTGCCACCACCTACATGGTGCTGGCTGATGCTGACATGCCTGCCAAGGACGGACGGGCCATGTGCGACCGCATCGAGGATCTGGACGGTGTCAAGACGGTGCTCGGGATGGATTCCATTGTGGGACCGGCCATACCAAGAGACGCACTGCCTGAGGAAATTACCGGGTCGCTGGAAGCGGGAGGCCATCAGCTGATCATGATCAATTCAGCTTATAAGGTGTCCACCAGCGAATGCAATCATCAGATCAACATGGTCAACAAGATCGTGCACCAATACGATAAGAAGGCGACCGTCATCGGTGAAGCACCGGCCACCAAGGATCTGATCAGCATCACGAACAATGACTTCAAGATGGTGACTTTCGTCTCCATTCTGGCGGTTTTCCTGATTATCCTGTTCACGCTGCGTTCGATTTCGCTGCCGATCATTCTGGTATGCTCGATCGAGTTCGCTATTTATCTGAATCTGGGTATCTCCGGATTTACCGGCCTGGAACTGCCGTTCCTGGTGCCGATCCTGATCTCCACCATTCAGCTCGGTTCGACGGTGGACTATGCGATCCTTATGTCGACCAGGTATAAGACGGAGCGTGCCACCAACAAACCGAAACGGGAAGCTATCGAGATTGCGGCGACCAACACGATCCCCTCAATCATCACCAGTGCTCTTGGCTTTTTTACTGCCACCTTCGGTGTAGCGATCTATTCGGACATCGGCATCATCTCCACGCTGTGCATGCTCATGGCGCGCGGTGCAATCATCAGTATGCTGACCGTTATTCTGGTGCTGCCGTCGCTGCTCATGGCCTTTGACAGACCTGTCTGTGCGACGACGCTGGGACTGAGAAAGAAGGATCGTGCGGCCTATGAGGCGGCTTTGGAAGAGCAGAAACTGCAGCAAATTGGAAAATAAGGTGTATGGTAACAAAGCGCACTGCAATAAAATAGGGAGGTAGTGAAAATGAAAAAGAACAAAATGACCCGGGGAAGGCGTCTGGGCGTATGCGGACTGGCTGCCTGTGTGGCTTTAGCCATGGGCTTCGGTTTCTTCGGCAGTGAGCCGGGTACGGTAGAGGCCAAGGATGCTACGCAGAAAAAGATCGAAAAGACCTATCCTGAGCTCGTGAAGTCCTCAGAGGACAGTCATACGCTCTCTAAAGACGAGACGGCGTACGAGATCATGGATGCCGATGGAAATACCAAGGAAATCCAGGTTTCTGAATGGCTGAAGAACGGCACTGATGCCGGGACGATCAAGGACGTTTCCGAACTGAAGGATATTGAAAACACATCCGGTAATGAGAAGTTTGACCAAAACGGTGAGCAGCTGACATGGCATGCCGGCGGCAGGGATATCCATTATTCCGGCACCACGGAAAATCCGCTGCCTGTCAAGGTGAAGGTCAGCTACTACCTGGACGGCAAGGAGGTGAGTGCCAAGGAGATCAAAGGTAAGTCGGGCGCTGTGGAGATCCATTTTGACTACGAGGTCAGCAAAAAGGATACGGTCAGCGGCAGGACCATAACGCATCCTTATACGATGGCCAGCGGTGTGCTGCTCGACGGATCCAAGTTTACAAATGTCTCCGTGGAAGGCGGCAGGAACGTCAACGACGGCAGCACCAACGTGGCACTGGGCGTTGCTTTCCCGGGACTTTCTGAAGATCTGGGACTCTCCGGCAAGCTGAATATCCCTGACTCGGTCGTCGTCAAGGCGGATACGACCGACTTTACCATTGATGGAACCTATACGATTGCCATGTCCGGCCTCCTTGGCGACATCAACGCCTCCGGCGCGGACAGTCTCAAGGCGAAGGTGAATGCGCTGGAGAGCGGCCTTACGCAGCTGGCTTCTTCGTCGGCAAAGCTTGTGAAAGCCACCAAGCAGGTAAAGAACGGTGCGGCCAAGCTTTCTTCAGGCAGCAAGCGCCTTGAGAGCGGCGGCGTACGCCTCAAGGCCGGCACGAGCAGCTTAGTCAGCGGCAGCGGCAAAATCGTCAAAGGTGCGGACAGCCTTGCTGCCGGCAATGCCAAGCTTGTGCAGGGCAGCAAGAGCCTGAAGTCGGGCACGGCGGCGGCGCAGGATGGCATCAATAGCCTGAATGCCAATCTCAACAAACTGACCTCCAAGAATGCTGCCTTGAATACAGCCACCAAGCAGCTGGTCGATTTGATCTTAGCGAAGACCTCATCGCAGCTGAAGGCAAGCGGCCTGGATCTTGGCGATCTGACAAGAAAGAATTACGCTTCGGTGCTGGATAAGCAGATCGCGGTCTACCAGAAGCAGATTGCAGCCTATGAGAACGTGGATACGGATGCGGCCCGGGCAGCGGTGCAGGTGCTGCGGGCAGAGGTAGGCAGCCTGCAGTCAGCAAAGACGACTCTGGGACAGGTGGTGGCCTATGAAGATTCTGTCAAGCAGTATACTGATGCCACGCAGGCGATCTACGGGGCGACCAGCACGGAGCTGGCCAGCGGCGCTTCGCAGCTTGATCAGGGCGCGGCGCAGCTTGCAAGCGGGCTGCAGGCAGAGAACCAGGGCATCGCGTCCCTGAGCCAGGGGCTGACGACGCTTTATAAAGGCAGCAAGAGCCTGAATAAGGGCGTGGGCACGCTGAACAATGGCATTTCCTCTCTGGCTACCGGTGCCAGGACGTTATCCTCGGGTACCAGCCAGCTTGCGGCAGGCATGGAAAAGTTCGATAAGGCCGGCATTCAAAAGTTTGTCTCCTCGCTGGACGATGCAGCACTCAAAAAAGTTGCCGGCAATTTCGAAGCCGTTGTCAAGGCTTCCAGGAATAAGGTTTTCGTGGGCGGCAAGGCAGCTTCCATGGAAGGAACGAGCAAGATCATCTTCAAGACGGCCGAAGTGAAGTAGCTGCGGAGCGGTGAGCCAAGCCGCTGCAGGATGATTGAAAACAACATTATATTCTCTACCTCGAAAACGGGATCGCGCTGTATGAGCTGGCGCGGTCCCGTTTTGCCGTCCATAGATTCATATGGAGAGCGCTTTTGAAAATTTTGTTTTCTTTTCTGCACAGAACGTGGGATAATAGAGCAACAGTTATTTTGAAAGAACGTGGAAGAAGTGAAGAGATGAAACTGACGATGCTGGGGACGGGATGCGCCCAGGTCACGGCATGTTACAATACCTGTTTTGTGCTTTCAGAGGAGGGAACTGCCGGGGCACCATCTTATTTTCTGGTGGACGGCGGTGGAGGAAGCCAGATCCTCTCCCGGCTGAAGGACGCGCGGATAGACTGGCGCAGCGTACGGGATATTTTTCTGACGCACAAGCACATGGATCATATTCTGGGTGTCCTTTGGATGGCGCGGATGATCTGTCAGGGGATACACCGCCGTCAATACGAGGGTGAGGCGAGAATCTACGGCCATGCAGATGTTCTGCAGGCGCTGCGTATCCTGGCGGAGCAGGTGCTCAATGAAGGTGAACTGGCCTGTCTTGATGTCGTGGGGCAGACCGGCTCGATCGGGGCACACGCTTTTGCCGGCGGCCGGCTCCGCCTGATTCCGGTGAAGGATCAGGAGGAGAAAGAGATTCTGGGGCATCGCATGCTCTTTTTCGATACCGGCTCTGCCAAGGCACTGCAGATGGGATTTTCCATGGAGCTCGCGGAACCGGATGTAAAGCTGACCTGCTGCGGGGATGAAACATGCCGCCCGCGCAACTATGCTCTTGCAGAAGGAAGCCACTGGCTGTTTCACGAAGCCTTCTGCCTTCATTCTCAGGCCGATCGCTTTCGCCCCTATGAGCGGGGCCATTCGACGGTGATGGACGCCTGCATGCTGGCAGAAAAGCTGGAAGTGGATAATCTGCTCCTTTATCATACGGAGGATCAGACCATTCAGATGAGAAAGGGGCTGTATACGGCGGAG
>OMZN01000077.1 GCA_900315555.1 uncultured Eubacteriales bacterium
CTGGAATTATTTCGTTTCCTCTTACCGTAGTTAAGTTATCCGCAGAAGAAAAAAGACGCCAACCTGACTTTAGGTTGACGCCATTGGGACAGTAATAAGCCCGCTTTGTCACACCTTCCGAATTTCGTCCAACAAATGTTTGAGGCGCTCTTCGCGTGTCTTCAACACCTTCAGCTCGCATTCCCATACGATGATTACGCGCCATCCGCGCTCCATCAGTTTCTGCTGGTTTTCCCTGTCCCGTTCGACATTTCTCTGAAGCTTCGGAATCCAGTAGTCCTGCCGGGTTTTCGGTATGACAGCATAGCGGCAGCCAGGATGCTGATGCCAGAAGCATCCGTTGATGAATATGACAGTATGATACTTAGGAAGCACAATATCCGGCTTTCCTGGAAGACGCGCATCGTTCTTCCGGTAGCGAAAACCGTGTGCGAACAAGTATTTACACCCGATCGTATTAATGATCAACAGCAGAAAAAAGAAGTAAAGGATATGCTGAAACGCCTGAGGAAATACGTCAAAGACAATATTCTGTCTCTTCGTGCTTCAAACGGATCTGAAGCCATAAATCTTTCCATCGGCGAATATCTGTCTGCCGATGTCCCGGATAAGAATAAGAACCGAGCAAAGCAAGAGGACCTTTCTGACGATGTCAGCGCCGTGACGATCACAACAATTACGAGAACGCATGCAGCATCCGATGATTCGGGTGATGATCATCAGGAACCACAGGCGGAAAAAGATCCAGAAGGCGATAAGACGCCTGCCCCTGGAGAAACGCCGGAGCATACGACGGACGCCCCAGTCACCCCTGATGAGGGCGGCGGAGAAGGCACAGGAGGGTTCCAGAACGCCGGTGACGATACTGAGAAAGACAAGCGGTATAAATTCGTCTACGTGCCATCGTCGAGAACCAGAGCTCTGTGTCGGAACGCTGCCAAAGGCGAATACACGTTAATCTACACGCCTGACGAAAGCTCTGACACCGCTTATCTCGATGTTTTCTTCTCAGCTGAATCCCGGAATTACAAGGCGGAAATCGCTTCTGCTGCTCTCATCGATGGAACCCAGCTCGAAGTTAAGGATGGGAGAATCAAAGGACTGTGCTTCACAAAGGATCAGCCGGTAAAGATCAGTGTTCGCATGAAGCAGCCAGGCTTATGCGCGATGGAGGTGAAGGGCTATGGAAATCAAAAATAAGCTGTACCCTTATCCTGTGCTCGCGGACTTCTCACACGAATATAAGGAAACGAGTTCATTTGAGGTAAAGGCTGATCTTAAACCGGATGGATACCGTATGGTTGTCAGCTTTACAGCTGTTCTGATCAATGGCGGCCTGAAGAATCTGGTAAATGAAGGAAAAGCAGAAATCATCCTTCATCTCGAATGCGGTCAGACCGGATTCCGACATCTGCTAAAATTTGACAGAAATGGGTCTGATATCAGCTGGACCATCCCGAATGAATTGGTCTCCGGGATGGTGCAGATCTGCCCCTTCATCATGACTGCCTGCGATATTGCCGGGTATTCAAACAGTGAATTTGAGGATGATCTTTCCGGAATGGCATTTGATTTGCCGGCAGGAAGCATCCTCGCCGCCGGAAAGCAGATCAACGTACAGGTGACGAAAAGGGCCGACGATCTACGGGATGTTAAAAGCATATTCAATATCGCCATGAACGGTGACGAAAAACAGCAGTATATGCAGGTGGATTGCGAACGCGGAGATTGTATATTAGTACTTCTCCCCGCTAAGGACTGGCAGAAATTCGGCCGTCTCGAAAGCAGCGGAAGGCTTACTGGTGTATTCAGCGCCATGATCGCTGTGCCGGCACTGACCTATGTCCTCGAACGCCTTAGGAGATCCGGAGCACAGGAACGAATTGACATGTCTGAAAAGCCAACCATATGGTTTAACTGCATATCCAGAACTCTGCTTGAAACTTTCAAGATCGATATTACCGACAAGGATTTTGACAATCGGGACGACATGTTTGAGCTCGCACAGAAGATGATCAATGGGCCGCTGGACAAGGCATTGGATGAACTTATGGGAGATTGATGGATCATGACGAAAATAATGATTATGAAGCAGGCCGATATCGACGTGATCAAGGCCAATGCCGGAGCATACCTTTCCCATTTCAGTGAAAAAGACAGCCGCTGGCTTGAAGAATCGCTCGGTCATTCGCCGTTCGAAAAAACGAGGTATGATTTCCCGGAATTGGATCTTTATATGCCTGATGATGTTGAGCACCGAGAACTGACGGACAAGCAGAATGTGCATGAAGTGTACTCAAAGCTGAAGTTCCTGTCGCCGTCGCAGGCTTCTGACGAACGCCTATGGGCTGGACTCTGCATGGGACCGTTCTGGAAGTATACCGCATACAGAT
This sequence comes from uncultured Eubacteriales bacterium, assembly GCA_900315555.1. GTDB lineage: Bacteria > Bacillota > Clostridia > Peptostreptococcales > Anaerovoracaceae > RUG100. The sequence continues at coordinate 2,394 of OMZN01000077.1, forward strand.
GGAATATCGATTCTGGTGCAACTGTCTGTCAGCACTATTTCTTCGGGTACAGCGCACGGCGCTCATTAACCAGAAATGCGGCATGCCGGTTATGGCGCACCGGCCAGCTGACGTATGACCCGGAGCGACAGGATCCCTTCGAGCTGACCGACTTCGTGTGCGAGAACTCCCGATTCATTGTTGATGTTCTTGAGCGCAATGTATCTGACAGCGTTCCGCTGATGAGAGACTTTCTCGGTGCATGTCTTGACCTGAAGAAGGCCGGCTATGAGTTGGATACAACTGCTATCCGCGAGCTTCAGAAGTACACGGACATTCTCGGCGGCGTCTGCGTGCTGGATTACATGCCCGCTGGATATCTGTACGGAAAGATCATTGAAAAAGGAAAATCGATAATGGCACAGAGCACCCCAGAAAGCACCATGGAGGAAGAAACGCTTCAAGAAATGTAAGGAATAATGGGGCGAAAAAGCGGATGGAAATTCACTGACGGGTACTTGCTGTTTCTGAAAGAGCTGATAAATTCTTGCGAAGATCGTTTAAATTTCCTTGC
>OMZN01000081.1 GCA_900315555.1 uncultured Eubacteriales bacterium
AAACCGCCGCAAATACCGACTTTCAGAAACAATACAAGCTTCGGATGCATGGCATTTTTGGCTGCAAGCGCTGCAATAATACCAATTAAAAATGATCCCGCAACATTGATGAGAAAAGTTTTCACAGGAAAGCCGCTTGCAGGCTGTATGGGAATAAACCCGATAAGATACCTGCCTGCTGCTCCGCAGGCACCTCCTAAAGCTACCATAAGGCAGTTCATCATCATATATCCTCCTTATTTTTGACAGGCAGGACAATACACACTGCTTCTGCCGCCGATGACAGCACGCGTCAACAGGTTCCCGCATTGCGGACATGGTTCACCGGCATGACCATAAACCTGCAAATAAGGAGTGTTTCGATAATCCTGCCCTTTTGTCTGCAGATACTCTTCCGCCGTGATCCGGTTTTTCTCAATGTACCAGGACAGCGATTGCGGGATAGTTTCCGCAAGGCACTGCCACTCGCTTTTCGTCAGACTTTTCGCGGATCGTGAAGGACGGATACCTGCCGCAAACAAAATTTCATCGGCATAGATGTTTCCGATTCCGGCAAGCACATGCTGATCGAGCAGACATGCTTTGATTGTTTTTTTCCTTTTCCCCAGCCGTGCCTGCAGATAGGCAGCACTGCACTCTGCAGAAAACGGTTCCACACCGAGTTTGCCAATACCGCTGTATGTATCGGCTTCATCACTTTGCAGCAGCCAGAAGCGGCCGAAGCGGCGTGTATCCGAAAAGCGCAGTTCCGTTTGATTATTCAATCGCATGACGAGATGCGTATGCTTTTCCTCAGGATAATCCGGCGGCGTAACAAGGAGGCAGCCGGTCATCCGCAAATGAAGAATAATCCGGCTTTTATTCTTCAAGCGGATGATTAAGAACTTTCCTCTTCGTGCCATGGAGGAGATGGTCTGCCCGGCAGCTTTCCGGCAAAACTCATCAGCCATCGGATGCGCAATAACTTCCGAACGTCTGACAATAACATTTTCAATGACCGCCCCTTGTATCTGCGGCTCGATAACATTTTTAACGGTTTCCACTTCCGGCAGTTCCGGCATGCTGCCCCCCTTTTGTATCAATCTTTACTTGCATTGTTATCCATCAGCAGAATTATATCAGCTTTTTCAGTTAAGCAGAACACGCTGTCCGGCAATGATTAACATCATCCTGCTGATAAAGTGACTGCAAAGCGTTATCCGGGACTTTATTCGTTCATTTCCTTCTGCGTCTTATCAGAAGTGCCGCAAGCAATGCCGCTGCGCCCACAAGCAAAATGATCCATATTGTCATATTCGATCCATCGCCCGTCTGCGGTGCACCGGCTGCCTTGCTCTTATCCGCCGTTTTGTATTTATTCATAGGCTTGTTCTTGTTTGCTGGTTTGTTCTTGTTTGTCGGCGTTTTCGGCTTTTTATCCGGCTGATATGTATTCGTCAGTGCGATTTCCGCGGTATCGCCTTTGGTGATCTCCGCCGTCGTCTTTCCGTCCACCGACAGTGTGTAACCGTCCACTTCTGCCTTGCTTTCCTTTACCGTATACATTCCTATCGGCAGACCGCTCAGCGTGATGCTTCCGTTCTTCAGCTCGCTGTACTTTACCGTCTTGCTGTAACCGTTCGGGCCGGCAATTGTAAATTCGGCATCCTTCGGTGTGTCATGGCCTTTCGACGTCTTTGCCAGTTTCAGGCTGCCGGTCCTGGTTGTATTGTTGAAGACAATAGCATCAGCCGTCATACTGCCTTTCCTGATGACCGGCTCCGCAAGTATTTTTCCAGTCGGGCTGCCATTGCTGTCTTTTTCCAGCTGCGGGACTATCGTTACGGTATATACACTTGCATCATAATCATACAGTTCGTCATTGCCGGCAGCTTCCTTCATCTGATAAGTAAATGTTTTCCCGACATCCTCCGCCTTATAGGCAATACGGTCAAAGGTAATATCGCCCTTCGCATCATTCTTTTTTGTCTGAAGGACTTTCCCATGCGCATCTACCAGCTGGAATTTAAATTGACCATCCTTAAGTGTGCCCTCTTTGCCGTCGATCTGCTTGCGGGCTGACAGCGTGAAGCCGCCGCCATATTTAGTTGTCTTTGTCGTATTGCCGCCTACAGTATTTTGAACAGTATAGCCCACCGGAACCTGACTCATATCCGTGATAAAACGAACATACGTGGTCGTTGAACCATCGATTGCTTTCGCATTGGTTATTTGAATCTTCTGAGGATCTTTTTCGTCCTGTTTGACCGTGAAGTAATCGTTGGTATCTGCACCGATGAACTTCACATGCGGATCCAGCTGATCCGTCAGATTGATTTCTCCTGCAGCAAAGCCATTGCTGTTCCAGAATTTAATCGTATAGGTCACAAACTGATCGTCCGGATCGGTTGAAATTATCGTCTTGTCTACACTTTTCTCGCCGTTCACCGCATTGTTGTCTTCCCCCTGCAGAACATAGCTGCGATGTTCCTGATGCGTATCTCCATTCTGGGTATAGGTAATTACTGCCGTGTTAGTGTACTTGGCAGTGTTCGATCCTTGCGCGATGTCCACCCAGTAATTGATTTGAAGGGTGTTGCTGAGGGTTCCAGGAAACTTAAAGATCAGTGTCTGCCCTTCATATTGAACAGAATACTTTGATGCATCAACTGTCTTTCCGGTGATTCGATCCGTAACTTCTACACCTTTATTGCGATTCAACGTCATCCCATCGGAAATGCGGTCAATCACAGTCACATTGGAAATATCGCCCTGCTTGTCATTGATATAAAGGCGGTATTTGTAGGTTCCTCCGTTCGTGAGATCAGCAATGCCTATCTGGGCAGCCTGGTCGCCATACCCTTCCGAATAATCATATCCTCCGTAGTGCACACCATCATTTTCAAATCCATCTTTCATAATTGTATCGGTGTACGTCCCTGCCCCGCCCGGTGATCCGCCTGGCACAACAGTGATCACCTTACGCGCATCACCGGCACTTATTGTCCCGGGCGCAGTTTTATCTACTTTTGCGGTCGTTACATAAGCGTTGAAACTCCCGGAAAGTCCGCTTTCAATATCATCAGCAACTATCAGCTTGTACTGCCCGTCTCCCAAATTCTCCGAACTGCTGAAATGCTGACGATTCAGTGAAAAGCTGACTTTGGCAGCTATGCTTGATGGAATGGTTACGATAATATAATCACCGGCATGAACAGCCTTTTGATCTAATGTATATTTGACCGTGACAATGGCCGTCGTTCCGGATTCATACGTGTCGTTATTCGTTGTTATCGCCGCATGCATATGCGATGATGCATCTGCGGCGGCCGCTGTCCGCAGCGCTTTTGACTTACCCATCTTCCTTGGGACTGTATCGGAAACAGCACGCAGGCTCTGACTGCTTCCAAAGGAATTCAATGGTGCCGATTTTTGTTCAATGATTTTTACTGTCTGATCATGCTGCACTTCACTATCGACCAAAACAGCGCCATCCTTATTTGCCTCAAAGGCCGCCGACCGGTCATTGGATTGTCCCGGACTGCTGATTCCTTCAGTTTGCTGCTCTGAAGTGCCTGTCACCTCCTCGGCATATAACGGCATTGGGATGAGCATGGTTACTGCGACCGCAAGCACAAGAAACAGCCATACCGCTTTCTTCCCCAGCATCCTCATGAAATTCTCTCCTTTCTTTCTTACTCTTCACGTTTATATATACATTTATCAGTAAAAATAAGCGCCCTGCTCCAGACGCCGATCCTTAAAAAAGTGGCTGTCCACATTGCATCAAGAAAATAAAAAGCTTCATTAGGCTTATCATCCCCTTTTTATACTCTTCTTATTTTTTCTTTTTTGTCAAGGTTTATATTTGTTTTATGAAAATTTTTCTATAACCAACAAAACTGAATTTTTAACCGGCATGGATCCCTTCCGTTATGCAAAAAGTAAGCACACAGCCACAATCTGCTGCTGTGTACTTACCTCATAAAGTAGAAATGCCGAAGTAATAGTAATAGATCATCTGCGCTTTCTCATATAAATAACATTTCCAACGAGACCTGATAATGCTGCCAACATGAGGATAAGCCACAATCCTATATGGGAAGTATCCCCGGTTTTCGGGCCTCCGGCTGCCTTTGTCCCGGGCGTCGGGGTATTCTTGTCGGGTGTTTTCGGCGTTGTCTTTGTATTCGTGACAGTAAAGCCTTTTCCGTCTGCACAGGTGATCGTTGCCTTGAAACCGGATACAGCATCCTCGGTCAGCGTATAGGAGATTTTCTTTCCATCCTTATACTCATCGAGGTTCTCGAAGGTGTACTGCCAGTTGTTGGATGCGTTCAGTTCCCTCCGCGCGACCTCTGTTCCGTCCGCAAACAAATGAACGACCGCTTTGTCGCCGGTTCCACCCGACCGGATTTTTGTCACAGGGATGGAAATCTTGCCGGTGATGGTATTGGTGATAGTAAATCCGTTTTCCGTATTTCCTTTGACTTCGGCTTTGTAATCCTTAATTGCATCTTCTTTAATGGTATAGTTGATCTTATTCCCTGATGCGTCATATTTCGGCAGACCCGTAAATTCATAATGCCAGCCATTATCTTCACTCAATTTGACATTAGCCACCTCTGTATCGCCATTCATAACATACACTGTGGCGCTGTCCTTCACGGGGCCGATCCAAACCTTTTTAACCGGGATATTTATTGTTTCTGATCCGTCTCTGATTCCCACCGCGAAAAGCGGTGGGGAAAACGTCCTCTCCGCTGCAGTAAAGCATGGCGTGCAAAAAGTAGTCATGACTTCCAGCGAGGCTGCCAACTATCCAGATAAAAAAACCGGAACCCTTCTGTCGACGAAACTTTCTGGACCGACATGAACAATAAGTGGATCACCAATTATCAGCGCTCAAAGATTATTGCAGAAAAAACTGCATGAGAAATGATCGAAAAACAGGATCATACAAAACTCGTAACGATTCTTCCCGGTGCCATCCTCGGTCCATATATGGACGGAAAACGCAGCAGCACAGATCATATTTTTGAAATGCTCCTGAAGGGAACACCGAGTCCGCATGTTATCTATCCTGTCGGTGATGTCAGAGATCCGGCAGATCTTCATATACTTGCCACGAAAAATGATGCAGCAGACGGGAAGCGCTTCATTGCAGAATCCGAAGAAATGACTATGCCTCAGATGGCACGGATACTGAAAGAAGCTTATCCTGACAGAAAGGTAAACACGATGGTCATCCCTGACTTCGTGGTCTCCATCATGGCAAAATTCCAGGTGCCGATGAAAGTCCTCAATACGATGATCGGTCTGAAGTACCATCGCGATAACACGAAAGCAAGAAGGCTGCTCGGCTGGAAACCCCGTACGGCGAAGGAAACTGTACTGGATACAACGCAGTATCTGATCGACCATCATATTGTGTAAGATCTGACTGATAAGAAAAACAGCGTCAACGACGCTGTTTTTCTATAGCAGCTTCTGCAGCACGTCAAAGCAGTTCCTGCAGCACATCGCCGATATCCCCGTCAATGCACACGGATCTTTCTTCGATCTCTTTGGGGCAAAACGATTCGCCATAGTTTACGCAAGCATAGGCAGCTTCTTTGTTTGCCAGCGTCATCTGCCAGAACGGATATTTGATGATAACCGGGGTATTGGCGCCAACGCCGAGTTCCAGATACAGTACGTGCCGATTTTCATGTCTGTGGAGAAACTCTGCATAGGCTGCCGAAGCCCTGTGCCAGCCTTCATCTTCCACAAAGGAATCGTCTGCCCGGAGATTCATCACAACATCTGATCCATCAGCCGGGCATTTGGGAATGAGGTCTATCGGAATCTGCATGGCGATGCTGCCGCTTGCAGGCACTTGGAAAACGCCGGTTTCATCTCTAACGAAGCCCTGCGCCTCCATCGCTTCCATAACCCATGTTTCATTATCGTACGTTTCCTGTATCAGAGGATTGACACTCTGGAACAAGCCATAGTCCCCCTGTGTATAGAAAAGCCGCTTTTTGTCAAATCCCGCTCTCTGAAACTGGTGATCTACATTTGTCGTGATAACAAAATAATCTTTGCCTTTTATCAGCTTCAAAAGTTCCTGATAAACAGGCTTAGGTGCATCGATATAGCGATTGTAATAGATATGCCTGGCCCACCATGCCCAGCGTGTCTCATCGTCAGGGAAAGGATAAAAGCCACCGGCATACATATCACGGATGCCGTACGCCTCTGCAAAATCAAAGAAATACCTGGCAAAGCGCGCACCGCTGTAGGTCATGCCGGCGGAAGCAGACACGCCGGCACCTGCACCGATCAAAATAGCATCTGCGTTGTCTGTCTCATTTTGCAGTCTGCTGATCTGTTCTTCTTTCGTGCCTGTCCCATAGGACATATGCCTGGCAAAGCGCTGCACTGCGCCCAGTCCTTTGCTGATGCTTTCCTGATAGCCGTTGGGCAGTTTGTTGTAAAATTCTTTCATACTATCTATGCTCTTTCTCCGTCATCTTCTCCGCACCGCACCTACAGGACAAACTGTCACGCAGTTGCCGCAGTGCAGACAGTTTGTCTGATGGATTACCAGCGGTACAGTATCTGTGCTGATACACTGCTGCGGGCACACCTCCACACAGGACTGACACCCCGTGCAGGTGTTGGTGATAAAATAGCCTTCCTGTTCTGCTGCTGCGCCTCCAAATGTGAAGCTTACCCTCTCGATAGGCTTTTTCGACAAATCAAACCATTCGCCGCTGCCCTCGTAAATCTGAAAGACGGTCAGCGCTTTCATGGATTCTGCCGTAGGATAAATCTCATGCATATACGGATTCTTCTCAAACAAAGCCGGAATCTTTTCATCCCCGATCTCTCTGACTTTTCCTCTGACAGATACCGCCACACTCGTCAATGTGCTCTCGCCCTTGATCGCAGTTAAAGCAAGGAAGCCCCGCTCCTTCAGACGGTCGTAAAAGCTCTTGCCCTTTGCCGTGAGAAAATACAGCCCGTTTTCGTCACTGTCCATCATGTCGATGGCCGCAGTGACAGGCAAGCCATCATCGTCCACCGTGGCAACGATGGTCGTATGAATAACATTGGAAATATATCCCAGATAGTCTTTAACCGTCATCGCGTTCCTTCCTTTTTTCATCTGAACTGTACCGCCGGCTGAGAATTTCACCCTGCCCTGAAAAAACAACATCTGATTGATTATGCAAAATGAGTTAATTATTTGGCTTCTTTACGTATCTCCTTCCTGGTTTTTCCGACAACATCAGCAAGCGTGATCTTCCGCATTTGATTCTCCATCGCATCCTGTATGCTGTGAAGCTCCTCATCCAGCGCTTTGTGGATATTCCTGCCCACAGGGCAGGCGGGGTTTGGATTCTCATGGAAATGAAACAGCCCTTCATCATTGACACAGTCAACTGCTTTGTAGATACCAAACAAGGTGATCTTATCCAGTTTCTTGGAAAGCGCTATGCCGCTCTTCCCCTGACTGACCTCAATGATGCCTGCTTTCTTGAGATTTCCCATGACGTTCCGGACAATCACAGGATTGGCGCCCACACTGCCCGCCAGAAAGCTGCTCGTTACTTTCACACTGTCTTTGAAATAGTCTATCGCCGTAATAATATGAACCGCTATGGTAAACTTGCTTGTAATCTGCATTGATTCACCTCCTGCCAGTACTATATCTTCCCGCGCTTATCTTGTCAATGCCAGTATTACAGGTGCGAGCAGCTATACTTACGAGCAGTCTACGCTCTGACGACGCTGATTCTCTGGCAGATATGATCACCCTTCTCAATTTCATCGACCATGGCAATGGCATAATCGGCATAGCTGATGATACTTTCGCCCCTGCCGTTCAGCTTCAGTTCTTCACCAGCGAGAATGTATCTGCCGCTGCGTTCACCATCCGCCTGGAAATCTCCGGCAGGGCTGATGTATGTCCACTTGACGTCCCTGCGCTCACGAAGCTCGCCCAGTGCCTTCGCCATGGCTGCCGCCAGAGGCTTGAAGGAATCCGGAAAATCAGGCCCCTCGGAAACGCAGGCTGTATGCTCCGGATTCACATAAAGGCTGCCGGCGCCTCCCACAATAAGAAGACGGGTATCTGTACCGGAAAGGATGTCGCAAAGATGAGCAAGGGATGTGCTGTGCTGACCAAGGGTATCCTCCGTCCAGGCGCCGAATGCATCCACAACAGCGTCAAAGCCTTTCAAATCCTCCGCCGTCAGATCAAACAGATCCTTTTGGATATACGTCTTCGCATCGGTGTTGTTTTCCCGGCGTCCAAAAGCGGTCACCTCAAAACCTCTGTTCTGTGCCTCTGTGATCACCTTGCCTGCCACTCTGCCGTTTGCTGCCACTACTGCAATGTTCATAGTCAACTACCCACGACCTAAAGGTCATGGGCTTGTAACTGCCCAGTCGTACTAACGACTTGCGTCTCCGACCTTTAACCCCAATA
>OMZN01000156.1 GCA_900315555.1 uncultured Eubacteriales bacterium
TCTTCTGGTTTCCATATTCAGACTCCTCTTCCCAAGGGACACGGAATTCTAACCGGCAGTGGCCGACGGTGTTTTTTTCCATGAAGATCGTACGTTTTCTTCATCAGAATAACCGCCTCCGGCGGAATCTGCCATCGGGGAAAGGTAAAGGCCAGGCTAAATCTTTGTAAATGTGGAAACATCATTTTCAGAACGTCCGTCTTCGGAAGCAGATCCGGAGACGGATTTTTTATACCAAAGAATAAAATACTGAAAATTTAGCATGGTGGGAAGAAAAATGTACAAGACGAATGATATGATATAGCTGTTGCGGAACGGATCGGAATTCAGACGAAATTCATCGCAGCACGGGAAAGGTGGCAGTTATGAATACGGAAAAAAGAGAATTTGCCGCGCATATCCGGGTCAATGAGGAAGGTGAAAGAGAAGTTCAGAGCATTGAAGAACATAACCGGGCGGTCGCGGAAATGGCGGAGGGGTTTGCGGAATGCTTCGGTCAAAGTGATCTGGCCTATGCGATCGGGAGCCATCACGATTACGGAAAGTACTCGGATGCATTTCAGAAAAGAATCTGGGACGACGGGCCGAAGACAGATCATTCGACCGCGGGAGCTGCTGGATTTATGAAAGCAATGGCCCGCGTGCCGGAGGAGACCGTCGTCACGCAGGAACTGCTCATTCATAAGCTGACAAGAAACGGGGCGGGCGTCATCGGCGGCTACTGCATCGCGGGTCATCACGCCGGCCTTCTGAACGGCGGCGGCCGGCTCTGCGAGGAAGGCACGCTGACGGGCCGTCTGCTGAAACCGTGTCCGCTCCCGGCGGATGCGGCGCCGTTCCGGCTCGATCATGTTCCGGCTGTCGGGAAAATGCAAACCACAAAGGAAAGTCAGGCGTTTGCATTCTCATTCCTGACGCGGATGCTCTTTTCCTGTCTGGTGGATGCGGACGATCTGGATACCGAGCGCTTTATGAATTTTGGAAAGGAACGAGATACTCCGGCGGCGACCGTTGATTCACTCTGCGTTGTGCTGGACCGGTATCTGGACAAGAAAAAGTTCCGTCTGTCAACCGAAGGATTGAACGGAGCGCGAAGCCGGATCCTGAATCAATGCATTGAGACAGGCAGTCGGAGTGATCGCAACCTGTTCACTCTGACGGTTCCGACCGGCGGGGGAAAGACGATTTCATCGCTCGCTTTCGCGCTCCATCATGCTGTGAGAAATCATATGAAACGGGTCATTTATGTGATCCCGTACTGCTCGATTATCGATCAGACAGTCAGTATCTTCAGAAATATTCTCGGTGCGGATCATGTCCTTGCCCATTACTCGGAGTCGGGTCAGGACGATGCGGGGGAGGAAGATGACCCGCTGAGGCTTGCCTGTGAGAACTGGGACATGCCGGTGATTGTCACGACAAGCGTACGTTTTTTTGAGTCTTTGTTTGCCAACAGGACGTCAGCCTGCCGGAAACTGCATAATATCGCGGACAGTGTCGTCATTTTCGATGAGGCGCAGACCATACCGCTCAGTTTTCTGAAGCCGTGTGTCGCGGCCATCGCGGAGCTGGTGAGAAATTACCGCGCTTCCTGCGTGCTCTGTACGGCCACGCAGCCGGCGCTGGAAACGCTTTTTGAGCAGTACAGTCCGGGAATGAGGCCGACGGAAATCTGCCGGGACGCCGCGGATCTGTTCCCTGCGTTCAGACGGGTCTCCTATGTGCAGCTGAAGGAGGAGTTGAGTGACGATGAACTGGCGGAGCGTCTGGGAAGTCTGGATCAGGTGCTGTGTGTCGTGCCGACCAGAAAGCAGGCGAAGAACGTTTTTGATCGGCTGCCGGAGGGAGGATCCTATCATCTGTCCACACTTATGATTCCGAAGCACAGAAAAGCCGTCCTCGATGAGATCAAAGAACGGCTGAAAAACGGACAGGCATGCCGGGTTGTGTCCACGAGCCTGATCGAAGCGGGAGTTGATCTTGATTTCCCGACTGTGTACAGAGCGTACGCGGGCCTTGAAAGCGAGATTCAGGCCGCGGGAAGATGCAACCGGGAAAACCACAGAAGCGCAGCGGAAAGCAAGGTGTTTCTGTTCCATCCGGACGCGAAGTACAGGATGATGTCGGCGATGGAACGGCCCTGTCAGGTGGCACTGTCGGTGACAAGAGGAGTGGAGGAGATTGACTCGCCGGAGGTGATCCATCACTACTTCGAGCAGTTATACGCGATGAGCGGTGGCGATGCACTCGACTCTAAACACATTATGGAACGAATCCGACACGAAATCGAAAGTCTGAAGTGCGTTTCCTTTAAGGATATTGCACAGGACTTCAAGCTGATCGGGGATCAGGGATGGACTGTGTTTGTTCCGTTCGATGAAGAGGGACAGAAGCTGGAAAATCAGATGAACACGGAA
>OMZN01000089.1 GCA_900315555.1 uncultured Eubacteriales bacterium
ACACCATGATGCGCCAGTGAAAATTCACCGGGCACCGGCCTGATACCACCGCCCAGCATAGCAGGCAGCGTGATGCCTTGATAAGGTGCACGAAACGGCCGTTCCCGAATGATCTGCCGATCCTCCCCAAGGAGACCGGCTACACTGTAAATCGAAGTGACTTCCATACTTTCTTCATAGCTCATCGGCGGCAGAATCGTGGGAAGCCGCCTAGCGAGCATCGTTTTGCCGCACCCGGGACTGCCCTGCATCAGAACTCCGTGGCCGCCGGCAGCGCAGATCATCATAACGCGCTTGCCGCTCTCCTGCCCCCGGACATCCTTATAGTCCCCATAGACTGCCTCCGGATGCGAAGCCATTCTCTGGCTGTTTTCAGATGGTGAAGGAAAAGGAATAAGTGGTGCATCGCCTTTCAGATGATCCACCACCTCCTGCAGGGAAGCAGCCGGAAGGATCTCCACCCCCTGCACCAAAGAAGCCTCCGAAGCATTGCCCCGCGGCACAATCACCTGTTTCATGCCGGCCTTTCGCAGCGTCTCCGTAAGCAGCAGGCAGCCGTCAATTCGATTCAGATCTCCACTGAGCGACAATTCTCCCAGAAAACCGACCTGCCGCAAGCAAGGCGGATCGATGAAACCGGTTGCCGTCAGAATAGCGATGGCTGTCGGAAGATCGAAATGGCTTCCATGCTTTTGCGTCCCGGCCGGTGCCAGGTTGATCGTGATGTCCTGACGCGGATAGTCATAGCCTGCATTGACAAGCGCCGAACGAATCCTGTCCACCGACTCCCGGATCGTCTTGTCTCCAAGGCCGACCACATGCCAGGCCGGAAGTCCCCGCGCCACATTGACTTCCACCTGCACCAGATTCCCCTGCATCGCCCAGAGGCAGGCAGTAACTACTACAGATAGCATGCTTCACCTCCCTGTCAAAATGCATTTTCGATATGATCTACGTAGATGGCCATCACATCACAGCGCCACGGGCTGTGCTCCATGCCGTACCGCTTCAGATAATATCTGGCTGCCTGCTGCATGTGCCGGCGCTTGGATGGCGTGACAGCCTCCGCCGGCGTACCATACTGCATATTGGTTCTGGTCTTCACCTCCAGGAATATCACTTCTCGCCCGCGCATGGCAACGATATCGATTTCACCGCTGCGGCAGTACCAGTTCCTGGCCAGCACAGCGTATCCCTTTGCCTGCAGAATGGCTGCCGCCATCCCTTCCCCAATGGTGCCGAGTTCTTTCTTATCCATCTGGTCGTTTCGCCCCTCTTTTGAATGGTAATATTTTCCATAATTGTACGTTGATTTCCATATTTTGTCAATGCCTAACTGCACCTTTCTCTTCACTTCCTTGACACATATCTTTTCTGACGGCTCTTTTCCTGAAGAAGTTTCTTCTGTCAGCCTGCTGTTTATCCCGCTTTTCTACCGGCAGCCGTCACGAAATAAAAGGCATCGGCTCGCCTTAACGCATCGATTGGCCTAATGGTTTCTTTCCATCGTCTTTACCATTGAAATTTTACTTTTTAGTGTTAGAATATGTTTGACTTATTTGTCCTGCACACTGCATCAAAAATACAGGCGCAGAAAAAATGAAACATTGCTGCACAGCAGACTGCTGACAGCAGACTGCTGTACTATATCGGAGCATAAAAGAATATGAAGATATGTATTGTAGGTGCCGGCAAGCTGGGAACCAAAGTCGCCAATGCGCTCCTTGGAGGATCCCATTCCGTCACCGTGATTGATAAGAATGAATCCACCTTGCAGAATCTGTCTTCCAGACTGGACATCATGACGATTGCCGGCAATGGAAAGCAGATCTCTATTTTGCGTGATATTCACATTGCTTCCTTTGATTTCCTTCTGGCATGTACCGACCGGGATGAGAAAAACATCGTCATCGCCAGCTTTGCCAAGAAGCTCGGATGCTCCAAGGTAATCGCCCGTGTCCGGGATCCCGAACACGTAGGACAAGCTGACTTTATCCGCGATACCATGTCCATCGACTATCTTGTCAATCCGGACATGGCCATCACCAACGAAATCTACAAATATCTTATCGAAAAAACCACCCTGTCCAACGGAATCTTCACAACCGAGAAAGCGGCCATCATTGAATTCTCAGTGAATGCTATGCCGCAGCTGATCGGCCTTCGGATCCATGAAGTGCGCCAGATCCTGCCCAACATGCTGGTGGTCAGCATCTCCCAGAACGGCAAGATCATCATTCCGCACGGCGATACCCTCGTCTGCGAGAACAATACGCTTTACGTAATCGGTGAAAAGGACGAAATCATTAGCCTCAACAGCAAAGTCCGCAAAAAGGGCAAGTATAACGACCTGGAGAAGGTCGTGATCATCGGCGGCGGGAAAACCGGCCTTTTCCTTGCGCAGAAGCTTTCTGCCTTTGGCATCTCAACGAAGATTGTCGAAAGGAACCTGGACCGCTGCTACTATCTTTCCGAGCATCTGGATGATACCATCGTTCTTCACGGAGATGCCACCGATCTGAATCTATTGGAAGAGGAGAACTTTGACAGCATGAATGCCCTGGTCACCTGCACCGGTTTCGATGAGGACAATCTGCTTCTGGCACTGCTGGCAAAGAACCACGGCATCGACAACGTAATCGCCAAGGTGAGCCGCGGAATCTACACCGATATGGTATCCCAGATGGGTGTCGACATGGCACTGAATCCGCTCGATATCACCGCCAGTTCCATTCTGCGCCTGATCCAGGGACGCAAGAAAATCCTTCTCAGCGAGATTATTCAGGGACAGGCAGAGGTCATCGAGATCGTTGCGGCCTCCCATATGAAGCTGACCAGCATGCCGCTCTCCAAGCTCCACCTGCCTGACGGTATTCTGATCGCAGCCATCCACAGAAACAGAACGCTGATCATTCCGGACGGCAATACCACCATCCGGGCCAACGACCGCGTCATTATCTTCTGTCTGCTCTCGAAGCTGACAGATCTTGAAAAAGTTATCAATACACCGGACGGATCCAGTCTGTTCAGATAGGTGGCTGCATATGGATCTGAACTTTCGCAAGATCTTCAACGTGATCGGCTTTCTGCTCATTCTCCAGAGCGGATTATTTCTGCTGCCCATTCTGACAGGCCTCTATTATGGTGAAATGCAGCATTGTCTCGCCTTTGCAGAAACAGCACTGGGCTGTCTGGGCGCAGGCGCTGCACTGTATGTCATGATAAAGCCTCAGTCTGATACATTGAAAATCCGGGATGGATTTTTCATCGCCTCCCTCTCCTGGATCCTGCTTTCCCTGATCGGTGCGCTTCCCTTCTGGCTGGACGGATGCATTCCCTCCTTTACGGATGCTTTCTTTGAGACCAGCTCCGGCCTCACCACCACGGGCTCCACGATCCTTCCTGACGTAACGGCACTCCCACGATGCATGCTGTTCTGGCGTTCCTTCACGCACTGGATCGGCGGCATGGGGATCCTGGTTCTGACAGTGGCCATGCTTCCCTCCCTCGGCAATGCCGGGCAGACCATTGTGCGCTATGAAAGCCCTGGTCCGACGCTGACTAAGATGGCACCCAAGACCAGTGATACCTCCAAGCTCCTGTATCTGATCTATGGCGGTATGACCGTTGCCGAAACCGTGCTTTTGAAGCTCGGCGGCATGAGTTTTTTCGATGCCATGCTCCATACCTTCGGCACCGTCGGCACCGGCGGATTCTCCGACTACAATGACAGCATCGCTCACTTTGCCAGCCCCTATCTGCAGATGGTTATTTCTGTCTTCATGATTCTTGCCGGCATCAACTTTGCTCTCTACTTTCTGCTGATAACCGGAAGATACAGAGAAGTTGCGATCGATTCCGAACTGCGTCTTTACCTGCTGATCATCGGCATCACCTCGATGCTGATTACAATCGCCCTGTATCTGTCGCATACGTATAACAGCTTCCTGACCGCTTTCCGCTACGCTCTGTTTCAGGTGGCCTCCATCATCACCACCACCGGCTATGCAACGGCAGATTATGATGCCTGGCCCTCCGTATGCCGCATGCTTATTTTGATGCTGTTCTTTATCGGCGGCTGTTCTTCCTCCACTGCCGGCGGCATCAAAGTGATCCGGGTCTTTGTCCTCCTGAAACTGATCAAGCGCGCCGTGGCCGTCCGCCTGCATCCCAATGCCATGTACAATATCAAAGCCAATCGACAAGTCATTCCGAGGAACATCATCGACAATATCTGCAGTTTTGCCTTCCTGTATTTTCTGACCCTGTTTGCCGTCATGTTCCTGGTGTCCTTCGATGGCAAAAGCTTCATGACCTGCTTTTCGGCAGCGGCCACCTGCCTGGGCAACGTCGGCCCCGGCTTTGATGCCGTCGGACCGACCACGACCTTCCATGCCTTCTCTGCGCCGATCAAGGTCATCCTTTCCCTGACCATGATTGCGGGCAGGCTGGAACTATACAGCTTTTTCCTGATCTTTACCCCCGGTTTCTGGGATTCTAAGCGCTAAGGAGTCATTAATGCATTTCAGTAGCAAGACAATCGCAAAACTCGTCGGCATGATCCTCATGATTCTGGGCATCGCCATGCTTCCCTCACTGATCTGCGCCCTCTGCACCAGCGATCAGACATGCCTGTATGCCTTTGGCATCAGCACACCGCTGTCCTTTGGCATCGGCCTATGCATGTATCTGTTGATTCCCCGCTCCCGCAAGGGGCTGCTGCAGCGGGACGGTTATCTTGCCGTGGTTGTCTGCTGGATCAGCGGTGCAGTGATCGGTGCTCTTCCTTATATACTTTCCGGCTTCCTTCCTCATTTTTATGATGCCTTCTTTGAATCCATGTCCGGTCTTTCAACAACAGGCGCTACCGTCACACGTGCCTCTATGCCTGCTGCACTGATCCTCTGGAAAGCAATGATGCACTGGCTGGGCGGCATGGGCATCCTGATCTTCATCATCGCCATCCTGCCTGCACTGGGTGTCGGCGGTCAGCGAATCGCCAGCGCCGAAGCGCCCGGATCGGAATTGGCGAAAATGTCCCCCCGCATCAATGATATTTCAAAGATGCTGTATTTGATTTACTCTACGATGACGGGGATCGAATTCCTGCTGCTATGGCTGGGCAGCACCATGGGACCATTTGAGGCGCTCGTCAATACGCTGGGAAGCATCAGCACCGCCGGCCTTTTGTATCACCAGGGCGCCGTCAGTGCCTATCAAAGTCTGTTCGTTGAACTGGTCATCTCCATATTCACCATCTTCAGCAGCACCAACTTCATCGTCTACATTTCTCTGATTACAAAGAGCTTCAAGCAGATTGCACACAACATTGAAGTGCGGACCTACTTCGGGATCATCGCAGCTGCCAGTATACTTATCGCCATCATTCTCAAGGTCTCCGGCACCTGCGCGACCTTTGGCATCGCCCTGCGGCACGGCTTTTTCCAAGCTGTCACGTTTGCCAGCACATCAGGCTTCTACCTCGATGATTACACCAGCTGGCCTATATCCGCACAGATCATTCTGTTCACACTGATGTTCATCGGCGGCTGTGCAGCCAGCACCTCCGGTTCACTAAAGGTCTTCCGTCTAGTGATCATGGTCAAACTGATCAAGCGGGGTGCCTACCGCCGGATCCACCCCCATGCCGTGCGCTCCATCCGGATCGGCGATACGGTGATCACCTCCCGACTTGCCTCGGCCGTCACCTCTTTCGCCATCCTGTTCGGCGTCACCTTCGTACTGTCCTCCATCGTCATCAGCCTTTCCGGATGCAGCCTGGAAACGGCAACATCGACAGCCATCAGCCTGATGTCCACCACCGGTGGCTCCTTTGGGGCCATTGGCGCTGAAGCCTGCTACAATATGTTCGCACCGGGAATGAAACTCTTCCTTTCTCTGCTGATGATGGTCGGACGTCTGGAACTCTTCACCGTCTTCATCATGTTCTCCGGATCCTTTTGGAATCCCAACCGCGCCACATAAGCTCCGAAAAGCCCATGAAAAAAGCGAAAAAACCGCTGTCTTTCTCACTTTCCGCGAGAAAGACAGCGGTTTTCCCTTCTTTCTTTCCTATCCGTATCCGCCTGCATCAGCGTCCCATTATGCGCTGTGCGCCTCCAAATAAACGACAATAATAGAGGCCGCAACGAATATGACGGATGTGACGATTGAGATTCTCCTCAAAATCACTTCGTAGCCCTGACTTTTTTTCTTGCCAAAAAGCTGCTCTGCACCACCGGCAATGGATCCTGAAAGGCCGTCACTGTTACTGGACTGTGCCAGTACGGAAACGATGAGGATCACACTGACGATGCCCAGTATAATCATGAGTACTGTTTTCAACATGAACTTCCTCCTGCTGTGCTTTCCCAGGCCATCTTAAAGACAGCGTTTAAATGGTAGCACATCCGTCATCTTTTTTCAAGGCCCATTTCTATGCGCACACCTATTCCTTGATGGTGCCGTCGGCATGGAACAAAGGAAGCTGTTCGAGCGCCACAATGTCTTTACGGAGCATTGAATCACCTTCTGCCAGAATGGCCATCTGCCCGGCAATCTCACCGCCGGCCTTCTTCACCAGTTCACTCATGGCACGCAGAGAATCTCCGGTACTGATAACATCATCGACAACCAGCACGCGCCGCCCTTTGAGCTTGGCAATATCGTCCTCTCCAAGAAACAGCTGCTGAACATGCTCTGTCGTGATGGAATTAACGACAGTGGAAATCGCATTGCGCATATAGACTTTCATTGCCTTTCTGGCGATGACATAGTCATTCATACCGGCCTGCTTTGCCATTTCATAGGCGAGCGGAATGCTTTTTGCCTCTGCCGTCATCAGAATGTCAAAGTCCGGTGCTCTGTCAAGCAGAGCACGCGCTGCTGTCTCCGTCATCTCCACATCACCGAAAATGATAAATGCGGCGATCATCGTATCCTCATCAACGGGGAATAGAGGAAGTTTCCTTACAAGACCCGCAATTTTCATTTCGTGATACATCGTTCACCTCTCCTTTATCAAGCAATTAAACTGATAATTCGTCCTATAAACAAGACGACGGCAACCCATACAACCCATTCGACATCCTTGATCCTTCCCTGGAAGATGCGAATAACCACATAGGAAAGCATGCCGAACATGATTCCGTTGGCAATCGAATAGGAAAAGGGCATCATGATCAAAGCAAGATAACCGCCGACGGCACCTGCTGCATCATCTTCAAAGTCCATCCCTCTGAGCGCACTGCACATCATCAGTCCGACAAAGAGAAGCGCCGGTGCCGTAGCAAAGCTCGGTATCGCCGTGAAAACCGGCGACAGCGGCAGCGCCAGAAGGAAAAGAAGACCTGTCACAACAGAAGCCAGCCCGGTTCTTGCACCTGCGGCAACACCCGTATTGGATTCCACATAACTTGTCACGGTGCTCGTGCCCATGCAGGCGCCGAAGACGGTGCCGATCGCATCTGCCATCAGAGCTCTGCCCGCACCGGGCAACTTACCGTTTCGATCAAGGAAATTCGCTTTTTCCCCGATCCCGATCAGTGTACCTGCCGTGTCAAACAGATCAACAAACAGGAAGGAGAAGACGACGACCAGAAAATCGATAACATGTCCCGCTACAAAGCCGAAGTCAAAGGCGACCGCATGCGGTGCCGTCGGCTTGATGCCATGAGAAAAATCCGGGAAGAGAGAATAGCTGCCGGCATTGACATCCACATGGTACCAGCCGCCCGCCTGCGCAATCATGCCTAGAATCCATGTAACCAGAATACCCCAGAGGATATACCCCGGCACCCGGAAATGATACATGACAGCTACAACCAGAAAGCCCACCAGCGCAAGTACCACCGGCGCAGATCCGAGATCGCCCAGCGCTACCACCGTGCTCGGGTCAGTGACAACGATGCCTGCACCTTTCAGCCCGACCAGGGCAATGAAGAGGCCGATACCCGCAGTGATCCCAAGCTTCAGGTTGGCCGGTACATCATTTACCAGCGCCTCTCTGAACTTGCACAGCGTCAGGAGGATGAAGATAATACCTTCAACCAGTACGGCCGTCAGTGCCACCTTCCAGGGATCGTTGATCCCCATCTTGGCCAGATCGCCGCAGACGGTATACGCAAAGTAAGCATTAAGCCCCATGCCGGAAGCCAGCGCGATGGGATAGTTGGCGAGAAACGCCATTAAGATTGTGGCGAAAGCAGCCGAAATGGCTGTCGCCGTGAAGACTGCCGCCGCATCCATGCCGGAAGCCGAAAGGATGGACGGATTAACGGCCAGGATATAGACCATGGACAGGAAGGTCGTTACACCGCCTATCACCTCGGTCCTGACGTCTGTGCCGTTTTCTTTGAGTTTGAATAATGACTCCATAATTCCTCCAAAAAACAAATAAACACAGTGCCCGGCCGCACATCGGCCGGACGTTCAAAAAAACCATTTTGATTTTCCCATACTTGAAAATCCCTGTCAACCCTGCACAGGGTATCTCTTGAAAAAGTGCGAAACGATCCGGGCATGATCCCGGCAAAAGGTACGCTTTCATCCTTTTCCCTCAGCGTTCCGGCTTTGGTTTCCTTCCCATCAGAAGCGGTTCGGCTTCGGCAGCTGAAATCTCACCGCAAAGGATGCGGTAAATCGCTTCGGTGATGGGCATCTCCACATGCTCACGTACCGCAAGGTCATGCGCTGCCTCCGTGGTAGAGATCCCTTCCACTACCATGCCCACCTTCTCCACAGCGTTCTTCACCGGTACACCCTGCCCGATCATGATGCCGCATCGGCGGTTTCTGGAATGCATTGAAGTGCAGGTCACGATGAGATCCCCCACGCCGGCAAGCCCGGAGAGGGTCTCCTGCCTCGCACCCAGTCTGACGGCCAGCCGGTTCATCTCCGCAAGACCGCGCGTCATCAGCGCCGCCTTTGCATTGTCCCCATAACCCATGCCGTCGGAAATACCGGCGCCCAACGCAATGATGTTCTTAAGTGATCCGCCCAGTTCCATGCCTGTCACATCATCGCTGGTATAAACTCTGAACTTGTCTGTGATGAAAACATCCTGCACATATGCCGCCAGTTCCTGCCGCCGACTCCCCACCGTCACAGTTGTAGGCAGTCTCTTGCCCACCTCTTCAGCATGAGAAGGGCCGGAGAGAACAACATAACCCGCCTCTGGCGCCACTTGCTCCGCGACCTCTGACATTCTGAGGAGGGTTCCCTTTTCGATGCCCTTCGCCACATTGACAATCACCTGTCCGGCTGTAAGGATTGGTGCCAAGGCGGTATAACTGCTGCGAAATGCCTGCGCCGGCACCGAGAACAAGACAAGATCCGCATGGTGAACCGCCTTCTGCGCTTCATCCACCGGCCGGAGCAGCGGCGGCAGCTTGACACCGGGAAGATAACGCTTGTTCTCACCGGTCTCCCGCATGGATTCCATCTGCCTCTTGTTTCGCCCCCAGATTTTCACGGCATGTCCTTTGGCAGCAGCGGTCACAGCCAGCGCCGTTCCCCAGCTTCCGGCACCGATCACGGCAATCTTTTTCATACTACTATACTCCTTGTGCAATCTCTTTCTTGTGTACTCTCTTCTGACCTGTGCACCGAATTCGACCATCCGGACAGGCTCTTATCAGATGTACCTGCTGATCATCGTGTTCATTCTGGCGTTCCATTCTTCATCGGTCATCCGATCCGCCAGAGTTCCATACTGTTCATATTCATCATGCGAAAGCGTCTGCAGGTCAGCCGGACGAACAGCACGTACCATGCGCCGCATCATCTGGTAAATCTTCCGTTCTCTCTGCGGCAGCTGCAGATAGGCATCGATCAGTCCCAGCATATAGGCCCGATCCCGCTGGCAATGGCCTTCAACATCCTGCAGCAAGTTAATCATATGGTCGCTGACGATGCAGCCGTCAAAATCACCGTGCTCTACCAGATAACGGATCTCCTTCACTTTCTCATCCTCAGAAGCCAGCGTAAAGATTCCCTCCCGCAGGTCATCTGCCAGCTCTGTTCCCGGCTTGACCGCTGCGGTACGAATCCGGACAAAATCCGGCTGGCAGGCATTGACCACGCGGGTCATGCCCTGCGCATTATCCAGAGAGAGTGCATGACCGCCCAGACCCGGCATGAAGTAAACCGAAAGCTCGATGCCGGCGGCCTTGATCATGCGCCCTGCCGCAATCTGCTGTGCGGAAGTGACGCCCTTGTTGACCATCCTGAGCACCTTGTCGAACCCCGCCTCAAAGCCGGAATGAATGCAGTCCAGCCCGGCTTCATGCAGTTCCACGAAATCCTCGGCAGTAAACCGGGACAGATTTTCAGCACGTCCATACGTCGTCACCCGCTCCACCATCGGCAGCCGCCGGCGAAGGTACTGCAAAACCGTGGTCAGCTTGCCGCCGCGCAGGATAATGCTGTTGCCGTCCTGCAGGAAGACCTTCCTGCCGCCGGCGATACACCAGTTGGCCACCATATAAAAGCACTGGCCCGTCTCGCGGTCCATCATGCCCAGTTTCTCATTGAGCCCGTCAATATCCCACTTTCCGCTCCTGTGAAACGTCTTTACCTCCTCAACAATGCTGCAGATGCGGTCGATGTCCGCGAGAATGCTGTCCACCGAATAAGCGCGGAATTGGGTGTGACGGTAAAGCTGACAGAATTTACAGCGATTCCATGTGCATCCATTTGTGATCTGCAGGAGCAGACTGTCCGCTTCGCTGGGCGGGCGTATGGGGCCGATCCGAAAAACGCCGCGCGGGGATGTATCTTCCATTTTCCTATCCTCCGTCAAGGGGATCCTGCCAGGGATCCTGTTCATTTTCAATCTTCTCTTCTCCGTCCATGCGGGGAGGGCCTGCAGGTGCCGCACGCCTTCACCGCGGCCGATGTACACGTCGGTGCTGCACTATGCCTTCAGCTCGCGTACAGCTGCCATGCCGGCCACTGCGCCGCCAGAGACTGCTTTCGCCACCTGCAGGAGACCGCCGGTGCTGTCACCTGCTGCATACAAGCCCGGAACCGTTGTCCTGCCATTTTCATCGACAACGATCCTGCCGTTATCCAGCTTTGCACCGAGCTTTCTGGCCAAATCACCGCTGCCAGCGCTGCCCATAGCCACGAAGAGTCCCTGCACCGCCAGGTGGCTGCCGTCGGCCATGATGACATGCTCCAGCGTCTCACCACCTTCCACGGCGCGCACTTCGTTTTCCGAAAGCATGGTCACCGAACCGGCCAGCGGACGGAGAACCTCTGCCTCATGCGCTGCATAGTCGCCGGCACCAAGCACCGCCACATCCTTGCCGCGAAAGAAGAAGCCGTCACAAACAGCGCAGTACGACACGCCCCGGCCTTCAAAGGCCTGGATGTTTTCCACCTTCGGCACCTTCCTCGGTGAGCCCATGGCCAACACAATACCGTCCGCCCGCTCCGCAGTCTCAGTGGTTGTGACCACAAAGCGGCCGTCAAAATCCAAGCCTACAATCTCTTCCCTGCGCACTTCAATACCAAGGTTCTGCGCCTGTTCGATGCCTCTTTCAAACAGCGCCCGCCCGGTGATGCCTTCCGGAAAGCCGTAGTAGTTTTCAATCCTGTCTGCTTTTTCCAAAGCGCCGCCGTCCATATACAGCACAATCACATCCAGGCCACCGCGCCTGGCATACAGAGCGGCACTGATACCGGCAGGACCGGCACCCGCAACGATGAGTTTCTTCATGATCCAGTTCCTCCAATCATCCTTATTATACCCTAACCGTCTTGTACCCACACCTGTTTTTCGTATATAATAGAGACGTTTGCTGAAGCGTCCGCTGCGCAGCAGCAGACTGCCCCGGACGCCGGAAAAGAAACAAAGACTGTGAGGATCATCTATGGATTACGATAAACTGGCGGAACTTCTGTTCCCTTCGATCACCAAAACCCCTGCCGATATTGAAGCGGCCTTCCCCAAGAGAATGCTTCCCGAGGGTGCCAGGGTCACACGCCTTGGCCCAAGTCCCACGGGTTTCATCCATCTCGGCAACCTGTATGGTGCCTTTGTTGATGAACGGCTGGCCCATCAGAGCGGCGGCCTCTTCTATCTGCGCATCGAAGATACCGACGACAAGCGCTATGTAGAAGGCGCCGTTGACACCGTCATCGATTCCCTGCAGTATTTCGGCATCCATTTCGATGAGGGCGCCGGCAAGGACGGGGAAACGGGGAACTACGGTCCTTATTATCAAAGCAGACGTGGCGCCATCTATCAGGTTTTCGTCAAGGATCTGGTGCGCCGGGGACTGGCTTATCCCAGCTTCCTCAGCCAGGAGGAAATCACGGCACTGCGCGCCGCCCAGGAAGCTGCCAAAGAGATGCCCGGCATTTATGGAAAATATGCCAAAGAACGCGGCTACAGCTATGAAGATATCGAGCAGCGTCTGCAGAAGGGCATGCCCTTCGTCATCCGTCTTGCAAGCAGCGGCAGCCCGGATCACCCTGCACAGATCACGGTGGAAGACGGGATCCGCGGCACCCTGACCATGCCGGAAAACTTCCAGGATGTCGTCATCTTAAAGACTACCGGGATTCCCACCTATCACTTCGCGCACGCTGTGGACGACCATCTGATGGGCACCACCCATGTCGTGCGGGGCGAAGAGTGGCTTTCCTCCCTGCCCATTCATGTGGAACTGTTCCAAAAGCTCGGCTTTCCCCTGCCGGTCTACTGCCACACTTCCGTGTTGATGAAGGTGGATGAAAACGGCAGCAAGCGCAAACTTTCCAAGCGCAAAGACCCTGAGCTTTCTCTTGACTACTACAAAGAGCTCGGCTATCATCCGCGCGCCGTCAAGGAGTATCTACTGACCATCCTCAACTCCGACTACGAGGAATGGCGGATCGCCAACCCGGATACCCCGTGGGAGGATTTTCCCTTTACCATGGAAAAGATGAGCAGCTCCGGCACGCTCTTCGATCTGGACAAGCTCAACGACGTCTCCAAGGATGTTCTGGTGAAGATTCCGGCGGCATCACTGGCCGACTTCCTCCGCACCTGGGCAGCAGCGTACCGTCCTGAACTTTCCGATGTCCTTGCCGATGAAAAGCTGGTCAAAATTCTCGATCTGGGAAGAGACGGCAAGAAGCCGAGGAAAGACCTGGTCTGCGCTTCCCAGATGTTCGAATTCATCAAGTACTTCTACGATGAATATTTCGTCGTGGAAGATGCTATGCCAGAAGAAACAAAGGGCGATGAGAAAAAGATCCTGGAGGCCTACCTGGCTTCCTACGACCATAGCGACGATCAAAGTGCCTGGTTCGAAAAGATCCGCGGCATTGCCACCGATCTTGGCTATGCCGCCAAACCCAAGGATTTCAAGAAACATCCGGAGGACTACAAAGGGCATGTCGGCCATGTCAGCACAGTGATCCGCATCGCACTCATGGGACGCAGCCAGTCGCCGGACATCTGGGCGATCCAGCAGATCATGGGCGAGGAGCAGGTACGCCGGCGCATTGAAACTGCGGCGGCAAGCTTATAAACAACCGCGCTGCAGGCGGCAGCATCACGAGCAGAATAAAGAACAAATTGACCCCCAGAAATCTGACTTTTGGGGGTCAATGATGTCAGGGGCGAAGCTCCATCTCTATGTGGAAATCATTATCCACCAGTCTCGCTTTGGCGCGGCTTCCGACAACAAGCGGCATCATAGGCGGCAGATGACCGATATCAAGATCCATGAACACCGGGACATGAAGATCTTCCACAATCCCCATCACTGCCTCAAAGCGGTCCATGCCGAACACTTCCTCGCCGTAGTGCCAGGGACGTCCTACAAGGATGCCGCGGCAATTCTCAAACCAGCCGGCCTCCCGCATCTGCCACACGGCGCGGCGGATCGCAATCATGCCAAGGTCGCAGGCTTCAAAGAACCAGAGGATCCCATCCTCCTTGTAGCGCTGCGCAAATTCTCTCACCCGGTCATACTTCGTTCCGATCAGCGTGACCAGAACATCCAGACAGCCTCCTAAGAGACGCCCTTCCGCCGCAAGCGGCCGGCCGGCCGCTTCGGGAAAGCCTCTGCGCATCACCGGTTCCGTTACATTGTAGGGAAGCAGCGGATGTGCCTCATCCTTGGCAGGCGTCCGTTCGAAACGATCATAACCCTGCACTGTGATAGCAGAAATGCCGTTCTGCATCACGGCCTTCTCTCCTGTCAGGATGCCAAACGCATCAGAAAGCGCCGGATGCCAGGGTTCCATACCAAAAGCCGGCGCGCAGGGTCCGTACACCGCAGCGGTATCACAAAGTGTCGCCAGGAGGAAGACCAGATTCGTATTGTCGGAATAGCCCATGAACCATTTAGGATCAGCCTCTGCAAGCTGTTCAAAATCAACACTGGCAAGATCTTCGCACATCAATTCACCGCCGCCGCAAGAAATCAGAGCATCATTCTGCTTCGAAAGATACCAGTCCATAATCTCCCTGCCGCAGGCCGCCGGATCAGTGCTGGTGCCAATGCCATCCTCCTTGTAGACGTTAGGTCCCAGCGCAGTGCGGTAACCCATCGCCTGCCATGTATACAGCGCATTTTGAAAGGCGCTTTTATAAGGCTCCGTAGTGCATCCGAATGCCGGTGCAATAAAGCCTATCGTTCCATTGTTGTTGATGAAGTCTCCGTATCGCATCAATCCTGTCTCCTTTCTTCCAGCCGGCGTATTGTTAAGCAGGCATTAAGATTATGTAAACTCACGTCTTTCTCTGCAAAGAGTTTATCAACAATGCATTAATCCACGTTTTTTAGCCTTTCCAGCGCTTATCCACAACTTTTCAAAAATCGTATACAATGTTTTCCACCGGAGCCTGTGAATACTTCACTATATGAAATTCCTTGTTTTTCAATGCATCCAAGCGTTTTTTCAGTATTCTTGAAAAAGTTATCCACAGTTTTCCCCAGATTATTCCACCATGGGAAATCAGGTAAATACTTCAACCTTATTTTCTTCCCCTGCCGCCATTGTCGGCATCTTTTGCCCAGGCATAGCAGTAAGCCTGCGTTCTTGCGGAAAAAGGCTCCGTATGGATCATCTCCAGAATCTGTTTCTTGGTGAACCATCCCGGCCGGATTTCCTCCTCCGGTGACGTGCTCTTTTGGAAGCTGCCGGCAGCCGTGCCGATGACACAGACGCTCTTTTCGTTGCTGAAACCGATCGCACCGTATCCTGTTCCCAGCACATCATCAATGTGAACCAGCTTTAGGCCGGTCTCCTCCCACAGCTCTCTGGCAGCGCTTTCCTCCGGCGTTTCTCCCGGATCGATGAGGCCTGCCGGGAAGTTATATACCGCGCGGCCTGTAGCCATGCGGAACTCCCGGTTCAGGAGAATTTTTTCCCCATCCTCGCTGTGCATAATCAGCGCTACCGCTTCCACCGGGCTGTCAACCAGGTCCTCTTCGGTTTTGATCGCAGGATCCCGTGCAATCATCTCGTAAACCTTTTCCTGCCCGTTCTCCATCTCATAACGGACATCGTAGCGTGTGATAAACCGGCCCGCCAGCTTCTTTTCTATCCCTTTAAACTTCAATGCCAATCTCCTTTGTACGTTTTATCTGCGTATGCTTTCATCCGCCTGCTCTTTCTATTATAACAAACCCCGGCGCAGGCCGGGGCTGTAATACAAAGGATTTAAACTTGCTGACTGCTATCAGGCGAGGCAGGCTGTGCATCCGGTGAGGAAACCGCCGCTTCCGGTTCACCAGGATATGTTCCATGAATATCTTTGATCCTCTGGTCCGTTCTCTGCTTGCGCAGTGCCTGCAGCTTGGCAAGCTGCGGTTCTTCAGTCTTCTTTCCGATCAGATAAACCGCCACGCCGATGATGATCAAGGCGATGCCCATCCAGCGGCAGAGAGAGATCATTCCGTTGAAGTTGCTGAAGAGACCCGTAGAATATTCTTCCTTATAATATTCCACACCGTAGCCGCCTTCATAGAGTTTCAGGACGATGGATCCCACGAAGGAAGCAATGCCGGACAGGAAGACATAGCTGCCGATATCGATAAGATCACCAAGACCCAGCTTGGTTTTCGGATTCAAAGGATAGGCCTCCGGGTCATCGACTGCACGGCCCTTGTAGATCCATTTCAGGATCATATAGAGCACCAGTCCGAGAATCAGAATGACGAAGCCGGTGATGAAATATTCTGTTCCGTTGACATACAGAGCGAAAATGCAGACGGCCAGAACCAAAGCAGACAGGATCACGAGTCCCGGTGTACCGCCCGGCATAATCGTCAGCCCCATCTTCTTTCGTCCTTCTACAGGATATTCTTTCCGCAGACGGATAACGACAATCACCATCAGCAGGTAAATATAGAGCTGGATCGGCGTGGTCGCCATGACCAGCGTCTTGAAATCAAACCGGCAGCAGATGATCGTAAAGACCGCAAGCGCCAGAATCGATACCACCGGAATACCCCGCTTGTCCACATGGCACATGGACTTGGGGAACATGTGATCGTCAGCCAGAACAAAGAAAGCACGAGATCCCTGGGCAATGTAGGAGCTGAAAATCGAGCAGTTGGAAACGATGGCAATCACAATAAATGCCATGCCTGCCCAGTTGCCGACATACTGGAAGAGAACATCCTGATAGCCCACATTGGAACCGTTGGAATCCGTGAACCAGTGTGCCCAGTTGCCGATAGCTGCCACACCCGCCAAAGTAGGCAGAATGTAGCTCAGGGCAATGATCGGCTGGGAAATGCGCATGGCCTTGGGAATGACCTGGGGATTTTCCAGTTCGCCTGCCATATTGGACATGCATTCATATCCGCAGTACATCCAGATAATAATGGCGATTCCTTCGCCGACGGAATGCAGCGGACCTTCCTCCGGGTTAAAGATCGGTGTCACCGGATTGTGGTGCCAGTTGGCAAAGCCGACAACCGTCACAGCGATAAAGCCGATCAGCACAATGACAAGAAAGACTGTTTCCAGCTTTTCAAGAGAATCAAGGCCGATGATATTGACGATGGTAAAGATCACCACCACAGCAATTTTTACCAGCCATTCTGTCGACGAACTCATCGGTACGATCTTCGCTGCATAGCCGGCCACCAGGGCACAGTACTGCGCCTGGCAGAGCCAGGTCGTCAATCCGGCCCACCAGCCGACCTGCCAGCCCCAGAATTCTCCCAGACTCTCGCGGCCCCAGGAGTAGATACCGCCTTCCGTCGGATACAGTGAACCAAGTTCCCCCACCATTTCACTGAGGGGAAAGGCCCAGATGAAAGGGAACAGTATCAGCATGATCAGCGTGCATCCCGGTCCGCTGGACGAGATGGCCTCCTCGATACCGAATGCTCCGGCAGCTACAAAGGAGAAAATCATGGCTACGACGCCGATGGTTGACATCTTCGTCTTCTTCAGCGCTTCGGTTGCAGTACCGCCCGCCTTGGCCTTGACCTCCATGTTTTCCTGTTGAGACATTTCTTTTTTACCTCCCAAATCTTATCTCATATTACAAAGCATCATCTATGTTCTCAGCGGATTGCCACCGGAACAGCCCTTAAGGCCGGCTGTCCCGCCACCGTGTAAACAAGATGAAGCAATAAACAGAATATTCCTGAATAAATCCAGTATATAGCAACAGCCGCTCCGTTTCATAGTCAAAATTTCGTTTCTGATTGTATTTCTGACGAATATTTGACTACACCTTCATCCCAGGCTACACTAGATCCATGAAGGTACAAGAAAAAAATATCGATTATAAAAAAAGCCGGGGATATGAAGTGCGTCTGCTGCAGGCGAAAAAATCAATGCCCCATTATCATACCCACGATCTTGAAATCATCTACTGTCTTCATGGCAGCGTCCATGTCAGCTTTGCCCATGAACAGGTAGTGCTGCGGGAAAACGAGATCGTTGCTGTGGACTATATGGATATCCATCATCTCTATGCCGAAGAAGAAAATCTGCTGCTGGTCTTCCACCTGGATCTGCATCAAATGGACATGCCCTGGAAGGATTTGAAATACATGCTTTTTTCCTGTGAAAGCGTCCATCTTTATCCCTATCAGATGCCGGCCTTCCGCAGTGTCGTCGATCTCATGCTGGCCTTAGCCTGCGCCAACTTTCAGGATGATGCACTTCCCGGGGAGATGCCGGACAAACTCACCGGGCGCCTTCTTTCCCTGCTGGTTCACTACTTCAACTGGTTCAACTATGAAAACCAGGATGATTCCATGAACCCGGAGCTGCAGGATCGGTTCTACCGCATCCTGCGCTACTGCAGTGAACATTACCAGGAGAGGATTTCCCTCGCCCAGCTGGCTGAACAGGAGCACATCAGCAGAAATTATTTTTCTCAGTTCATCGGCAATACGGTCTTTCAGAGTTTCGGGCAGATGGTACAGTACATACGGTGCTACAATGCCGAGCACATGCTTCTTTGTACAGACCTGCCCAATATGGAAATCTCCTACGCCTGCGGCTTTTCGGATCCGAAATACTTCTATGCCGCCTTCAAGACATGGTGGGGCTGTACGCCGGGCGAACATCGGCAGGCAATGCAGCGTTACATGGCATCGCCCGCTGATGTCAAGGTGCTTTCCTCACGCCGGTCCGTTTCCATCCTCAGAGATTATATCACCCGCTGGCACCTGTACAAATGCTGCACCGAAGAAACGATTGTCCCGGCGCATTAAAGATTCTGCAGATTTCGCCTAAAGCGAAAGGACCTCAAGATCATCCGGGACGAACAGCCCGCCGTGGAAATACCGCCTGCCCTC
>OMZN01000082.1 GCA_900315555.1 uncultured Eubacteriales bacterium
CTGGTTGGTCGTATCGCTGACCGTACGCTGCACTCTGGCTGCTTCCTGTGAGTGAGCCAGCCCCAGCGCAATGACCATTTGGTTCTTCCAAAGGGGAAGAGTGTTGACCAGCGTAGACTGAATCTTTTCTGTCATTTCTGTGTCATTTCCCTGTACCATGCGGATCTGCGGTGCCATCTGCAGCGAGATCGTTCTGGTCAGTTCCAGGTCGTGCAGCTTCTTTTCAAAGCGATTGCACTGATTAGCCAGATCATTGGCTGCCTGTGCATCTTCAGGCAGACCGCTCGCCTGCGCTTTTTCCTGCGCAGCCGGCAGATCAGCGGCCCGGGTCTGCTGCAATTTCTGCTTGCCGGCAGCAATGTACATGGAAAGCTCTTTGAAATAGCCTTTGTTCATCTCATAGATATTATCCAGCATAGCAACATCCTTCATCAGTGTCACCTGATGCTGCTCCAGCATGTTGGCAATTTTGTCGACATTAACCTCGGCCTTGGCATAGCGTGCCTTCAGAGACTCGATCTTGTTGGCGCTTTTTTTGAAAAGTCCCTTGATTCCCTTGCTTTCGCCTTCATCAAAGCCCTTCAGCTCGACCATGAGGTCACTCATCAAAAGCCCGACCTCGCCCAGATCCTTGGTTCGAACCGACTGCAATGCCGATTCGGAGAACTTTGACATTTTCTTTTGAGCGCCGGCGCCATACTGAATCACAATGTTGCTATTATTCAGGTCGATCTGCTTGGCAAAGGCATCGATCTTTTGCTGCTCTTCGGGCGTAAACTGCTGCGCTGCAGTGAAGTCGGTCTTCACATGATCAGCTACCGCCACAGGTGCCGTCGGTGCGTCTTCTGCATCCAATCCGTCAAGAACCAGTTCAGGTTCCATTACCTTCATTTCATCCATTGTTTGTTCCTCCCTGTGTGTTCTTGTCGGCTGAGGACATATCGGACATGTCCATCTCAAAGTCGTTTCCGGAAAGTCCGTCCTTGGCAAACATGGTCTTTAATACAGAAATATCAGCCGATACATCCATCACGGTTTCTTCGTAGAGTTCATCGAGAAGCTTTTGGAAAGCTTCGATGATGGTGTCGAGCGTCGTTTCGATATCCTGCCGTGCCCGGATCACCTGCTCGCTTTCCAGATCCTGCTTTTCAAAGTCCGTATAGACATGCACCAGCTTCAACGTGGTCGGCAGATAGTAGTCCATAAATTTCTTAATCTCCGGCAGAAGAGAGGGCTTTTCAGAGACACGCTTGAAAATCTTGCCCACCAGCTGTTCCAGTGTGTCAAGCTGCGCACTGATATGCTCTCCGGGAAGCAGGTCGTTCGCTTCATGGATCTCGGCGATACTTTCCATCCCCTGTTCCAGCACCTTGCGCAGGGCACGTTCTTCCGATGTCTCGCTGCGGCGTGCCTCCTCTTCTTCTTCCTTCTTTCGCTGGCGGCTGTCGTAACTTTGTCTGGCCTGTTCGTAGTTTCGATACATGGCATCGTTGCCGATGAAGTACTGGGCATCATCATCCAGATGTCCTTCCAAAAACATGCGTTTAGCGATCATCTGCCGCAGGTCGGCACAAACGGCCTGTTCTTTGCGTCCGCACTGCACTGCGATCTGGCGGATGCGGATGAAGTCATCATCGCCGATAATCCTGCTGTATTCGCGGAAGCGGCTGACAAGAGCGCGCATGCGTCCGCCGCCAATGATCATCCCTACACCGCAGCCACAGCAGAAAATGCTGAAAATGCCTGCTCCCAAAGCGCCTGTCATAAAGAGCGTACCGATCGATCCCAAGCCGAAAAAGACAGCCAGAAGAATGCCCAGAACGACCAGAACGAGGCCTGAGGAAGCGCCTTTGGGGTTCATGTCAAGAGGAACCTTGGCCAAGCTGCGCTGGCCCTGCTGCGCATAAGAATATCCTGTCTGTGTATTTTGCTGCGTATTCTGAAATCCTGCTGCGTCTTCCCCTTCAAAGCCGGCCTGTCCGGGCTGTGACGTGTCCTGCGCTGCACCGCCGGCCGCGTCAGGGTCTTTAGAAAGCTTGATATCCTCATAGACATTGGCGCGAAAGGCTTCATTGATATCCCGTCCGATGTTGCCGAAGTTCATAGAGTCGACGGCATGGTTAATCATATCGTTGATGTTATCGGAAAAACCGCGGTATCTGTTCATATAAGTTCCTTCTTAATCTGTTATAAATTCTTATCCATGTAGCCTTGCAGGATCAGCACGGCCGCCTGCTTGTCAATGACGGTTTTGCGCTTTTTTCGTGAAAGATCGGCATCCAGAAGTACACGTTCCGCCTGCACAGTGGTCAGGCGTTCGTCTTCAAAGACCAGCCGGACAGCCTGGCGGCCGGTGCTTTTGAGCTTGTTCTCCAGCCTGCGGGCGAATTCTCTGACCTTTTCCGTCTGTGGGCTGTCACTGCCATCCAGCTTCAATGGAAGTCCTATAACCACCGTGCTGCATGCGTATTCATCGATATAGTTGCAGACCTTGTCAGTGTCTTTCTTGACACCCACCCGATGAATAGTGGTTACACCTTGCGCGGTGATACCCAAGGGATCGGTTACGGCAACGCCAATGGTCGCATCGCCGACGTCTAACGCCAGTATTCTTTGCATAAGATCCTTTCTGTGCATCAAATCAAAATTTTGAGCAGATACATGCTGTTCGAAGCAGGTTATGAAACTAAAAAAACAGGAGCGGATCCTATGTGATCCGCTCCTTTGGTTCTACTTCCCAAGGTAGTTCTTTACCAGAACCTCTGCCAGATCATCTCTGTCGATCTGTCGGATGATGTTGCGCGCATTCTTGTGGCTGGTGATATAGGAAGGATCACCGGACAAGAGATAGCCAACGATCTGGTCGACAGGATTGTACCCTCTCTCTTCCAGTGCATCGTAAACCTCGCTCAGGATTTCCCGCGGCGTGCGCCGTTCGCTGCGCGTCACGTTGTCGAACATGATCGTGTTTTTGTTATCCACCGTTGTATACCTCCTTTTGCGCATCCCCCACCTTAAATGCGCTGTATTGCACAACTAAATTATATAATTTTTGAATTCTTTATACAATAGTCTGCAGGAGTTTTTCTGCCGTGGCAAAGGCCGCCTCCACTTTAGAAGGATCTTTGGCGCCAGCCTGCGCCATGTCAGGCTTGCCGCCTCCACCACCACCGGCTGCACGGGCGATCTCTTTGATCATCTTGCCGGCATGATATCCCTTCTTGACTAAGTCGTCGGTAAGTGAGCACAGGAAGGTCACCTTGCCGCCGGCAACAGAGGCCAGCACCAATGCATACCCGGTCCTGCCGGCTTTGATGTCATCGGAGAGGCTGCGCAGGTCGTCCATCGGCACCTCGTCAAATTTTCTTGTGATCAGGTGAACACTGTGGACATCCTTTGCGGAAGCCAGCATCTCATCCACCTGTGCATGGAGAGACTGTGCTGTAAGTTTTTCCAGCTCTTTTTTCAATGCGCGGTTTTCTTCA
>OMZN01000035.1 GCA_900315555.1 uncultured Eubacteriales bacterium
CAAAGACCGTATTAAACTTTAAAAGCCCAAATCAAATTGTTGAAGAGTATTTCTCAAAGTGTAACACATGTCTTGACAGTTAAGACCTGAGATTTGGATTTTCAGGACGCGCTTCTTTCGTAAAGCCGGCATCGCGTGCTATGATAAAAAGAAATACGCATACAATTATGAAAGGATCTGACATCATGACCAAAGGAGAAAACCAGAAGCTGAAAATGCTATATCTTGTTCAGATTTTCACCCGGTATACTGATGATGAGCATGCGCTTACCATGCAGCAGATTATTGATAAGCTGGAAGCCTGCGGCGTTAATGCCAATCGCAAGACCCTCTATCTCGATTTTGCAGAGCTTGAGCATTATGGCCTGGATATCATCAGCGAAAAGCGCGGGCGCAGTACCTACTACCATCTGGGCAGCCGTCAATTTGAACTGCCTGAACTGAAGCTGCTGGTGGATTCGGTGCAGGCGGCTAAATTCATCACCGATACCAGATCGAAGGCACTGATCAAAAAACTGGAGACGCTGGCCAGTCATTATGAGGAAAAGCAGCTGCAGCGGCAGGTCGTTATCAGCGGCAGAATCAAGACTGTGAATAAAAGCGTCTATAATAATGTGGATACGATCTATACCGCTATTGGGAAGGAAAAGCAGATCACCTTTCACTATTTCCAGTGGGATGTGCATGGCAATCAGGTTCTCCGCCATCATGGCGCGCTCTATCAGATCAGTCCCTGGAGTCTTCTGTGGGATGATGAGTACTACTATCTTGTGGGCTATGATGCCGCAGCGGATCAGATTAAGCATTATCGCGTGGACAAGATGAAAGATCTGAATGTCATCGACCAGAAGCGTCTCGGCCAGCAGACTTTTAAAGGCTTCGATCTGGCCAGATACACCAGGACGATCTTTGGCATGTACGGCGGCGAGGAGACCAGTGTGACGCTGGAATGTGAAAATGACAAGGCCGGCATTATGATCGACCGCTTCGGAAAAGATCTTACGCTCTTCCCCTCAGACAAGGACCATTTCACCGTCCATGTGAACGTGGTACCGAGCGGCCAGTTCTTCGGCTGGGTCATGTCGCTTGGGAAGGGTGTGAAGATCACTGCACCGGCGCAGGTGGTGCGGAAAATGCAGGATGAAGTGAGACGCCTGATGGATGATTATCTTTGATTGAGGGAGTTTTTCGAACCAAAGATGCAGGTTAAGCTGATTAAGGAACCGGACAACGAATTTGATAAAGAAGCCATCAAAGTGGAGATGGAAGGTCTTGGTCAGGTCGGCTATGTTGCCAACAGCGTGCATACCGTTCGGGGAGAAAGCATGAGCGCCGGCAGACTCTATGACAAGATAGGCGATACGGCAGAAGGCACCGTTCTCTATGTGCTGCCGGATGGTGTGCTCTGCGTCGTGGAAGAGAATTCACTCCTCGTCGATGCGGAGAAAACAGTCTCTTAATGTATTTTGCAGATGATCATCTGCATGCGGTGATCGTCCGGACGTCTGGATGCGCTTCGGCGGACTGCATGCAGCAGCGTAAAAATAAAACGGAGATCTTCTCGGAGGGAGCGTAGGCAGGTCGTCCGGAAGATCTCCGTTTTTTCTTTGAAGGTAATGCAGGATCGCCGCAGGACCTGAAAGAGGCTTGGCGATCGGATCAGCTGCGCTTCATCGCATCACGGCGGCGCTTCAAAAGGATGAGTGCACACGCTGCACCAGCGCCGGCCATCACCAGAATATTGCCAAGAAGTCCTTCTTGGTCGCCTGTAGCCGGTACGTTGTCATGCTGTCCGGTTTTTTTGACAGACTGGAGAGTTTGATGGCTGTGCTGTTGTGAAGACGGGTTGCGTGTGTTTGATGGATTGGACGGTTTCGTGGGCTCTGCAGGATGCGTCGGGTTTGCAGGCTCGGTTGGTTTCGTGGGCTTGGTTGGTTTGGTCGGTTCCGTCGGGTTTGCAGGCTCCGTCGGGTTTGTCGGTTCCGTCGGGTTTGTAGGCTCGGTTGGTTTCGTGGGCTCGGTTGGTTTGGTCGGTTCCGTCGGCTTTGTAGGCTCGGTTGGTTTCGTGGGCTCGGTGGGCGCGGCAAGCTTATTATAAGTGTTGTGCCACTCACCGCTGCTGATAGTCACGCCGCGGGATGCAATCCATCCGGACCCCGTGCTATAGGTGGTAACATCGTAGTTGCGAGCAAGAAGCACGCCGCTGACGGAGCCATTCAGACTGATGCTGCCACTGCCGGTGAAATTCCAAATGATGCTGCGGGTTGTTTCGCTGGAACCGGGAGCGTTGCTGAGCAGGGAGTCTGTGCCCTGGTTGTTGATGCTGTACTTCTGCATCGTCAGATTGCCAGGAGCTGATACATTAAACACAATGCTCTGATCTGCCTTCTTCTGAATCTGGAGTTTGTCGGCCTGGGACATGATGCCGTCATAGAGATCTTTGTCGACATTGACGTAATAAATGCCGTCCGCCTCATCCGTCAGATCAAGGACATATTTCTGAGAGTAAGGGTTTTCCTCGATTTTCGCATTGGCGGCATGGCCGGCCAGTTCGCCGGAGCGTGCCGAAACATGATCCAGCATAGCATTAATCTTTTTGTTGATGTTTTCTGTGCTGCAGTTGTCGCTGCAGAAGGTGATTTTCTTGGGGTCGTCCGCAGAAATGTAGTTCTTGTATTCCGGAGCGCAGTGGACGAGAGCTTCGTAGCCCTTGATATGGAAGTTGTGGCCGGTTGAGGTGTCTATGGCACCGATGAGAAAGCCCTGCTGTACGTCGTTAGTGAGGTTGTTGCCGGTTTGTGAGGACTTCGGCACAAGATTCTTTGCCGCCAGATTGGTCTCTGCATCACCGTTTAACGTGAAGGTTTCGGCTACGATGCCGTAGTTGACCGCATCACCGAGAACATAGGAGTACATGGACTTCGCATCAGTTGTCGACGCTGCCCTGGCGCCGTTTTCGAACGGCATATACAGACAGAATACAAGGATTAGAAAAAAGAGCGCAGGAAGCGCTTTCTGCTTTTTCCATATCATTTTCATTTCTTCCTTCTTCATCTCCATGGATCCTCTGTTCCATGCTGACCGGCCACGCCTTCGGCAGTGATCCGGCTGTACAGATCCAGGAGCGCATAGTCACATTCATATGAGATCTTTCTGCCTTTTCGTCATCTTCGCCTATGCAGGTCGGAAACGACGGAAAAGGAAAACACGGATGGTTTTCTCGAAGATTGATCATGCAGCGAAAATTCGCAATATCCATGTTATACGTTTCTAGTTTAACACAAATAACACAGTGACGAAATACCGTTCATGAAATTATTTTGCCGATTATGTTTGAGACCGTGCTTGTATTTTGCAGCAATATCCAAGAACGATCAACGGGGTACGGAGCACGTGCGATGGACGCGTTATGAACGGGCGCCCGTGGACTTCTGGCATGCATCAAGTGCCGCTGTCTGCAGAGGGAAGAGGAGCGGACGGGGAGTTGCTCCGGCCGCCCGGAAAGCGTCATAAAGTTCTTTGCTGCAGGACAGGGTTCTGAATTTTTTAGTCTATTTTGGGAATTGCAACAGTATTGATTCATGCTACTATTAATACATATGAAAAAGAGTATATTTGAGCTGGAAGAACAAGAGCTCCCGCAAGGGAGAGGGAGGCATTCTGTATGAAGAAGATAGGCATACTGACCAGCGGAGGCGATGCGCCGGGGATGAATGCAGTAATCCGAGCGGTGGTACGCGCCGGACTGTCG
>OMZN01000084.1 GCA_900315555.1 uncultured Eubacteriales bacterium
CCGCTCTGGAGATTCAGTCCGTGTCCTGCAGAAGCCGGATGTATCAGTCCCACTTCCAGTCTTCCTGCATTCCAGTCCTCAATACTCCGATCCGAATCCAGTTTTCCGTAATTCACGCCCAGGGCTTCCAGCCTGTCGATGATCCGTGCGAGATCATGCTTGTACCAATATGCCACCAAAATGCTCTTGCCGTTTGCCGCTTCGATGATGTCCTCCAGGGCATCCAGCTTCTTGTCGTGAATGAACTCGATCCCGCCGGCATCAGAATAGACAGCACCGTTGGCCATCTGTGTCAGCTTCCCGGAAAGCGTCGCAGCATTGGCAGCCGTCACTTCACCACCCCGAAGATTGACCACCAGATCACTGGCCATTGCCTCATACTTCTCACGCTCATCCGCATCCAGATATACCGGATATTCAGAATTAATCAGTTCCGGCATCTTTAAATGGTCAGTTCCCTTCATGGAGATCGTGATATCAGAGATCCGGTCATAAATCCTCTTGTCAGCTCCTGGTCTTAATCGGTAACTGTAAACAATAGGTCCATTTACCTGATCCGGCACAAAATACTCGACCCTGTACTGGCTGATAAACCTTCCAAGCCTCTCTCCCATATCCAGAACCTTGTATTCTGCGAAAAGATCCATCAATCCATTGCTGGACGGCGTTCCGGTCAGACCAACAATCCTTTTTACCTTCGGTCTCACCTTCATAAGTGCCTTAAATCTCTTTGCCTGCCAGTTCTTAAAAGATGAAAGTTCATCGATCACCACCATGTCATAATCAAATGACAGGCCGCTCTTTTCTATCAGCCAGGGAACATTCTCACGGTTGATAATGTAAATATCCGCATCCGACCGGAGTGCTTTCATCCTCTCCGATGCCGTACCGACCGCTATGGAATATCTGAGTCCTTTCAGCTGATCCCATTTCTGAATTTCCGCTGACCATGTGTGTTTTGCGACCCTTAGCGGCGCTATGATCAGCACCTTCGATACCTCGAAGCTTTCAAACATCAGTGCATTAATCGCCGCCAGCACAATACTGGTCTTACCCATACCCATATCAAGCAGGATCGCTGCTATGGGATGTTCCTTTATGAAATTGATTGCGTATTTCTGATATTCATGTGGACTGTATCTCATCTAAAATCCCTCCGATTTGCTCAACCCCATCAAGTATGTATGTGGGGAATCCTAACTTTGCCAATAATCTATGTCTCGAAACCTGTAAGGCTCTCGGCTTCTCGCTAGGTGCTTTTACTTCCACCAACCCGAAATGCCGCCCCGGCAGAAAGACTAATCTGTCCGGCACCCCGTCAAATCCCGGAGACACCCACTTAGGACAGATCCCGCCTCTGGCTTTGACCTCCTTAACAAGCTTCTGCTCTATGGTTTTTTCCCTCATCTCGACACCTCCATCAAATTGAAAGTGACAGGTGGTGACAGGCGTTTCATAAACCCTCTATATAAGGATTTTCAGCCTCAAAAATCGCCTATACGTGGTTTTAGAATTACCTGTCACCGATCGTCACCCTTACAGGAAATCCTGTCCCTCTTTGAGCTTCAAACCATAGAAAAATGCGCCTTTTTTGGTCTTACGCTTACTGAACCCGGCATTTTCCAGAGCGGAATTAAAATCGCCGTTCTGTCTCGTAAACTCACCGTTGTTCGCAGCATACTCACGATACTTCTGGTAAAGTTCTCCGGATTTTTCCTTAAACGCAGGATCCACATCGCAGCATTCCTCGATGAAATGCCCCAGCCAGTCGTTCTCTTCCCTGTATGCCTTGATCGCTTCCTGGACACACTTCGGAAGCACGGTCTTAAAATTTGCATCTATGGCCTTCTTTGCGCCCTCGATCACCCACTTAAGGATGTAGCCGCCGGCTTTCTCATAAAGAAAATCCGCATAATTTTTGATATCGCTGTCACCGACGATCTTCGCATTGAAGGGGATCACGATCAGCCTGCGCCAGATCCCGTCATCATTTGCCCCTACCTTCGGAAGATGGTTGGTATAAAGGACCAGCGTATGGCTCGGCACGAATGCAAACGGTGCCTTGTACTTCTTCTCAGCGAAAATCTCATCCGTGGAGCAGAGCTGCTTCACCACTGCGGTATTGAGTCTCATGCCCTCTTCCATCTCCGATGAAATGATCAGACGCTTACCCTTAAGCTCCGCCATTTCCGGTTTCACATTTCTCTTGCATCCGACCGTCAAGGTCTCCGCTGACAACTTCCCGCTATAGGTCCCCAACACCCTGGACACCGTATTCCAGAACGTAGACTTGCCATTTGCACCGCTGCCGTAGGCAATGATGAGATGTTCCTGATAAACTTTCCCGACCGCAGCCATGCCGACAACCATCTGCACATAGTCGATCAGTTCCTTATCCCCGGAGAAGAAAAGCTCCAGGCACTGCTCCCACAAATCTTTTCCATCATCCGACGGAGACACATTGGTGATCTTCGTAATCAGATCTTCCGGGTTGTGCGGAAGTTCCCCTGCGTCAATGCCTTTTGTCAGGTCATATGTCGCATACGGCGTATTGAGCAGGTTTTCATCCTTGTCCAGATCAGACACACTCACCGCCAGCATCGGCTTCGCCGCATTCAGCGCGGACACTACATATTTGTAATCCCGTCTCTTCATGACGAATGCCAGATAAGTCTTCGCCGCCAGATAGGTAAACATCAATTTCAATGAGTCCAGCGGAACCGCCTTTTCCAAGGTCTTACCGCCAGCCTTGATTGCAGCCTCATCAACTCCTGCTGCCATCAATGCCTTCTTTGCGTTCTCCACATATTCAAGAGCATCCGCCAGCTGCAGATCCAGAAACTCTTCCATAGCACCGACCGCCAGCTGCCTGTCCTCAATCCAGGAATCGCCGTCATATCTGAGATAATCCGTGGCGTCCGAATACCTGAGCTCATCGCCATATTCCTTGCACAGCACCTTGGCCTGTCCGATGTCCGAATAGTCATCCGGCTTCAGGCATCCGGCATTGAAATCTGAATTGTATTCATCCGGTGCAACATATCCCGGCTGTGTCTTCACCCTGGTCCTGAAGAACTTTAGAGCCGAATACCAAATGGTCTTAAGCTCTTCCTTCTCCAATGGCGGATCACACTTCGCCGCTTCATCCAGGAATACCTGCTTTGCCTTGTCCGTCTCTCCGAACCTCTTCAGCGCTCTTCCCGCAAAATGGGAAAGCGTTTTGTTCCTGGATCCCTGCAGGATGCTCCCGCCGGTATAACTGCTGCCGGCATCCTCATCTACTTCAGGCTCCGGCGTCACCTCTTCATCAATCGTCATCCAGCCCTCATGCCAGACGACCTCACCGGTATCCGCCCCGAAAATGAACCTCGCCGCATCCAGCGCATTGTCATCAAAAAACGGGAATGCCTTCTGGATCGCTCTTTTAACCGCAGCATACTGTTCCGCGTCATCTGTCTCTTCTATGGGAAAGTACACATGGAACTTCGGTCTTGCCGCCTTGCCATCCTTTTCCTTCATATGGTTCCGGCTCGGTGCCGCCGCATAGTCGATTTCTTCAAAAAGCTCTTCCAGCCTCTCAAAAGTGATCCATTCGGCAGGATCGTCGGAATGATCGTTGTCACAATCCATAACGATGACATTGGACTTCAGGAAGTTACTGATATTGCGGTAGTTCTTCTTAAACTCCCCGCATACATGGTCAAACCTGACTGCCTCTTTGAGCTCATCACCTGATGTGATCTCTTTCCTGTTCGGATACACGCAGTTTTTGGCATCGGCAGCCACGTTTGCCGTCTGTAAAACAAAAAACATATTTCTGCCTCCTGTTATCTTCTTATGAAATTGGTTACTGTCCGCATCTTCTTACCGACCCTCAAGGGAACCACCTCTTTTCTTTGAAGTAGTAAAGCCAGACCTGGCTTTCCGAAGGTCTAGGTAAAAGTCCGGGCAGTTTTCCGATGCCTAGAAGAATTTTTCCAGTTTTTTATGTGTGAGACAGAAACGCTTCCTTTTTATAAAGAAAAATCCGATCGTCATCTGACCGGAATTTTTTTTGTCCCAAAATCGGAAAACACCCTCATCTCATACCTAGACCTCCGAAAGATGCGGATAACCGATCAACTCCAAATATTTTCTTCAGGAAAAATCGGAAAACAGCACTTTCTCATACCTAGACCACCAGAACAGGGAAATGGAGGTGCAAGAGATGAACGACAGAACTATTGAATAAGCCGCCCCGGTAACTACTACTGAGGCGGCGGAACGGACAAAAGATATGAACCTTGATAAACAAATATGAAAGATAAGGAGAATGACAACATGAGCAAAATGAGCGAATTGTCACAG
>OMZN01000087.1 GCA_900315555.1 uncultured Eubacteriales bacterium
GATGATGCAGACGCCTTGGCCGCATCGGCTGTTGATTGCGCCATTGTCGCTTCTGCATGTGCATCGTCTGCCATTGTTTGTGCCTCCGCAGCAATTCCGGCCACTTCCTTGATTGATCTTCTCCACGGTGTCGCCATCGCGCCGGCTTCAATCTTCAAGTTCGCGATTGACAGTTCTGCTCCAACTGGCATCTCAGCCAAGTCAAACCTCAGTTCCTGAGCATCTGCTGTCACCGATGCAGTTTCCGCAGTCGACTCAAACCATGACCATGCTCCTGCTCCTGCGATTTCTCCTGTAGGCGTTTCATCTGCTCCCTCTTCATCTGCAATGATTTCATCCACAGTGGGATCTTCTTCAGCTGCTTCTGCAATTCCGGCGTCTTCCTCTTCTGTCTCTTCCGGGCCTACGGTGACAGCGTTGTTAATGACTCCGAAATCCAACATTATATTCGTCCCGTCTGATTCGGAAACGGACACCGGAATTTCAAACAACTCCGACATTCTGGATTGCAATGATAGCGTGTACGCATTCCCGGCGTCTGCTCCGGAAAGTGATATTACCAGCTCAGTCGCATCAAATGTTGCCGCTGCATCTGTTCCGGATGTATTTCGCGTAATTGTTGATACGAGAACATTCTCCGTGTCCGGATTCGCGTCCACATCTTCATATGACTGTGATATTCTAAATCCGTCCGGCACTGTCCACCCGTGAACGCCATCGTTTGTCCCGTTAAGTTCGTTTACATTCCCGATGGCCCCGTCGGTCACATTCTGCGTATTAATGAAGTCCACCTGCTGCTGATTGATCTGATCAGCGACCTCTGCCACATTATCCGCAAGCTCTTCCAGATCAGATGACAGATCGGCTGTCACATCTTCATCCTCTTCATCTTCCTCGTCTTCCTCCATGCCAGCATCCGCGTATCTCCACGTGTATTTTGTCGGATCAGTTTCCTCTGCCGCATTACGGTCAATCAGCGTTCCTATATAATCTGCATCGTCGAACTCTACAGTAGAGAAACTGTCTCCGTCCGGAGATTCGGCCCATGCGGTATGAGCATACATCTCTGCGCCATTTACATCAATTATCGTGACCATGCTCGTGCCTCCTTAGTAGATTGCGATCCAACTGAAATAGACCTTATACGATTTCGATCCGCCGTTGTATACCGCAGCAGTGAATGATGTGGTATTCCTTGATTTTACGGTTGCGTGTATAATCGATGCTGACCCTGTCAGTGGCGTCAGAACAACGTGCGGATTGCCCGGGAATGTCGTTCCATATTTTATGGTTAATGTTCCTGTTTTCTTCTTTCCTACCGTGATTGCCGCCGTTCCGCGCTTTATCGTCGGGATCTGCGATCTTACCCCCGCCGCAGCGGCGTCAGCTCTTCTTTGTGCAATCACATCCGCCTGAGTCTGAATCTCATTGTTAAGATTATCCGCATTCAGAGGCGTTCCTTCTGTGATAACCGTTCCTTCTTCCCGTGTCAGATCGAACGTTCCCAGCTCCGCTCCGGTGCTCGCGTTAGTGAGCTTGTATCTTCCCGGATGCTCCACTTCTCTGTTTTTAAATGCCATGTCATTAAACTCCTCTCACGTAATTCTCACCCGGATACAAATCCCCGGCATATATATTCGCCATTGCCTGCGCCCGGATGGAATCGACCCGTATCTTCAGTGCAGCCGTCAGCTGCTCCACCGCGTTAATTGTAGCGCTGTTTATCACATCGCCCGGGATTTCCGCGGAAATTCCGCAGATGGTCAGCAGCACTCTGAGCGCTTCCTGCATGGTATCCCATTGATTCTGTGTGAGGATATCGTCTTCTGTGTAATCTTCCTTCAGACCTGCTTTTGGATTTAGATAATTGATATTTCCTGCAATGCGATTCATCTCCGCAGCAGTGAAATTCTCTCCGTTCGTCCAATCCGTCCTCGGCGTCTGCCAGCTCATCAGCACACCCCCTTCCGGTAAGTCACCTCGGCCTGTGT
This sequence comes from uncultured Eubacteriales bacterium, assembly GCA_900315555.1. Classification (GTDB taxonomy): domain Bacteria; phylum Bacillota; class Clostridia; order Peptostreptococcales; family Anaerovoracaceae; genus RUG100. The sequence goes on from OMZN01000087.1 coordinate 1,992, forward strand.
TCCGCCGCCTTCATGCGTGATCTGAATATTTTCCAGCGTACATACATAGGATGCCTTGGCGCTTTCCGTCAGCTTTGACCACGCATCCTTTGTGATCTCTTTTGGCACAAAGTAAAATACGTCCCTCGGCTGCATCCGCGGATCGCCTCGGAATGTGAACTGTCCGGCGATATTGCTCCTCAGGAACAGATTCTTCCATACCGGGAAAATCAGTTCAGACCCCTGGTAAATCTGACCGTATACGATCGGCGTCACCTTCATGATGTATCCGGGTCTGTTCCCGGTGTCCGTGACCGCCTTTCCGCCTCCGGGCGTAGTCACGGTCATCTTCTTTCCTTTGATTGCAGACAGGTATTTCCATACCTTCTTTGTTTTGTGCTTTCCCTTTTTCTTTCCGCTCTTGTATTTCTCCTTCAGCTTTATTGTTTTCTGCGCGCTCGTTTTCGCCGGAGTGAAGCAGAGTGAATTGATTCTTGACCAGTTTCTGATCTTCTGATTCGTTACCGAATATGACCAGAACCAGCCGTCGTTTGATTCCGCGTAGTTTTTAATCACCGGCACTCCGGCAGTAACTTTAATTCCTTTGGACAGCTCTACCCACTTATCCGATCTGCTTATCGTCGTGACCAGTCCGTGATCGTCATCCTCGGAAACAATCTTTGTAATGTTCCGGTTTACATTACGGCTGATCTCCCCGCAGTCCTCTTCAAAGACAGTCCATTTCGGCGTCGGTTTCCTCCACCGGATCGTCGGGATTCCTGCGTCAACAAATGTCGGATAGAAATCCCCGACATGCGTCATGTTCATGATATTGGCCACGTGGCTTCTGCAGCTCTGCTCTGTCCAAACAAATGTTCTTCCTGTGGCAGATGTTCCGCTTTCCGGCGGCGATGCCTCTACACTGACAGGCTTTATCCCGGCCTGTCTGACGAAGCTCACGAAGCGGTCATACAGGGCGCGCTTTCCTGACTTTGCCACTGTGTTCATCATCTCGATTGGCACAGAAGCGTCTTCCAGTTTGCTGCTGGCATCTTCTCCTTTCAGTGTAATTGTATTCTGCTCCATTTTCGCGGCCTCCGATAAATAGAAAAATCTGGGCGATGAAAAATCGCCCGGATAACCCGCATAGTACCAGATCGGAACATCATCCGCCATATTGCTGATCGCTTCTGAGATATCATCCGGCCAATATGCGGAAATCTCAATATCAGAAATCTGCCACGATGGATTATCCATGCTCAAGTCGGATCTGAGATTCACATTGCAGGAAATGATGCTGCTGTTGTCCCACTCCATTGAGATCCCCGGAACAATAGATGCTATTTCAATTCGTCCGTCTCCCGTGTTAGATACCGTCAGCGTTACCGCTGTACTGTTCACCGGGATAACGGTTATCCTCCGGAGCGCATAACTCTTTGTCTCCGTTCCCGCCTGGGCGGATATCGTCCCCGTTCCCGCGGTGCAGGCCACGGTGACCGCCGCTATTGTTTTGTTCGCTGTGATCTTGACGGAAAATCCCTGTCCTACATGCGATCGCATACCGATCTTCCCGGCTGATAATGACGCTGCCGTGTAATCAAGCAGTTTCCTTGACCCGTCTAATGGGAATCCGCCCTTTTGAAAATCCGTCAGCTTCCGCATATCCCATGCGGTCATTGAAAGCGCGGCGGACAGATTGCTGTCACTGCAGGTCATGCCGGAGGCGCCGCTGTAGCTCAGCGATGCCCCCGTATCCTGTGCGGACAGTCCGCAATGGACTTCCATTGCATCCCGTATCTGTTTTCCATTCTGTGTGTCAATTATGGACATTGATGAATTTCACCTCCAGCGCAACGGATAACCACCATACAACGCCGTTATCGGTCCATCTGTGCTCAGCTCCGGCAACAGATGTTCGGATAATATCCTCCGTATATATTTTCCCGTCTTCTGCCTTAAATGTCATGGTTGCCTGCTGCGGCATATTGGCCAGAACCGCCAGCTGATCCTGCGGCAGTCCACCCCATTCTAGAGACAGATCCGCGAATTTCCATCCGATTTTGTCCGCAATGGTTTTTCCGATGCATGTGGTGATCTCCGCAGCATATACATCTTCAATTTTCAGCTTGAACTCCTCCGGTCTGTTAATGTTATATGTCTTTCCGCCATATGAAAATTGAATAAATTCAGGATGTGCCATTATCGGTGCTGCCATTATCCCAGCCTCCTTTTGTACGTGTCATAGGCTTTAACCACCCATTCTCCCAGTTTGGCGCCGTTCTTGTCAGCGTACAGCGTGATATTGATGGTCTGCGGACCCGCGGCTGCTCCTGCCGTCCTGTTTGCGATTATGACACCGTTAACGATATTATCGGCCATACGATCAAAACGATCCCACAGTGTGGACAGCGGAAGAACCGCCTCAGCTCCGGCCTCTCCTACGCCGTTATATCCGCCAAGCAGGGTAGGCTTTGTGAAAATACCTCCGGCTGCGTTCCAGCGGATTACGGGATAATTAATGCTTACTTTGCCTTTTCCGGCCTTCTTCCAGTCAATTGAGATATTCGGAAGGTGCGGCTTCGGGATCTTCAAGATCAGTCTGCTGAACGCATGTTTTACTCTTGATAACCCTCGGGAAATCGTTCCATACATGCTCGATATACTGCTTCCGGCAGATGATTTCATCGCTCCGAATTTCGATTTCATGATTGACAGCATACTCCCCAGCCGGCCTCCGGTCAGTGCGTTAAGCCGGTTATACATGCTTTTGAATCGGTTGACCTGATAAGTGGCCAGTGCCGCGACTACGCCTTTAATTCCTCCGCCATGCCGTGTATACGCCGCCTTCATTGCGCTCAGGTTATTGCTGACGTTCCTCTTCATGCGGTCCATCGCATTTCCGACGGTATTTTTGATTCCGTTCCAGATCGGGCCGGCGATTCCTTTGATGCCGTTCCACACTTTGGCAACCGCGGCTTTGACCTTATCCCAGTTCTTAATGATAAGGATTGCAGCCACCACCGCCGCCGCAACCGCCAGCATCCACGGATTCGCCATCAGCACCGCGCCAAGTTTGGCGAATACTCCGCCGATAAACGGAATCAGCCTGCTGAATGCAGATATAATTCCGGTACACGCACGTGCAGCCACAGACTGGAGCTGAATCATTCCAAGTCCAAGTCTCGTTCCAAGGCTCATTGCCTTCCCTAGCTTCACAATCGGGGTGAGCACTCCGCCTAAGACGCCCACCAGCGAACCGACAGAGGAGATTATTCCTCCGATGAGCATCAGCAGCGGCGACGCCACAATCAGAACTCCTGCAATCCCTACCGCGATCTTCGCCAGTATCGGATGCGCTTCAAACATATCCGCAAGCTGTTTAATCCTCGGGATGAGATTGTCCGCAAGCCACTGCGCCATCTTCGCAACGTACGGCAGCAGTACGGATCCCATCTGTGTTCCGATTCCGGCCAGTGCCATCTTCGCCTTCTGAATCTGTCCTGACGGTGTTTCCGCCATCTTCTGATTCATGTTTCCCACGTTCTTGCCGATTACTTTCGCCAGCTCTGCCGCCTTCTGCTGTTCGGTTCCGGTCTTCATGATTTTTTCCGAGTGCTTGTCGAAGCTGATTCCGGCACGACGGAGCGCTCCTACCTGACCGGTGAAAACCTTTCCCATCATGTTGGAAATGCCTACAAGCTGCTCTGAAGACGCAGATGTTCCATATTGTTGAACCGCAAGATCGTTCATTGCTGGGATCAGTGTCTCCAGCGCTTTGTTGCTGTGCAGATACGTTGCCAGCTGCTGTGCCCCGTTACGCTGAACGGTCTTTCCCACAACTCCGCTCTTTGCCTCGGCGTCAATTAGCTCGTTAACCTTGTCAACCTGTTTCCCTGTCGCACCCATCATCGCATGCATGACTTCGGTAAGTTTAGTCTGCGATTCCTGGGCGGTTCTTGCGGACTGTACCCACTTCGCGCCCAGCACTCCCGCGCCTATGCTGGTCAGCGCCATCTTTTTTCCTACGGCGGTAAATCCGGCGCCTATGCCTTTGAGCCTTCCGCTCATATTTTCGCCAATACTCTTAGATATCGGTTTGGCTATGTGGTCCTGAAGTCCCTCTGCCTTCAGTTCCTTCTTGATTTCAGCCGATATTCCTCTTGCCGACGGAAGGATCTGTATATAGGCTGTTCCTATGTTATTGTTCGCCATGTTTACCTCCCTGTAATCTCTGACCATGCACGATGAAAGTCATCGACGGTATCATATGTCCGGATTGCGCGGTTTTCCTTTATATGATCATTCGGTTTATTCTCACACAAAATCAGATTGCGCCACCATTCGGGCTCTGTTTTGCTCCCGGACAAGCTATATACAATCGCCCTCAGAGTATCGGCGATATCCGCGATCAGCAGATCATGCGGAACTTCTTTTCTCCCGCTGATCTTCATCTGTATCCTAGAATTCTCCCTTAAACCTGAAGAAAGCACTGCCAGCGTTTCTGCCGGCAGTGCCTTGTAATCGTATATATGGTATGTCTCCGCAAGATCACACCGCCACTCGTCTTTCCCCGCTATCATCATGCCGGCCAGAGTCATCAGTTTTTTGTTGAAGGCTCCTTACTCAGTGCGTCGAAAATCTCGCCCAGCTCGTTCGAAACTGCGCTCAGCGTTGCCTTGCCCTTATCATTTCTGACATGGTCATACAGACGTTTTTTTCCGTCCTTCCCCAGCAGATCTTCGATAACCCGGAACATCGTGAACCCGTCATTAAACGCGTCCGCAATCTTCTCCAGAAATTCGATATCATCCAGTATCGTTTCATCTACATCGAACTTGAATCCCGTACTTGTCTTTCCCTTCATTCAGGCCTCCTACTTCTTCATGAGATATTCTTTGGACAGATCATATCCGAAGGATTCATCTCCCGGCAGCGCCTTGATTGTCGTCTCGAATCCGATCGCTTCATCATCCTTGTATGTGATTGTTCCCAGTTCAGACAGTTTCCCTTTCGGAACGACGATCCTCTTCACGGCTCCTCCGGTGAGGATTAGTTCGAACACATATGCCGCGGTCTCAGGTTCATTTGAGTTGACCCTGACGGTAATTCCCGTGGACAGTGTTCCGGTCACATTCTCTGTGTTGTACACGCTTTTCAGCACATCCTCGTCCAGAATTTGAATGAGCGTGAATTTAAACGTCTCGCTTTTCCCTTTTTGCGGAGATGCAACCGTATCTCCACCCCACGCTTTAATGTCATCGGAATCGATACTGATTTCATTTTCCATTCCGTCTTCTGAAACATATCCCAGACAAACGAAAGCTTCATTGAGAGCAGTCGTTGCGTCTGTCGGCAGGGTCGTTCCCAGCGGCGCCCTGTATACTGCTCCGCCTATCTTCGGTTTGCCAACCGAAACTTTTTCAATATCATACTTCGCCATTCTTTACCTCCTTAATAAGTGATGTCGTATGTGCACTGATATCGATATCGTTTTATCTCCGTATCAGTGAAATTGTAATCAGACGCCAGTTTAGACGCGTATATATCCGGCAGTTCAATCAAGGCGTCCATCGCTTCCTGCACCTCTTCATCCAGCTTGATTGCCCGCAGCAGTGACCGGGCGTATGACTGGAATGCGAACGAAGCCTTCCTGATATGGTTTCGCTTTGACCCCGCAAGTTTCTCGATCAGAATGAATTCATCCGGCAGTACCGTAAATTCTTCCGAAGGAACCTCCGGCATTTCCATGAGAACCGGCACGCTTATCTTGTCTGCCAGATAATTAAGAACCACTGCTTCTAACATTACGAATCACCTTCTCCAACGTGTTGTTTTTCAGGTTGTCTCTCCATGCATCTGCATTGCTCGGATAAACCGCGGCGCCGGAGCGCTGGGTATAGGCCCTTGGCTCTGAAACATACCCCGGCCCAGCAGCTGACGCCATCTTGTCCGCCTCTTCCTGGCACAGACTCTGCATCTCACTGCTCTTCAGGATCGCCCTTACTCCGTATCCGTTCAGCTTGAATTTGATTTTACTCATATTTTTCCACCTTTACCTTTGCGTTCCAGGCACCCGGAATATTTTCCTCAATTCCGCGTGTAACCGGTCCGAAGGTTCTCCAGTCCTGCCCGAAAAAACTGACCTTACGGTCCGTCCAAACGTGCTCATCATCTTTTGGGATTGCAAGCTCATATACCGCGTGCTTTCCGGTGAGGTTAAATTCATTTACAACGTCTTCAGCAGTAACCGGTGAGACAAGGACATTCTCCACCACTTCCGGCTTTTCTTCATAAATCGGACGGCGCAGCTCATCAGTCCCGACCTTTTCTTTGTTGTAAAGCGTCACTGCCATTCCTTTAATTCTCATCATATCAGCTCCATGCTCCTGATCCGCTGCCTTCTGATGCCCAGTCTGGACAGCTCCGATTTTTTGATGAAGAGCCCGCCACCCGGCGAAAGCGGCGTATAATTGACAGAGTATCCGAGAGCCGACTGGCTGACGGCTGTGACTGCCTCATCCGATGTCGGAGCATTCAGCTCTCTGATCACAATATCCGCGACGACGGATTTTACAACATCAGCAGACGGACTTCCTTCCGCAATCATGACGTCCATGTCTTTTCCGACCTTCTGCGCTTCATTCCGGATCACCTCAGAAACAACCTTCAGCAGCTCCCGCGCCCGTGTCTGTTCTTCAGTGGTCAGTGCCCTCTTCAGCTTCGTTATATCATCGATTGTCGCGTAGTCACTCATTTCTTCGCCCTCGTTGTTTTCCTGGCCGGTGCCTTTTTCGATGTTTCTTTCGCCGGCTCTTCCGTTTCCTCCACCGGCTCCCAGAACCCGCCCTCAATCGGGGCGGATACTGAGATAATCTGACCGGTTATTTTATTCCGATACTCCATTATGCCGATGCTCCTGTGATTCTCACGAAGGCCGCCGGAAGGAGAATGCCCCAGCCGATATAGGTCTCCGCTCTGAGATATACCTGGTTGTAGTTTTTCAGGTCCTTCCCGGTTCCGTCCGGATCACCGTACTGGATGATTTCCATCGGAATCTCCCTGGCATAGCCCCACTTGAAGGCTCCGGCGAAATCGCCGAGAATGACCTCATCCTTATTCGTTCCGAAGGACACCGTGGAGTTTACGCTGCACGGAATCCCGTTCAGAGCCTCCGGATTTCCTCCAAGCGCAAACTCAGGGAACTGTCTCACTCCGTTGGCTTTCAGTTTTCCCAGCGCCGCACCGAATTTCTTTGAGATCGCATATCCGGTATTGTCATATTCGCCAAGAGCCGCAATCGCATCTTCCAGATTGCCTTCCTCGGATCCGGCGGCGTAAGTCACCTTCGCCACACCGGTGTTAGTGTCGAAGCTGTTCGTGCCGATCAGCGACGAAGCAAGCCCGTCTCTGGGATTAACTCCGTGCATGGACATGATGTCCAGACCCCTTGCCACCTTCTTGGAATACCCATCAGTGAACTGCGTCAGAATATCCAGCTGCTTCTCCTCCGACGCATACAGGAATTCATCGGAGATTCTGGCACCGTATTCAATCTTCAGCGGCTGAATCACAACCGGCTCTACAGTAATGCCTCCTGCTGGCTTCTGGCCGTTCTCCGCCACAATATTCACTTCGTTGTCCATCGAGAACGTGAAGGTCTGCATTCCGTTGAACGGAATCGGCGTTTCTCCGCAAAGACTCGCGATTGAGCTCTTTCCTCTCACTTTCGTGAACATATCAGATACAACTTCTGCGGGGAACAGTTCCCCTTTTGCCTGGATTCTCGCTTCTGCCATTATTCATTTCCTCCTGTCATTTTATGCAGCATATCTTTCATTGCTGCCCTTTTCGCACCCTTCTTCGATACAATGGGCTCCGGATCCGCCAGCGGCTGTTTCTTCAGTTTCATCATTCCGGAAAACGCTTCCGCATCCTTCTTGATTTCATCCTCCGTTTCGCCTTTCAGCCTTCCGGCCGCCTCATAAGGAAGACCTGCTGCAAGTGCAACTCGTGTCCGCATTGCGTCAATCTCGTACTTATTGACCTTATCCTGCAGATTGCTGATATTCTGATCATAGTCCTTATATTTTTCCGCCGTCGCTGCTGCCTCCTTTTCTGCGGTGGCCAGCTGTTCTTTCAGCGCCGCATTGGAACTTTTCAGGTCTTCATAATCTGCAAATTTGCTTTCTGTGCGTTCTGTTGCCTCCTTGCGAATTTTCCCCGCAAATGCGTCCAGTTCTTCCTGTGTCTCGATTGGTTTGAATTCTGCCATTTCTTTTTTCCTTTCTCCCCCCAGTTACCGTCATAGGGTATACGTAAATATAAAAAACACGCTTTCGCGTGCCTTAATACCGTATTTTCTGCTTCGTTTTTTCCTTTGATTCCAGTGCAATCCAGTGAGCAAGGATCATGCTGTCCATCAGTGCGATTTCCCGTTCCGGGTGGATTGACTTGTATCCGAATCCTCCATGTGATCCGATTGCACGGTGCTCACAGTTCGCCACAAGGTCGGCCAATGACGGCTGCCCTCTGTGTACGATCGTTTTATCGAATACCGCCTCTTCATATACGGCATTAGCCTTAATGATGTCCGATACCGTCGGCAGCACCGGCTTGCGCATATGGTTCTTCCTCATCAGATCGGCAAGAATCTTTTGCCCGTTCTGCCCGTCGATCACGACCTTTGCCCACGATGCTTCCCGCAGAAATTCCATGATCCACCGGTTCGTCGCGCGGATCGGCCGGCAGTCGATCGCTTCAACAAAGACGCGTCCATCCGTCGTTTTCACTGCAATTGATACAGCTACGTTCGTGCCTCCCGGACCGTATTTGATTCCGACAAACAGCTTGCCTCTCAGATTCGGAAGCGTTTCCACCATGCAGTCTGCCCACTCTTTCTCTGTGATTGCCGACTTCTGGCTGTAGCTGAGCCAGTGTCCCAGACGCTGGACGTTGAAGTCCACCGGATCACCTTTGGTTTCTCCGGAAATCGTTCTTTCCTTCAGACGTATTCCTAGTGACGGATTCGTTTCATACCAGTAGTCTTTGTTCTCAGGATCACAGATCTGAGGCACCGACCACTCTGACCATCCGGTATATTCCGCATCTCCTGCCAAAGTGCTTTTCCTCATCTTCGTGAAAAGCGTTCCGGTCGAATTCGCCGTCGGAGGCGTTCCCAGATAGATCGTCTGCGGATTCTCC
>OMZN01000085.1 GCA_900315555.1 uncultured Eubacteriales bacterium
AGAAAATGCAGAAAATTCGACTTTTTGCAAAAAATGATTGAATAATCGATTATAATGCGTTACACTGTTGTTAAGCAAACAAATCGGCATGCAAACGGAAAATTGGAAGTTTCCCGAACGCACTAGACAAGGTACTCTGCGAAAGGCAAGGAGGAAGTCTCATGAGTGAAGACAAAGTATTGGCAACCTATTTCGGTGAAAATGACGATGTCAAGGTGGAATGGAAAGATGAGGCGGAGAAGGATCTGTTCTGGTTCCAGGACGATCTGCACTGTCCTAATCCGCTTTCGCCGTTGTACTTCGATTGCAACGGATGGTGGGGGCCTACCTGTGAATATATGTACCGCAGGTTCGGCGCGCCTATCGGAAGCCAGTGGCTGGGCAAGCGCATCGGCACCTATCTTTACACAGCAGTTGTTCCGCCGAAAACCAATCCGGAGCAGGTGCAGGGGCTGTTCAACTACTATTCGACGGTCATGCCCATCTATGCCGAAAAGTTCTATGACGTATGGAAGAACGAGTATATCCCGGAGATTAAGGGCTATTGGGAAAAGATCCTGGACTTTGACTTTGATAATGCCACGATCCCCGAGGCACTGATTCACATGGAAGACTGCCTGGACATGCAGGAGAGAGCTTTCAAGATCCACTGGATTATTAATCTGGCACAGTTCAAGGCTTCCGGCGATTTCGTGGAGTACTATAACGAGCTTATCGGCGAAGACGATGACGAAGTCGGCAAGATTAATGTCTCCACAGATGACAGAAACTGGGATTCCCTCCGCGAGCTGTGGAAAATGAAGGAATTCATCAAGGGTGAACCCGTCCTCAAAGCACTGTTTGAAGAAAATCCGAAGGAAATCATCATGGAGAAACTTCCTGAGTTGCCGGAAGGAAAGAAGTTCCTGGAGATGCTGGATGCCTATCGCAAGGAGTACGGTTTCCACGCGCTTTATACGCACGAATATATCTACAAGACGGTCTATGAGGATCCCACGCCGATTCTGGATACACTGAAGGATTATCTGAAGAATGACTACGACTTTTCTTCGCACTACGATACCTGCAAGAAAGAACAGCAGGAAGCCATCTCCAAGATGTATGCCAAAATCGAGGATCCGGAAAAACTGGAAAAGATGCGTCACCTGCTTCACCTGTGTGTGCAGATGGCACCGATCACGCCGGATCACCACTTCTATCTTGACCAGGGTATCTTCAGTCACATGCGGCTTATGTTCCTTGGCATCGGCAGGATGTATGTGAAGGCCGGCATTCTGGATGATCCGGAGGATATCTTCATGCTGGGCTATGAAGATGTGCGCTGCGCCGGTGTCGATCCGGACTATCCGGCCAAGGAGATTGTTGCAAAGAACAGAGCGGAGATGGAAGCGGCCAAGAAGCGTCACCCCAGAGAGTGGTACGGCACGGCGACTCATTGGCAGATTTATGAAGAACCCTACAAATCTTTGTGGGCTTATCCGCAGAGATTCGAAGCAGGTCAGAAAGAGGAGAAGGAAAATGCAGAGATCTCCCATACCACGCTGAAGGGCATCCCCGGCTATCCGGGTGTATATGAGGGTACGGCCAGATTCATCACAGAACCCAAAGATCTGGATGAAGTCAAGAAGGGCGAAGTGCTTGTCTGCAAGATGACCAACCCGGCCTGGGTGGTTTGCTTCTCCCAGATCGGCGCACTGGTCACCGATACCGGCGGTGCGCTGTCGCATCCGGCCGTCGTATCAAGGGAGTTCGGCATTCCCTGTGTCGTCGGCACTAGGAGAGCGACACAGCTGATTCACACCGGGGACAAGGTTCGCGTGGATGGCAATACAGGAACGGTAGAAATCATCGGCTGATGAGATGAAATGATGATGGGGGTTTTCGGGGCCGGCCGCTTCGGAGCCCCCTGTTTACGGGCTGCTTTACGGAAGTGATGGAGGTGTAAAAAATGAAAGGTTTAGCTTGGTTTGATGAGATACCGGATGAAGATTTAGCGCTGGCGGCAGGCGGCAAGGGCGCCAGTCTGTGCAGGATGTTTCGTGCAGGACTGAAGGTGCCCGAGGGGTTCATCGTCCGTTCGGAGATGTTTACAGAGTTCATGAAGAGAAGCGGGCTGCGTGAAGAGATCCTTGCAGATATCAAGAAGATTGACTTTGACAGCACCACCGATCTGATTGACAAGGCTGAAAAAATCCGTGAAAAGATCTATCAGACAGATATGCCAAAGGATATGGCGGACGGCCTTCGCGAATACTATGCCAAATTCGAGGGTTCGCCGGTGGCAGTGCGCTCCAGCGGCACTGCAGAGGATCTTGATGATGCCAGTTTTGCCGGACAGCAGGAGACCTACTTGTTCGTCATCGGTGAGGATGCACTGATCAAATATGTTAAAGAATGCTGGGCTTCCCTGTACAACGACCGGGCGATTTTCTACCGCAGAGAAAAGAATTTCGATGAGGCGGAGGTGTCTATCGCAGTCGTTGTTCAAAAGATGGTCAATGCCGAGAAAGCAGGTGTACTGTTCACAGTCAATCCGGTTACAAAAGATCCGGACGTATGCATGATCGAGGCAGCCTGGGGTCTCGGCGAGGCTGTTGTATCAGGCATCGTGACGCCGGATAACATCTGGATCAATAAGAAGACCAACGAGATCGTGACGGAATACATTTCCGAAAAGGAGACCATGGTCGTGCGCAAGTCGGCGGAAGGCGGCACCGTGGAGCAGGATGTTCCCGCGGAACTGCGCGAAAAGCCGGTACTCTCCGATGAGGACAAGAAGGCGCTGGTGGATGTTGCCAACCGCATCGAAGATTTCTACGGCAAGCCCGAGGATGTGGAGTGGGCCTTTGAGAACGGCAGGCTCTATATGCTGCAGTCCAGACCGATTACAACGCTTTAGGAAGTGGAAATGAACACATGGTCGGACATGACCGTGAAAAGATGATAAAATTGAAATGGAGGTTAGAGAATGAAAATTTTTTCCGAACAGCTGTCATCAGGGAAGGCGACCATCCGCTTTGATGTCGTGGGAGGACCTGACAGGGACAAGATTGCAGAGGATATGTCGTTCCTCAATTACAGGCTGGGAACGGTGGATACTTCCACAGAGATCACCAAGGATAAGCCGGATATCATTTGGAATTACGATGAGCCGGTGAAGAGCATCACCTACGAGAACGGACAGCTTATACTGAACAGCTTCTGGGAGGAAGGGGAGCTTAACAAGATCATGGTTTCCATGCTGGCCAATGAGATGGACAAATGTGGACTCCATCCCTTCCATTCGTCCAGCGTGATTTACAAAGGCAAGGGCATTCTCCTTGTGGGCGGCGAGAACAACCACGGCAAATCCATGACCCAGCTGGAGGGCTGCGCGCGCGGCGCTTCCGTCTTTTCCACAGAGACGACGGTTACCGATGAAGACGGTCTTGCGCTCTATGGTTCCAAGAATATTTACGTAAGAAAGCGTGCCAAGGGAACTGAGCGGAGCGACTTGCCCGATCAGGATCAGGGTGTTACCATGTTCTTCGGAAAGGAGCCGAACATGGAGATGTCCTACGAACCCTGCCGCATGGAGCTGGCCATTATGCCCTGCATTGATGGACACTTCCAGACGCAGGTGACCAGAATGGGACAGTTTGAGGCTTCTTATCAGAGCTTCCATTCACTGATGAATTTCTTCGGATTGAATCAGCTTCTCTGCGGCAAGTATGGTCTGGCCATGCCGGTGATCGATGACGATCCTGTTCGCCGTCAGCACAGAGCCAAATTCTGCGCGGAGTTTGCGGCCAGCATGCCTTACTATATGATCCGTGCCAAGTCCCCGCAGATCCTCTTTGATGAGATCGAAAAGATCATGGACGAGATCTTCGGCTGAATGAGGCTGAAGGGAAATGAACCAGAGAAGATGAACTATATATCGTTAGGTCAGGAGGAAACGATACCATGCAGAAATTGACACCGAATGTATATACAGAGACTGAAATCAGGGGATGCAACCCCAGCATCGTATTGACAAAAGAAGGTTCTGTCTTTATCGATACGGCACAGTGGGTGACCACACTTTTGGAGATGATGGACTTTGCAAGAAAGCAGGGCCCGATTAAGTATCTGATCAATACGGAGTCGCATATCGACCATATCTTCGGCAATCACTGGTTTGCCGGTGTAGCGCCGGTCATCGGCCATGAGAAGCTGGCGGAAACCTTCTGGAAGATCCCGCCCGCTTTCAAGCAGGAGACATATGACTACAGTCTGGATATCATCCGCCGGCAGGATCCGGAGGGGCTGAAAGATATGCCTTCCAAGGAAGAATATATTGTGAATCCGCCGCAGATCACCTTCTCGGACAAGATGACATTCCGCCTCGGCGATCATACCTTCAAGCTCTACTATGCACCGGGACATTCCGATGCCAATCTGATTGTTTATGTGCCGGAGGAAAGAACGGCTTTCGTCGGGGACACCATCTTCAAAGACTGCCAGATCTGGTTCCATTCCATGCTGCCGGATGAGCTGATGAAGACCCTGAACTTCCTGGATACGCTGGATGTGGACTACATCGTGCCGGGACACGGGCCGGTCTGCGACAAATCTGCCATCTATGAGAACAAGCAGTTCATCTACGACTGGTTCTCCGCCGTGTCGGAGGGTATCGCCAAGGGATGGTCCAAGGATGAATGTGTTGAGCGGATCAACTTTGCGGATCGCTGTCCGGTGGATATTGGTCAGGCGGATGCCATGGATTATATTCAGACCCATAACGTCATGGTTGTATATGACTATCTGACTGACAAGCTGGGAAAGTAGGGGGCGGCAATGAGCAAACAGGATAAACCATCTGTCGCCGTCATCGGCACAGGTATGATCGCCTCCAGTCTGGCCGTCCTCTTTACAGGGCATGGTGTGGAGACGACGCTTTTTGCCAGAAGCGAACGGTCGGAGAAACGCTGCAGGAAGCAGTATGATGACTTCTTTGAGGCCCTGAAAGAACACGATCTGGTCGATGATGCCCAGATCGGTATCTGTGGGAAATATCTGCATTTCACGGACGCTTATCAGGATCTTGCTGCGGCGGACTATGTTTTTGAGAGTGCTAAGGAAGATCTGGCGGTGAAGCATGCGATCTACGGAGAACTGGAAAAGGTACTGGAGAATCCGGAGGCGCTCATATCCACGACTTCTGCGCTTTCTGCCGACGATTTGGCTGAGGGACTTGCCAAGTATGCGGATCGTCTGATTGTGGCGCATCCCTTCTTCCCGCCGCATCTGGTTCCTTTCGTGGAGGTGGTGCGCAGTGCGAAGACGGCAGCCGGCGTTGCTGAGGAGGCGGCCGGCTTCCTCGAGGCGATGGATCGCCAGGTGGTGATTCTCAAGAAGAGTGCGCCCGGCTTTGTAGCCAATCGGCTGCAGCATGCGCTCTTCCGCGAGGCCATCAACATTGTGGAGCAGGGCATCGCCGATCCCAGAGATGTGGACAAAGCGGCTATGTACAGCTTCATGCCCCGATATACCTCGATCGGCCTGTTCGAGCATTTTGATAATTCGGGCGTTGATCTGAATTACAACATCGAGAACTACCTGTTCAAAGATCTGAGCGCGGCCGATGCTGCACCGCAGATGGTCTGCGATCTGGTTGAAAAGGGCGATCTTGGTGTGAAAACCGGGAAGGGTGTATATGACTGGTCTGAAGTGGATATGGATGATTTTCAGGCCAGAATCGGTGCACCGTATTGGAAATATGTAGACTGGAAAATGCCGAAAGAGTAAACGACAGCGCATGGGTATTGAAAGAAAGAACGGAAAGACAGAAAATCGAAAAGCCGAAAAGGGAACGCTGCGTACCAGCGTCAAGCGGATGATCCAAAAGAGAATCCAGGATGGAACCTACAAGCCGGGAGATCGGATCGTGGAGACCAGACTGTGCAAGGAACTGGCCGTATCACAGGCACCTGTGCGGGAGGCCATGCTGGAACTTGCGCTGATGGGTGTTTTGGAGGAGCGTCCTTATGCGGGAACTTACGTTCGCGAGATCACGCAGGAGGAGATCATCGATATTTTCAATACCCGTGCCTTTATCGAAGAGTATGCGGCGCGCAGAGCCTGCCAGCACCGCAGTGAAGAACAGCTCGCCCGGATGCGTGAAATCCTGCAGAAAATGGAGACCTGTACGTGCATGGAGGAATTCACGGAAGTCGATAACGAGTTCCATGAGTGCATCGTGGACGCCGCTTCTTCGATCGCACTGAAACGATGCTGGAACAGTCTGCAGTTCAAGGAATGGACTTATGAATCTGTTCTTGTGACCAAGATGACTATTCCGCAGCTCGTGGAAGCGCATAAGAAGCTCTATGCCTATATCCGCGATCGCGCCGATCATACTGCCGGCGCCTTCATGTTCCTGCATATTAAGGGATTCAGCGATGAGGTCGTTGAAAACATCAGGACGCGCAGGGAGAGCTCTCAAGAATCATAACTAATTCAACAAGTTCATAATTTGGAGGAATACATCATGACGTACAAGAAAAGCGATCAGGATCAAACCTCTGCCTCCACGAAAGTAAAGACAACAACGGATCTGGAATCGAAACTCAAGCAATTGGCGGCCAGCGTCCCGCTCTCTTCGATTGGAACCGAGGATGTTTATGTCGATCAGGCCGGCAAGGTTGGCGTGATGGGAAATTATCAGACGGTCGGCCATCCCGAAGAGCGCAAGGACGCACGTGAGAAGGTGACCGGCGAGGCTGTCTTCGGCCCCGACGTGGAATTCCCCAACATGCTTTATGCTGCTGTCTATCATTCACCTTATGCCCATGCCAGGATCCTTTCCTATGATTTGGAGGACGCCAAGGCAGTAGAAGGTGTTGTCTGTGTACTTACAGGAAAGGATGTCCCCGGGCGCTTTGGTGCCTTCATTGCCGACCAGTCAACGCTGGCTGTTGACAAGGTGCGCTACAATGGGGAGCCTGTCGTGGCAATTGCGGCGGAGACGGCACATGCCGCCAAAGAAGCGGTACAGAAGGTCAAGGTGGAGTACGAGGAACTGGAGGCAGTGACAGACCCCTATGAGGCCATGCAGCCTGGGGCACCTCTGGTGCATGACAATTGGTCCGGCTACGCCCACGCGGCTGACTTTACGGGCAGAGACGGTACCAATCTCTGTGACTATTTCCCGCTGCGCCACGGCGATGTGGAAAAGGGCTTTGAAGAAGCGGACATCGTTGTTGAGAATACCTACCGTACGGCTGGCGTTAACCACAGTACGATCGAGCTGCACGTGGCCACGGCCAAGTTCGACATTGCCAAGAATCGACTGACAATCTGGTCGCCGACGCAGAGCCCCTTTATGATTAGAAAGCAGCTGGCGGGGCTTCTCGGCCTCAAGCAGTCGGAGGTAAGGATCGTCTGTACGTACATCGGCGGCGGTTTCGGCGGCAAGTATGAAATCAAGATTGAGCCTATTGTGGCAGCGCTTGCGATGCACTGCCAAGGGCGGGCTGTACGGCTGGTCTACAACAGACATGAGGACTATCTGGCCGGATGTGTCCGCGGCGGCACAGTCATTAAAATCAAAAGCGCCTGTAATCGTGATGGCAAGATGGTAGCGCAGAAGATAGAAAACTATTTTGATACCGGCGCCTATTCCACCACCGGGCCCAGAATCAATTACAATGCCGGACTGGCGGCGATTTCACCCTACAAGATTCCCAACGTATGGATTGATGGCTACACGGTTGCTACGAACAGGCAGATTACTTCGGCCTATCGCGGGTTTGGGATGCCGGAATATACCTTCGCCTTTGAAAATCAAATGGATCTTCTGGCGGATAAGCTGGGCATGGATCCTTATGTATTCCGCATGAAGAACATCTATCACACGGGTGATGTGTCGGCAACGGGAGAGATCCTTCCGGAGGTCGGCCTGGAGAAGTGCTTTAAGGCGGCTGCACAGATGATCGGCTGGGAGAAGGGCGACTGGAGGCGTCACGTAACAGAAGACGGAAAATGGCGAGCCAAGGGAATGGCCGGCGGCATCAAGCTGACAGGTACCCCGTCTTCCTCCTCTGTCGTTGTCCGGTTCAACGATGATGCTACAGTGCAGGTTTCCCAGAGCGGCATGGAGCTGGGGCAGGGTGCCTTCACGGTGATTCCTCAGTTTGTTGCCGAGCGCCTTGGGATTCCCTACGAGAATGTCTCTGTGGTACCGGTGGATACGATGTATACACCGTACGAAAAGACGACCACAGGCAGTCGAGTTACCTTCCATGTAGGCAATGCCGCTGTCCGCGCGGCAGAGGATGTGATCGACCAGCTCTGTGATCTGTGTGCCATCGGCTGGGAGGCCGATCGGGAGAGCATCCGGTTTGACAAAGGTGTCATTTTCGGACCGATGGGAAAGAAATTGGTAGTCAAGGATATCGGCAAAACTTCGCTGATGAAGGAGCAGGATCCAATTCTCGGCAGAGGCACCTACAGTACCTCGGACATTTGGGACAAGCCGGATCCGGACACACACGCCTCCAAAAAGCCGACGGTGCAGTGGTTCTGGGCTGCACAGGCCTGTGAGGTGGAGGTGGATCCGAAGACAGGCAAAATCAGGATTCTGGACTATGCCGCCGCCCAGGACGTGGGGCGGGCGATCAACACCATGAACTGTGTACAGCAGGTGGAAGGTGCTGTCGTCATGGGCATGAGTCACTGCATGCTGGAAGAACTGCTTGACGATGAACAGGGGCATCTGCTCAACGGCAACATGGTGGATTTTAAGGTGGCGACTTCCCAGGATACGGACTTCGATATCAAGGTGGCGCTGATTGAGAATCCGGTCAGCGACAATCTCTACGGCGCCCGCGGCATCGGGGAACCGCCGGTGGTGCCTCCTGCGGCGGCCATCAGCAATGCGGTTTCCAGGGCCTGCGGCGGCAGGATCTTGAGCATCCCTCTCAAGTGCGAGAAGGTGCTCGATGCCGTTAAGAAAGGTCCCTATAGAAAGGAGGCGGAGTGATATGCTGCCGGAATTTGATCTGCTGATACCAAAGACGTTGGATGAAGCGTTGACAACCCTTGCGGAACGTGGCAATGAGATCAAGGTCGTCGCTGGCGGGACGGATGTCTACGTATCGATGCATGGGAAATATCAATCCTTTCCCGCGATCATGGATATCAAGCATCTGCAGGAGCTGAAGGAATTTTCCTTTGCGGAGGGAAAGGGCGCGGTGATCGGTGCACTGACCACCCATCATACCCTCGACCGTTCGGAGATCATTCGTGCGCACTATCCTGCGCTGCAGGAAGGCGCCAGCCAGGTGGGCTCGGTGCAGATACGACATAGAGGGACGATCGGCGGCAATATCTGCAACGCCGTGCCCTCTGCGGATACCTTGGGGCCGCTGCTTGTTCTGGACGCAAAAGCAGTGACAATCAGTCAGCAGGGAAGGCGGGAAATCCCCCTCAAGGATTTTTTTGCAGGCCCCAAGAGAACAGTGATCCGTGCGGACGAACTACTGGAAAAGATTCTGCTGCCCGATAACGAAAGCCGCCGGTCGGCTTACATCAAATTTACCCGGCGCAACGCCATGGATCTTGCCTTGCTGGGTGCCAGTGCGTCGCTGCGGGTCGATGAAGATGGTCTGGCAAGAGATGTAAGAATTTCCCTGACCACATGTGCACCTACGCCTATGCGGGCGCTGCATGCCGAACAAGTTCTCGAGGGGAAGATCCCTTCGGAAAAACTGCTGAAGGAAGCAGGCCTTGCTGCAAGCAGGGAAGCCTCGCCGAGAACCAGCTGGCGCTGCACCGAAGAATATCGCCGTGAGAACCTGAAAGCCATCGTGCCGCGGGTTATCGCGACTGCCCTTGCGCGGGCAAGAGAGGGGGTTGGCATCCAATGAAGCATTGCATGATCACGACGAAGGTCAATGGAAAGGAATATGTCAGGGCCATTCCGGTCAACATGACACTGGTGGAGTTTCTGCGGGATGAACTGCATCTGCATGGAACGAAGGAAGGCTGTGATGAGGGAGAATGCGGCGCTTGTACGATTCTCTTTGACGGCCATCCCTTCAATGCCTGTCTGGTACTGGCTGCGGAGGCCGATGGCCATGATATCCTGACAATAGAGGGCATGGCAGATGACGACAGGTTGCATCCCATCCAGGAGGCTTTCCTTGAAGCGGGCGCCGTGCAGTGCGGTTACTGTACGCCGGGCATGGTGCTTTCGGCCAAGGCGGTGCTGGATGAATTTCCCAATCCCACCGATGCGCAGATTCGTACCGGAATCGAAGGAAACATCTGCCGGTGCACAGGATATAACCGGATCGTGGAAGCTATTCACATTGCGGCAGAAAAGATTAATGCAGCCGGATGAAGCTTGCATGAAAACGCATTGAATCGAAGCAATCGCTGGTCATGATAGGAGGAAAAATGGTATGAGTAAAGAATATGATGCTGGTAAATACATGATCGGTGTGGATACCCATACGCATACCATTCTCTCCGGTCATGCCTGGAGTACGCTGGCAGAGAATGTACGGGCGGCAAAGCAGCGGGGAATGGGCGCTTTGTGCCTGACAGAGCATGGCCCAAGACTTGTGGGCGGTGCGCCTGAATATACGCCGCACAGTCAGCGTATGGTACCGCCTGAGGTAGAGGGAATTCGTGTTTACAAGGGGATCGAGGCTAACATTTTGAATCCGTCGGGTGCTTTGGATATCCCGGATAAATATCTACATATTACCGAATTCGCCATCGCCAGTTTTCATGCCTTGGGCGGAAACGGGATTGTTATCGGGAACGAAGAAGAAAATACATCCGCCTATCTCAAGCTGATGGAAAATCCCTATATCGATACGATTGGCCATGCGGATGACCCGGGAGTGCCTTGTGATCTGGAGACGCTTGTTCTTGCGGCCAAGATCAACGGCAAGCTGTGTGAACTGAACAACAACAGGATTGCCTCAGGCATCTATCCGTCGCCGCGCATGAAGGAATATGCTCTTCTGTGCAAGAAACACGATCAGCGGATTTGCATCGGCAGCGATGCACACTTCTATTCGATGGTGGGCAATGTTGGTGATATGATGGATCTTCTGGCATCAATCGATTTCCCTAAAGAACTGATTGTCAATCTGACAGCCGAACGCTTCGCCGCCTATATTGAGGAGCGCAAAAAGAGAATACGTTGTGATGCTGATGCAAAGTAAAGATTCTGTGCCTTCGGATGTGACAAAGTATTTCTATAGCGGCGGTCTGAACTGTGCGGAAACAACACTGCGTGTGCTCATCGAAGATAACGTGATTGATGCCCCTATCGAAACTGTGCGCATGATGACCGGCTTTGGAGGCGGTATGCGGCGCGGTGAGATCTTCGCTGCCGCGATCTCAATCAACAATACGCTAAGGAGCATGCGCTGAAAAGTGAGGGCATGTATCGCAGCTGTACGGTTTTTGTGGAATTTGCATGCATTGAGGCCGCGAAGATCATTCGTGCGGCACGCCTTTCAGACTGAAGATGACAACGCTGACAACGATGATGATGCCGCCCGCGAAGGTGGCAGGCGTGGGAACCTCCCGAAGCAGAAGGACACCGATGACGGAGGCGATCAGCGGGTTCAGGAAGATGTAGTTAGTAACCGTACTTGTTTTATCTGTCAGAGATAGTGCGCGGCCCCAGAAGAAATAGGCCAGCGCCGTGGCAAGCACCCCCAGCATGATGGCAGCGAGGTTGGCGGTCAGGCTGGCGTGCACCATGTCGTGGGCAGCGCTTGGCAGAAAGACAAGAGATTGTACAGCGCCCCACATAGTGGCATAGGTCACCTTTTCCATAGAAGTATAGCCTATGGAAGTCAGCTTACGGTCAAGGAGATTATAGAACGCAAACAGAATGGACAAAAGGAGAACCCAAAGGGCGCCGATTTTGATGTGAAAGCCGTTGTCCCATACCAGAAGGACGACAACGCCGATGAAAGCGCAGAGCATCATGATCCACCCGATGGGTTTGATTTTTTCGTGGTAAATTTTTGATGCTGCTATGGCGGTGAAAATCGGGCAGGTGGCGCTGATGACACTGGCGGTGGCGGAATCAAGGGTCACAAGGCCCAAGTTGAAGAAGACCAGATAAAGAGAAAATCCGGACAGTCCTGCAAGAAAAAAGAACAGGTGATGTTTCCTGGTAAAAGGTTTGCGGATGCCGCCGGTTATCCTGCCGAGGAGGAGCAGGATGACAAAGCCTGTGCAGCAGCGGATGAAGACCAGGGAGAACGGTCCGATCTGATCCCCGATGGCACGGGTAAAGGGAAAACCTGCTCCCCAGATCAGTACTGTGATGAATGCGAACAGGTGCGTTTGAAGCTGTTTTGACATCGAGAGTTCCTCCGGCGTTAGATAACAGATGCTGCCGCTTAATCAGCAAGGCGCTTTAATGCATGATTTCTATGCTCATTAAGGTAGGCAATACTATTTTATACATTTTGAAGGCAGAGATAAAGATCTTTCCGAAGGAAAAATTGTGATGACGGCCATCATCTCTTGAAAAATATTCTGCTTTTGCTGACCGGCTTGCCATGCATGAATCATTTGATGAAAAGAATGCATCTCAGCAGAAAGAGCAGAAAGACAGATTCTATTTACGGGCAAAAGGCAGGAAATGCGGGCAGTTTCATCACACTTGTTTTCCTTGTGGTATACTGACTTTATTAAGCAGCCTGGAGTGCAGCTTATCCTGCAGTGCAGCCCATGATGGCAAAGATTCCGGGGGTGGACGATGATTACGAGACTTTGGATGCGCTCAGGGCACCAACCAAGGTGCGGGGCCGCATGACCGCAGAACTGGAGCTGACCGATGCGGTGCCGATGAAGCTGCAGCACGTGCAGTCGTATGATGATGGTGCCGTATGTCTGCGGTACAGTCTCCGTCCTTAGAGCTTTCACAGTTTAATCCCGTTTTCTTGCCGTTTGTCGGTGGGCATCTTTCTCCGCACTGAAAAGACCCTGCCTGCAGGGTCTTCTCAGTGTGTTTGTTGAATGTGTGTTATGAGAGGATGAGAGATTATTATGTTCTGCAGCTATTTCCTTGCTGCAATCATACTATAGCTGCGGAAGCTAAAAAGAAGCTGAAAGAATGAAAAAAACGGGAGATGAGGGCAGATGGAATACAATCCCTTTTATAATATTGAGAATCCGGAGCTGATCGGCTACGAATATGCGTGGGTTCATTTTCTGAAAGGGAATGACATGCCCGGGGATATTATGCCCTCTCGCATTGTTCATTCCTGGATTCGTTCCCGCAAGGCGGGCGTGGATCCGGTCAGTGACACCCTTGACCAACGTGCCTATGTACCGGGCGGTGAGATCACGCTGGAAAATATTCATCTCGTCAACGCTTCCCATAATATCATCGACTCACTCTGCAAGGCCTTTGAAGGCAGCGATCTGCATATCTGTATCGTGGATACACAGAGAAACATCCTGATGGACACGGGCACAGGCATACTGCAGCAGGATCCCCGGGTGAAGGTGCAGAGTAAGCGAGAGGATCTCGTGGGGACCAACGCTGCCGATATGGCGCTCCGGATCAGGAAACCGTGCAGCATCGTCGGCGCACAGCACTATAGTCAGTGTTATCATTCTTACGCTTGTTATGCTGCACCTATCATCGTTGATGCCGACCTGCTGGGATCCATTGCAATCAGTGTTCCCTGTGAGAGCATGAATGCCGGTCTCCTTGCCATGGCCGACAGTGCTGCGCTGAACATCGTCAATCAAATCATGCTAATGCGGCAGAACGATTTGATTTCCTCGCAGGACAAGGAAAAAATGATGCTGCTGGATACCGTGACGGATATCGTGCTCTATGTGAATGAAGGGAAAAGCGTCACCTTTGCCAACGAGAAGCTCTGTCAGCTGCTTGGAATGAAGAGAAACGAGATCATCGGACGTGATATGGATTTTGTTGAGACGGATCCGCCGCTCTCTGCACTATATGAAAAAAATGCGATAAGCGATGAACAACAAGTGATCCTGCGGGGGCGTTACGAAAATTATTCCTGCTTCCTGACACAAAAAAATGGAAGACGGAAGGAAGATGAGCGTAATCGAATTTTCATTTTTAAAGTCATCGATGAGATCCAGGATCTGGCCGAGAAAGCCAATGCTTCCAATAAAGCCTACTTTACCATGGAGGATATTATCGGCTCGTCTTCTGCTATACGTGAAACTGTAAAAATGGCCAAGAAAGTGGCTATGTATGATGTGCGCGTTATTCTTGAAGGAGAGAGCGGTACTGGAAAGGAAGTGTTTGCACAGTCGATTCACAATCTCGGTGCAAGACGCAGCGGTCCGTTTGTGGCAGTGGACTGCGGTGCTATTCCGCGGGAACTGATTGAAAGTGAACTGTTCGGCTATGAAGGCGGTGCCTTTACAGGTGCCAGGAGGAGCGGCAGCCGCGGCAAGTTTGAATTAGCCAATAAAGGCACTCTCTTTTTGGATGAAATTGAGAATCTCCCGCTGGATATGCAGTCTAAGCTGCTGCGTGTCCTGCAGGAGCAGTGTATTGTCAAAGTCGGCGGCACCAAGTCAATTCCTATCGATGCACAGATCATTGCCGCAACCAATAAGGATCTGCGAAAGGAAATTGACCGGGGTGCGTTCCGTGAAGACCTTTATTATCGTCTTAATGTTATGCATATTACGATACCGCCTCTGCGGGAAAGGAAAGAGGACATACCTGCACTTATTGAGCATAGCATCTGGGTCATGAATCAAAACCTGCACAAAAATATCAAAGGCATTGACGATGAGGCACTGGCTCTCTTAGCTTCTTTCCCATGGCCCGGCAATGTCCGTCAGCTGAATAATGCCATCGAGAGAATGATGATCCTCTGCGAAGGCGATTCCCTGACAAGTGAATTGATCCCCGAAGATCTCTATGGAAGGCCTGAGGAGGCGGTTGAAGAGGCGTCGCAGAATCTGACGAAAAGCGGCAGCATCCATGAATCGGAGATCGTGGCGTTAAAGACTGTAGAAAACCGGTATATTAAGCTGGTGCTGGAACACTACCAGGGGAATATCAAACGAACAGCGGAAAAACTCGGTATCAGCCGGTCCAAGCTTTACAGGATACTTGAAAAGGATGGTGCAAAGCAGTGAAGAAACTGATTTATGATGTTGTAGTCGGCGGCGGAAGTATCCTGGATGTGATTACCGGAAAAAAATTCCGGGGCTATCTGGGGATTGAAGGGGACAAAATCGCTTGTATTTCCCGAAGTGTGCTGCACGGAAAGAAGTACGAAAATGCGGAGGGCAAAATAGTTGCACCGGGGTTCATCGACTTTCATTCTCATGTGGACGGCAATCCCTTCTCGGCAGAATGCATGGTACGGCAGGGAGGAACGACAACCCTTGGCGGGGAGCGCTTCCTTTCCGGAAAGCGTGTACGCGATATCAGCCGGCACGGTTTTATTATCAACCAGGGTTTTTCTGTGTCGGCCTCCTTTGTTCTGCGGCAGGCTGTCGGACTGCGGGATCCGAGGCGTCCGGCATCGCGTGAGGAAATCCGCGTGATGGCTGACATGGCGGATCGCTTTCTTGCAGCAGGAGCCTTTGCTATCAGTTTTGCGTTGGAATTCGTACCCGGAACATCTTATCAGGAGATGGAGGCGCTGGGGAGAGTTGCTAAAAACTATGACCGGCCGCTGCTGATTCATCTGCGCAAGGATGGTGTTGAGGGACTGCAGTATTTTGAAGAAATCTTTCGCGTTGCCAGGGCGACAGGTGTCAAGATACACTTTGTGCAGCTGCAGTATATGGTGGGGATCGGAGGCGCTATGCCCCGGGCGCTGGCGATGATGGATGCAGCCAGAGAAGAGGGATTGGATGTTACAGCGGATACTGTGCTCTATGATGCCTATTGTGCGTCGATCGGGACAGAAATCTTTGCGCCGGGATGGGAGGAACAATATGGGAACTGCTCCTGCCAGGATTTAATGATCGCATCGGGTATTTACGCCGGGCAGTTCTGCACCGAGGAACTCTTCCGCGAGCTTCGGAAAAATCATCCGGCCACGCTGGTGATGGCTTTTGTATGCGATGAAGAGGCGATTCCTATGGCGCTGCAAAAGGAGTATATTTATGTTTCTACCAATGCTGCTGACGGCCCCCATTACCCGGGCATCGGTGCACCAGAGGTGGCAGGCACCTTTCCGCGTCTTTTGGGAAAGTATGTTCGGCAGGAAAGAGTGCTGTCCATGATCGATGCTGTTCGCAAGGTTACCATTCTTCCGGCCGGCCGGTTTGGCCTGAAGTGTATCGGTGCCCTGCGCGAAGGCTATCAGGCGGATCTGGTGATTTTGGATGAGAAAAAGATCCTTGATAAGGCGGAGTATATGGGGATCGGTTCACCCGATGCACCGCCGAAGGGAATTCAGGCGGTTTATGTCAATGGCAGGAGAGTCGTAAGTCATGGTCGGTTGACGGAAGAGCGTCATGCCGGGCGATGGAAAAGCAGATAAATGCAGCACATTAATAAAATAGTGTAGTGATTTGAAACATGTCTCAAAAAAGTGTATTGCTTTGAGACATGTTTTTGCTTGCTGTAAAACGATAGGCTGTGTAAAAAAATAAAATAGATTGAAAATTCGTCTAAATCTCAACATTTAGAATATATTCTCTATTTGTTTGTGTAATTGGCATAGGGATTGCATACTATAGAGTCAAATTCAGTCAAATTCAAATTTGCCTGTGCACTGGATCAAAAATCCGGGCAGGCCGGAAAGGAGATCGTATCGTGTCAATTTTCAAACCACGGAAAATCATGGATCAGGACACGATTCCTGAGCATAGAATCAATCGGCGGGCGGATCAGAAACTGGGCATGGTCTGCGACAAGTTTACAGGGCTTCTCGGTGAGAAGGCCGTGAAAGTTCGAAAGAGTATGCTGCGGCGAGAAATTCAGTGCCGGAATTTAGGTTATGTCCACACTATACAGATGGACTACAGTCAATATGAGAACCGCCTCTGGGCTTTTCTGTACAATCTTCGCGTACGAGTGACGTATCGTGCCGCTTCGTATCCCGGTCATGAGACGGAGAAATGCTGCTTTCGCGGCAAGATGAGCGGGAAGATGACGGTGCAGGATGTCCGGTGGATCGATGGCGGATCCCGGTGCACGCCTGAGAGAGTGGAGGGTTATCTTCGCTGTCTTAACCATGCGCTTCTCCTGGATCGTATCAAGGCATTGGATATGCGCCATGTTGAGGTTTCCTATGATCCTGAGGAGCAGATGTGGACAGTGTCTTTCACCAGTCTTATCGGCTCATCCACATGGATCATGATACCGCCGGTCATGCAGTTGATTGCCATCTCGTCGAAGGAATGTGCCCAGGCTGTTGAATTTATACAGATGACGCTGCATGCGGTAACAAAAAAGGCAGCGCTGCTGTTTGACAGGACGGCCTGACTGAAATGGTTGGTAGTTTATACAGTGCCCTGTGCATCGGATCGAGGCGTCCTGGGCGTCATGGATCTAATGGCAGGGCAGTGAAGAAAGGAGATTGGAAATGTCATTGAAAACGTATTCATTCGGATTGGCGACCAGAGTGGAGTTCGGCCCCGGTGTGATCCATCAGGCTGGTGAGGAAGCGAACAAGCTGGGCATCACAAAAGCTATGATTATTGCAGACAAAGGAATTATTGAAGCAGGTATTGTGGCACCGATTGAAGAGTCGCTGAAGGAAGCAGGCATTGATTATGTTATTTATGACCAGATTGTTGCCAATCCCAGAGATATCCACTGCGCAGCAGGTGCGGATTTTGCCAAAGAGCATGGTACCGATGGCCTGATTGCCATCGGCGGCGGCAGCTCGATCGATACCGCCAAGGCGATCGGCACGCTGATTACCAATGGAAAGACGGTGCAGGACTGGTGCGGTCTGGATCTTTTGGAAAAGGAGATTCCGCCGCTGATGGCGGTGCCGACGACGGCAGGCACCGGCAGCGAGGTTACATTCGATGCCGTTATCACCGATACGGAAAAGCATGAAAAGCTGAATATTCTTGATATCAGAATTGCGCCTAAAGTGGCACTGGTGGATCCGGAAGTGCTTTTGGGACTTCCAAAGAAGATGATGGCAAGCTGCGGCGTCGATGCGCTGGTGCATGCTGTGGAAGCCTACACATGCAAGACTGCCAACGCGCACACAGATGCTTTTGCACTATATGCGATCGACATTATTTCAAAAAACCTGCGCGCCGCTGTTGAAAAACCAGATATCGATAACTGCACCGGTATGATGCTGGGAAGCAACATTGCCGGCTTTGCCTTCGGCTATTCCGATGTAGCTGCTGTGCACTGCATCGCCGAGGCGCTGGGCGGCAGGTATGATACACCCCATGGTGTATCCAATGCGATTATGCTGCCGACGGTCACGGCGTTCAACGTGCCGGCTGATATTCCCAAGCATGCGAACATGGCACGTTTCCTCGGTGTGGATACGGCGGGCATGTCAGAAAAAGAGGCGGCTTACAGCTGTGTCGATGCGCTGAAACAGCTCTGCCGCGATGTGGGTATTCCGAAGATGCGCGAGATCGATGTGATCGATCCTAAGGATTTCCGGGAACTGGCGGAAGCTTCCTATCGGAATATTTCCACGCCGTCCAATCCCCGTGCCATAACTGCAGATGATTACTATGATCTTTTGAATAAAGCATACTATGACTGATTGAGGAAAGAAAACGAAATGAATAAAGTAGATTAGGAGAGAATCATGGCGGAACAACAAACAAAATTGAAACGTGTGCTGGGCTTTCCGGCATCCTATGGTGCTGCAGTCGGTTTGGTCGTATCCGGAACAGCTATGTTCTCTGTAGGGAATGTAGGCGCTATTTCCGGCAACGCCACCTGTATTGCGGCGTTGATTGCACTGGTGCCAATGATGGCAACCGCCTTTGCCTTTGGTGAATTGACGGCCATGATCCCGGGCGGCGGAATGATTTCAGAGTATACTGTGCCGGCCCTGGGAAAATTCTGGGGGACGTTCGCACTGCTCAGCGGCTATGTCGTTCTGATTGCCTGTGATGGAGGTACCCAGCTGGTGATGGGCGGTTTGTCCTTTGAACGTATGCTGGGCGTACCGCAGGCATTGATTTCGATCATTTTGCTGGTATTGATTCTGCTTGTCAATATCTTTGGTGTAGAATTCTACGGACGCGCAGAGGCTTCCATTACGCTGATCATGATGGCCATTTATGTAATTCTGGCAATCTGTGGCACTGCGGGGCTTGGACAACATCTCGGATGGTCCGCTCACCCCATTGCTTCACAGGCTGCATTTCTTCCGAAAGGAGGATGGCCGACGGTTTTTAATTCCGTGGGTACAGCGATCTGGTTCTTTATCGGCTTTGAATTTGCATGTCCGATGGCGGAGGAGAACATAAAACCGTACAAAAATATCCCTTATGGTTTGATCTTGGGCTTGATCAGTATTTACATCGTCGATATCATCTTTGTGTTCGGTGCCGTGAAATTCACCCCGATGTCGGTCATGGCCACGAGCGCTGTGCCGCATGTGGATGCCGCCACCGCGACCATGGGTCCGGTTGGAGGGATCGTTATGGGCATCGTCACGATCTGTGCATCGTTTACGACGGGGAACGCTTATATTGCCGCCATGCCGAGAATGCTGTACGGTATGGCAAAGGAAGGGCTGGTGCCGCAGATCTTCGGCAAGCTTCATCCCAGGCGCAAAGTGCCCACGGCTGGCATCATCTTCACAACCGGCCTGATTCTGATTATCATGATCTATGTAACGGCCAACGGCGGATCCTCGGATGTCATTCTGAAACTGATCAATGTGGCCTGCATTACCTGGCTGGGTGCCTATATCATCGCCATGATCGATGTTCTGGTAATGCGCAGAAAATATCCTGACTATCCGCGGCTATGGAAAGCGCCGGCGGCATGGATCACGCTGCCCATCGGCATCATCGGTGCGATCTACGCTATTTACACACTGCATGACGTCCTGTGGATGGCCTGCATCATCTGGGCTGCGGTAGCAGCATATGCTGTCATCTGGAACAAGACGCATGGTATTCCGATCAACGAGCGCACGCATCTTAAGGTACTGGTCAAGGGGGTCAAGGATCGTTCCGAACCGCTGCCGGTATGGGATGAGGCTGTTGAGGAATGGCTGGCCGGACAGGATTGAGAGCTGACCGCCCGCTGCGCCGTTCAATATCATCCATGACGTCGCTGTAAAACGCTTTGTAGGCTTCTTCAAGCTGCACCGGATCTGCCCGGGTTTCCATTTCCTCACATGCATAACCCAGGTCAATGGTCTTGGCACGGTAGACGTCCAGCATAGCTCGTTTCCGGTCGAAAGTGTTGCGGCTGGGCCGGTAAAAATAGAGGCGGGATCCATTCTTTTCCAACTTCTTGCGATTCAGCAGCCACCAGAGATCCAGCTCGGAAAAGTCGTAGCCGAAGCCGATCACATAGACATCACCTGTTAGGAAAGCATCCACCCAGCTGGCTGTTCGTTTTCCGACAGATGATGTCTTTGGCTTATTTTCTGCCAGGCGTCCCAGAGGGCTTTTTTCCAGATATTGCTGAATATGGTACAGCAGGTTGCCGTAATAGTAGTGCCCCAGGATCATGCTGTCCGGTTTTCTGGCTTCACCATGGATATGCCAGATCTTGTTTTCCACGCCTTCAAAGCTGACCTGTTCGTAGGTATGCAGCAGGTATTTTGCTTCCGCCCGGGAGACTGCCGCGGTATGTTTCATATGCTGCTTCAGAAAGTGATCGGTAATGGGACGCGGGTAGATGGCCGCTGCTTCCAGTTCGTAACTGTAGTTGGTGGTCAGAATATGGTCGTAGCTGCCGCGGAGAATGCGCTGCAGGATGGCGATCATCTGCGGATCTTCCAGGATGCCGTAGAATTCCCGGCTGTAGCTGCGCACGGCAAGATCCACCTGATCCCCGGTCCGAAGAACCACCTGAAGCGGGAAGGGCATGCTTCGATAAATCTCTTCGCTGAGATCACTGCGCATGGTGATATCCTGCATCAGCTGAAGCCAGGAAATGCTGCGGTAGGTATAGGCAAGGTTGATGCCGTTGCCCAGAAAGAGAATCTGGGGACGCGCTTGCTTTTTCGATGTTTTCTCTTTCATGCTTTCATTGTAGCATCCACGTATGAAAAAATAAACGCTGCTGTTTATCCGCTTAGCCTCTTTGGCAGAAGATTGAGGCCAAGGCTGCTCCCTCTGGCATCAATTCTCAGGGCCTAATCCTCAGAGCCTGCTTTTTTCTCAGTTAACAAGATCTCAGTTAACAAGATGGCCTTGCCGCTGTTGGTGATGGAAAAAGAAAGGACATTATATCCCTGCTGCTTAACTTCATTGGCTTTCTTTTCCAGCGCTGCAGCCATGTCATTCGCTTTGGGATAATAGCCGACGACAAATGTTTTGTACATATGTATGAACCTCCTGATCTTGAATTATCAGGATTGTAGCAAATTCTGCCTGCCGGAGCCAGCCGGAAAATGTAAAGAGCATGCTAAGTATTTGTAAACGGCAATGCCGGCAGCATATGTTTGCTGCAGGTCATTTGGCCTCCATGCCAATGAGGCGATAACCATTGGGGTCGATGGTTTCATGAAGCCTTTCTTCCAGTTCACGGCCGGTCATGCTTTCGGGAAGGATGAAACGAGCTTTCCCGGTTGTGTGACTGGCCTTTAAATTCTTCGCTTTGGGAACAGCCTTGCGGATGGAATCTTTGACATGCATTTCACACATGCCGCACTGCATGCCGTCCACGGTCAATTGGATTTTGGAACCGGCACGCAGCGTACCGTCCAGATCGATCTGCGAGACCTTGGTCTTCGGCTTGGACCAGAAGCTGGCAAAGACGCGGATGGCAACGGCAACGATTGCGATTAAAACAATCAGAACAATGATGTCGGAAGAACTGACGGGAATATTCACACTCATAATGACCTCCTTAAAGAAGCTGCCGCCGGGGAGGGACGGAACTTAGGTTAGTTGAAACTTATCTTCTGCACTATAATATACCCCTATAGGGTATGTTATGCAACATGAAAAAATACTTTTTTGCCAAATTCTCTGCGCGGCTTCCGTGCAAGTAACAATTGTCTCCCTCCGTGCTTTTCTGTACAATAGAATCTGTTGAATGGAAGGCAGGTATGTGAAGCGGACGGGCAGGCATCACGGCCCGTTCTGCTGTCGGGGGGACACCATGTATACCGGACTCGTTTTGATAGGTTATGTTTCTTCTGTCGCTGCCGTATTTTTCTGCGCGGCGATGATCTTTCTGCTGGTCAAAAAGGGTGATCCCGCCAGGTCACGCCACAGCCGGGCGGCGCTGTTGTTCACTGGTTTGCTGTGTGCCTTCTGCATTTTGTACTTTTATTTCTATTATCAGGACAGCTTCCTGCACAATTACCGCGTGCCGGCTGTCCTGCGGGCGCTGGATTATCTGCTGGACGGCGGGATCCTGGCGGCCTGGTATTATCTTCTTGGTGTGCTGGCAGAAAAGGGAAAAAGACAGATTCTGCCGGGCGCGGCTTTGATTTTCTGCCTGCGCGGCATCCTCTTTGGTGATGCGGCGGTGTTTGTCATGGATAGTTACTATCGCATTCACATGGGCAGCGGGGCATGGAGCCTGGCGGAAGGTGCGGTGACGGCGGTGACGGTCATGCTGCTTCTGCGCCAGATAGTCTGTGTCTGGAAGCAGGATATTCCTCGTCTGCAGAGAGAGTATACGCTGAGCGTTACAATCCTGCTACTCTTTGCTGATGTCTGGACCTGGTTCATCGACCGGGCTCTTTACACGGGTGTGCAGATCTCTTTCTGGCAGGTAGAGTTCTTTGATATCACCGGGCCGGTAATCCTGGCTGTTTCTGCGATTACCTTTCTATATCTATTCCGGACGGACTTTACCCAGGCATTTCTTGAGAGAGAACCCGAAGAAGATCCGCTGGAGTACATGGCTGCGGTCTGGGGGTTGACGCAGCGGGAACGAGAGGTGGCAGTCCTGCTTTATCAAGGTATGGATAATGCAGCTATTGGGGAAGCGCTTCATATTTCCCGCAATACGGTGAAGAAGCACACGCAGAATATCTACGGGAAGGCACAGGTAAAAAGCAGAATCGAGCTGGCCGGCAAGATTAATCAGCAGCGCAGAGGATAACCCTGCCTGCCTCAGAAGCATCATGCCGGCAGAGCAGATCATTCAGCGTATCATCCGGGAAAATACCTACGTGTTGAAAACAGCATCATAACAGCATGATTTTGAAAGCAGCTGCTGAAAAAGCGGCTTCGCAGGGGACAGATCATGAAAATCACCCCGCTGGATAATAGACGCAGTCTGTATTATCGGCCTATTCTTTCTATTAGAACAAAGGCAGCAGACAGGCTCCTGCAGTGTGTTTCCCGAGCCTGACATCGAGCTGCCGCTGTGAGCTGCAGAAAGGAGAGATGATGAAGAAAAAACTATTGACATTCCTGTGCTCTGCGATGCTGGTCGCTGCACTGCTGGTGGGTGTTTCAGGATGCAGTATGAGCGAAGAGGAGAGAACGGCGGACTGCTATAATGGCCGGTTCGTCGGCGAACAGGAGAAGGACACCGGCGTGCTATCGTTTAAGGGTATTCCTTATGCCAAACAGCCCACAGGAGAGAGACGCTGGAAAGCGCCGGAAGCGGTCGCCAAAAGCGACAGCACCAAGAAAGCGGACAAATTCGGCCATTCTTCCATACAATATGAATGGCATTCGGAACCGGCGAGTTCCCACAGCATTGGCGAAGATTGTCTGACGCTGAATGTGTGGACAAAGGATCTTGAAGGCAGCGATAAGCCGATTATGTTCTATGTTCATGGCGGCGGTTTTGCCTGGGGAGGCACGGCAGATCCCTTGTACAACGGGCAGTATATCGTGGATGAACACAGTGATGTCATTGTCATCTCGGCCAACTATCGTGTGGGAATGATGGGCCTTGCAGATCTTTCCAAGGTGCCTGACGGAAGCAAGTACAAGGCATCCGACTTTAAGGACAGCACCAATTTGCAGCTGCTGGATCTGCAGCAGGCTCTGCGGTGGGTGAAGCAGAATGCGAAGGCTTTCGGCGGCGATGCGGATAATATCACCATCTTCGGAGAGTCGGCAGGCGGCGCCCTGGTGAGCCAGCTGATGGCCAGTCCCAGCTCCAAGGGACTGTTTCAGCGGGTCATTGCCGAGAGCGGGTCTTTAAACCTTAGCTACGATCAGGCAGACTACGATGACTGGGCGGTGACAGAACAGTTCATGCAGGCCAGCGGGGCCAAAAACATGGATGATCTGATGGCTATGGCCGAGAAAGATCTGATCAAGTACTATACCACATACATCAAGCAGGACAATGGTGAAGAGACCTGCGTCAATGATTCCTACAACATGCCGCTGCGGGGCGGCAGCGTGCTGCCCAAGGATCCGTATAAGGTACTGGCCGACGGTGCCGGCAGCGATGTGGACTTCATGGTGGGAACCAATGCTGACGAGTGGCGCTACTGGATCAATGAAATGGGTGAAAAGGAAATGTCGGAGATGAGCGAGAAGGAGATCAAACAGGATGTGCTCGCTTATAAAGTCAATATCACCGACACCAAGTATCAGGAAGCCGTCGATGCGCTGTATCAGAACGGCTATGCTTCCAGCCGCAAAGCGGCCAAGGATGAGATTGACAAATATCTCGACACCGTGAAAGTGGGAAAGGCCGATTACTTTGACTACTTGAAGGGTGATACAGAAGAGCAAATGTGGAAGCGGACAGAGCTGGCTAATGAAGACGGTTTTGCCCAGCCCTCGGTGCAGACCGCACAGGCGCATATTCAGGGTGTCAAAAAGACCGGCGGCAAGGGCAAGACCTACATGTACTATTTTGGCAAGCGTTCCGACAACTTCCCGTTCATAGGTGCCTGCCACGCAACCGAGCTGGCTTATGTGTTCCACAACATCGATGAAACCATTTTCAGCGGTACTGTCAGCAAGAAGCTGGCCGGCCAGATGTGTGAGGCATGGGTCAACTTCGCCAAGACAGGCGATCCCAGTACGGATGACAACACGTGGGATCCTTATACTCTGAAATCGCATGACACCATGTACATTACCAACAAGAACAAGATGAAAATGAAGACCACCAGGAACAGTGCACGTCTTAAGACCAACGAAACGCTGAAAAATCTGGCTGCATGCTATTTGAAATAAAAGATGGCATGCGCATCGTAT
>OMZN01000091.1 GCA_900315555.1 uncultured Eubacteriales bacterium
AGCGTAGTCCGGATCCTCCGAGAACATGTCCGTCTCATCCTCGTATTCGTTGTCGCGGGAATAAGTCTCTACATATTCCTTATTGGGGCCGTAGTCCACTGTGATGTTGCGGTACCTCTTCATGCCGGTGCCGGCCGGAATCAGCTTGCCGATGATGACATTCTCCTTGAGGCCCTGCAGCGTATCGTTCTTTCCCTTGATCGCCGCATCGGTAAGAACACGGGTGGTCTCCTGGAAGGACGCAGCCGACAGGAAGGAGTTGGTCGCCAGGGAAGCCTTGGTGATACCCAGCAGCATGCGTTCATACTGCGCCGGTTCCTTGCCTTCCGCTTCCACGGCTTCATTGGCTTCATTGATCTCATGAATGCTGTACATCTCGCCGGGAAGCAGGTTGGTATCACCGGCATCCTCGATCTTGTACTTGCCCAGCATCTGGCTGATGATCACTTCAATATGCTTGTCGTTGATGTCTACACCCTGCAGCTTGTATACCTTCTGCACTTCCTTGATCAGATAGTGGTAGACACCTTCCACACCCTGCAGCCGCAGGATATCATGCGGATTCAGCGGTCCTCTTGTCAGGCCCTGACCGGCATCCACATGCTGGCCTTCCTCCACATCCAGCCGTGCGCCGTAAGGCACGTTGTAAGTTCTGTCGACGCCATCGTCGCTGCGGATCACCAGCTCCGTCTTCTTGTCTGCCGTCGAGATCGAAATGACATTGCCGGATTCCTCGCAGATTTCCGCAAGGCCCTTAGGCTTTCTGGCTTCGAACAGCTCCTCGACTCTGGGAAGACCCTGGGTGATATCGCCGCCGGCGACACCGCCCGTATGGAAGGTACGCATGGTCAGCTGGGTGCCCGGTTCGCCGATGGACTGCGCCGCAGTGATGCCGACGGCCTCGCCGATATTGACCCGTTCGCCCCGCGCCAGGTTCAGACCATAGCACTTAGCGCACACGCCCACCTTGCTGCGGCAGGTCAGCACCGAACGGATAGCCACCGATTCAATACCCAGATCCTCAATAAGCTGCGCCTGATTTTCCGTAATCATTTCGCCGGCTGCCGTGATCAGCTCACCGGTTTCAGGATGGCAGATATCCTTCAGCGAAGTGCGTCCGACGATCCGCTCGTGCAGCGGCTCAATCATCTCCTTGCCGTCCTTAAAAGCCTTGACTTCCAGTCCTTCATCCGTACCACAGTCCAGCTCACGGACGATGACGTTGTGGGAAACGTCAACCAGTCTTCTGGTCAGGTAGCCGGAGTCCGCCGTCCGCAGCGCGGTATCGGCCAGACCCTTTCTGGCACCGTTCGTGGAAACGAAGTAATCCAGTACTGAAAGGCCTTCACGGAAGTTCGCCTTGATAGGAATCTCTACCGTCTTACCTGTTGCGTTCGCCATCAGACCACGCATACCGCCGATCTGAGAAATCTGCTTCTTGCTGCCTCGAGCACCGGAATTCGCCATGATATAAAGGTTATTCATGTGATCAAGGCTGTTCATCAGAGCATCCGCCACTTCCTCCGTGGTCTCCGACCAGATCTCGCAGACCTTGTCATAGCGCTCTTTGTCAGAATAGAGTCCCATGTCGTAGTACTCTTCGCACTGCGCTACCTTTTCGTCGGCTGCAGCCAGGATCTCGTCCTTTTCCTTGGGGATCTCCATGTCGGAGATGCCGATGGTGATGGCCGCCTTGGTGGAATAGTGGAAGCCCATGTCCTTGATGCCGTCCAGCATCAGAACCGTCTGTGTATTGCCGTGTGCCTTGTAGCATTTGTCAATGATCTTGCCAAGGCCCTTCTTGTCACAGAGGAAATCAATTTCCAGGCTGTACTTATCCTTTTCTCTGTCCACAAAGCCGATATCCTGCGGGATATTCTGGTTGAAGATGAACCGTCCCACGGTGGACTCGACAAGATGTCCTCTCTTATCGTCCTCACCGGCATAGACTCTGACCTTGACTCTGGCGTGAATGCCGACAATGCCATCCTGATAGGCCATCAGCATCTCATCCAGGTCGGAGAAGATTTTGCCGTCGCCCTTCTCGGCCGGCGTGTTTCTCTCATCACTGCCCGGATGCGTCAGGTAGTAGCTTCCCAGGATCATATCCTGCGTCGGCGTGGTAATAGGCGAGCCGTCCTTCGGGGCCAGAATATTGTTGACCGAAAGCATCAGGAAGCGGGCCTCCGCCTGCGCCTCTACAGAAAGCGGCACGTGCACCGCCATCTGGTCACCGTCAAAGTCAGCATTGAACGCGGTGCATGCCAGCGGATGCAGCTTGATGGCCTTGCCTTCCACCAGCACCGGCTCGAAGGCCTGAATGCCCAGCCTGTGCAGCGTAGGTGCACGGTTCAGCATGACCGGATGCTCCTGGATAACGTCTTCGAGGACGTCCCAGACCTCCGGCTTGACCTTCTCGATCATTCTCTTCGCGCTCTTGATATTATGCGCCTGTCCCTGCTCCACCAGTTTTTTCATGATGAAGGGCTTGAAGAGCTCCAGGGCCATTTTCTTGGGCAGACCGCACTGCCAGAAACGCAGCTCGGGGCCTACCACGATAACGGAACGGCCGGAGTAGTCAACACGCTTGCCCAGCAGGTTCTGCCGGAAGCGGCCCTGCTTTCCCTTCAGCATATCAGACAGGGACTTCAGAGGCCTCGACCCCGGCCCTGTGACCGGTCTGCCGCGTCTGCCGTTATCGATCAGCGCATCCACAGCTTCCTGCAGCATTCTCTTCTCGTTGCGGACGATGATGTCAGGGGCACCCAGATCCAGCAGACGGTTCAGCCGCTTGTTTCTGTTGATGACACGGCGGTACAGATCATTGAGGTCGGAGGTGGCAAACCTGCCGCCGTCCAGCTGCACCATAGGGCGCAGATCAGGCGGGATGACCGGGATGACTTCCATGATCATCCATTCCGGACGGTTGCCGGATATACGCAGCGCTTCGATAACCTCCAGCCGCCGCACGATCTTGACTTTCTTCTGCCCGCTGGCATTTTTCATCTCCTCGCGGAGAGAAGCGGAAAGTTCATCCAGATCAATGGCTTCCAGCATTTCCTTGACGGCTTCTGCACCAATGCCTGCACGGAAGCTGTCGCCATACTCTTCTTTCAGCTCTTTGTACTGCTGTTCGCTGATAATATCCTTGTACGCCAGCCCGGTATCGCCCGGCTCCAGCACGACATAGTCCGCAAAGTAAAGAACGCGTTCCAGGTTTCTCGGCGTCATGTCAAGGCACAGGCCCATGCGGGAGGGGATGCCCTTGAAGTACCAGATATGCGAAACAGGAGCAGCCAGCTTGATGTGGCCCATCCGCTCACGTCTCACCTTGGACTTGGTTACCTCTACACCGCACTTGTCACAGACGATGCCCTTAAAGCGAATGCGCTTGTATTTACCGCAGTGGCATTCCCAGTCTTTGGTGGGGCCGAAGATCGCTTCGCAGAAGAGACCCTTGGGTTCCGGCTTCAGCGTTCTGTAGTTGATCGTTTCCGGTTCCTGTACCTCGCCGTGCGACCAGCTGAGGATCTTTTCGGTGGAGGCCAGTCCGATCTTTAAAGACTCGAAATGGTTCAGTTCGTTTCCGTTTTCATTGATTTTTTCCACGATTTGTCCCCCTATTCTTCGTCTGTGTCTGCGCCTTCATCATCACCGGATTCTGCTGCAGAGTTCTCGTCTTCCGGAGCTTCATCCTCCGCGGCCGCAGCATCGTCAGAGACAGTGTCCTCGGAGACCGCATCTTCAAAGACAGTATCCTCAGCATCCTCGGAAACCGTGTCGTCCGCCTCTGCAGGGGCCGCCTCTGTCACCTCTTCTCTGTCTTCCTGTTCATGGCTGCGCGAAGCGGCTGCATGCCGATCGATCCGATCATCGTAATCGATCTCATACCCGCCGTGGCCAAGCGGCTTCCTTTCGATATCGCGGATATCGGTGGGCTCTTCAATCTCGCTGGATTCACGCAGCTTGATCTCCTCGTCGTTCTCCGAAAGAACCTTGATATCCAGACCAAGAGACTGCATCTCCTTGATCAATACCTTGAAGGATTCGGGAATGCCCGGCTCCGGAATATTCTCTCCCTTGACGATCGACTCGTAGGTCTTGACACGTCCGACAATATCATCAGACTTGACGGTCAGAATCTCCTGCAGTGTATAAGCCGCACCATAGGCTTCCAGCGCCCATACTTCCATCTCGCCGAAACGCTGGCCGCCGAACTGTGCCTTGCCGCCCAGCGGCTGCTGC
>OMZN01000015.1 GCA_900315555.1 uncultured Eubacteriales bacterium
CGGGCCGAGTGTGTGAAATTCAAACGTATTTTCAATCCTCTTCATCCGCAGAAACTTTGCGAGCGACACGACCTGACGGCTGCCCGGATTGACTTTGCCTGCGGCAGAAGGTCATGAAGATGCATTCAATTTTGGCTTGTGAATTAAAATAAAGACGCCTTCCCGCAATCAGGAAGGCGTCTATTTACTCTGTGCAGTTTATCTCTGTGTTGAGTAATTATCGTTGAGTAATTTTTAGTCCGCTACATAGGGCAGCAGGGCGACCACTCTTGCTCTCTTGACGGCAGTGGTAACTGCTCTCTGATGCTTGGCGCAGGTACCGGTAATTCTCTTGGGGAGAATCTTGCCTCTCTCTGTCACATACTTTTTCAGCGTGTCGACATCTTTATAATCAATCGTGGCTGTTTTCTCAGCACAGAACTGGCAGACTTTTCTTTTTCTGAATCCGCCGCGTCTTCCGTTCATCATAGTCGGAACTCCTTTCTAATAAGAGACTTTCTGGTTAAAAGGGGATGTCATCGTCTTCGATGGCCTCAAACCCCTGAGGGATATCACTGGTCTGAGACGGCTGCTGCGAAGACTGGCCGGCCTGCGGAGCATCCTGCTGGTGAGGCGCCTGACCTGACTGCTGACCGTAGCCGCCGCCTTGTCCGCCGCCGTAACCTGATCCGCCGTAAGCGCCGCCGCCCTGGCTCTGATTGCTGCCGCCGGGAAGAAATTCCACCCGGTTGGCAACCACTTCCGTCGTATAGACCTTGTCACCGTTCTTGTTGACATAGCTGCCGGTCTGAAGGCGGCCAATGATGGCAACCATGCGTCCCTTGGACAGATACCTTTCACAGTTTTCCGCCTGCCGTCCGAAAACGACAACATTGGGAAAATCTGCTTCTCTGGTACCATCCTGGCGCGGCGGCCGGTCAATGGCAACGGAAAATCTGGCAACGGCCATATTATTCTGCGAATAGCGAACTTCCGGATCTCTTGTCAGCCTTCCTACCAATTGTACAGTGTTCATAAGAACGGCCCCCTTATTTCTCGTCTTTGTTGACGATAATGTGTCTCATTACAAGATCTGAGATTCTAAGTCTGCGATCCAGCTCTTTGGGGAGCGTAGGTTCCGCTTCAAAAGGAAGAACCACATAGTAGCCTTCGTTTTTCTTCTGAATAGGATACGCCAGTTTTCTGTTTCCCCATTTGTCTGCTTCGCCGACGGTGCCATTGTTGCTTTCGATGATGCCTTTGACTGTGTCGATAGCAGATTCCTTTTTCTCTTCGTCGAGCGTAGGATCCAGGATGAACATTACCTCATAATTCGTCATTTTTTTCACCTCCCTATGGACTAGATGGCGACGGCTTGATTGCCGGCGCAAGGGGTATTAAAATACACCTGTGCGCAGTGCGCACATTTTGAGTATACCTGTTTTCCTGTAATTTGCAAGGCTTTTTCTTATTACTTCCACAGTTTTTCCGGATACAACCCCTTATCCTTCATCGACTGCAGCGCATTGGTCACGGTCTCTTTATCTTCCCGGTAGGTGACGCCGAACCAGCGGTCCGGTGAGGAAAGCACCTTCACCGATGCTTTGCCTTCTTTGATCAACTGATCGGTTACGCCGGGAATCTGGTACTCCGCCTTGCTGAGATCACCCTGGCGCGCTTCCTCATAAAAGACAGGAAAACGTGCCGCAAGCTCATCCATCATCTCCCTGGTATATCCCCAAAGATTCATGGAAACCGGTGTATCCTCCGGGATGGGAATCCAGGTGTTTTCCTCCTCGTTCAGATAAACAATCGCATCGCGCTCCCGTTTGATCTGCAGCCGCTCCACGATATCGGTCAGATAACCGCTGTCGTCTACAAAGCACTGGCCGCGGGCCACGGTACCATTTTCCGTCAGGGTGTTCTTCACCAGATAACTGACCATGGAAAAATCATAAACACCGTCCCGGGTTTCGGCCTTGGAAAGCTGATCGTAGATCAGATTAAAGGCGCTGGGACCATAATAATCATCTGCATTGATAACAGCAAAGCTGCTGTCCACAGCCTTCCTGGCACTCATAATGGCATGCGCCGTCCCCCAGGGTTTGGTTCTCGCAGCAGGCACCGGCGCATCCACGCCCGGCATATCCTCCGTCCTCTGACAGACGAACTCAATGTCCATATATTTGCCCGCCCGCGGCACCAGCAGTTCTTTCATATCTTCTTCTATCTCTTTACGAATAATGAAGACCGCTTTCTCAAAGCCGGCCATCATAGCATCGTAGAGCGAAAAGTCCATAATGATTTCGCCAGTCTCCGTGATGGGATCCATCTGTTTGAGACCGCCATAGCGGCTGCCCATGCCTGCCGCCATCACCAGCAATACCGGTTTTTTCATTCTCTGAACCTCCTGTCCTTTGTCGTATCTGTATTTTCCCATTATAGCATAGTCTTTTTGAGCAGAACAAAATTTATGCTATACTGAAATCAGCTGCCCGGATCCGCCGGTGCAGTACAAGGGCAGACTGACTGGTTCATTTAAACAAAAAATCCGGCAGGAGAACAGCTTTCGTTATGATCCAAAGACAAAATAATTATACTGTCCGATGGATACTTGTCATCGTGACAGCCATCGCTTTTACACTGCTGACATGGATGGTATGCCGGGGCATGACCGATACCGCTGATGACAAGATCAGCCTTGCCGTCGCTTCCGCAAGAACTCCTGGACTGACTACACTTTTTACGGCGGTGACCTATCTCGGCAGCTGGGAAGCCATCGTTATCGTCTGCCTTCTTTCTCTTGTCTACTGGAAAACCGGCGAAAGCCATGCACTGGCCATCAGCATCACAGCCATCATCACCACTCTCTTTCGGATCATGCTCAAGGGAATCATCGCCCGGCCAAGACCCACCATCGTCAGTCATCTTGTTGATGAGGGAGGATTTTCCTATCCCAGCGGACATGCTATTGCCAGTATGTCAGTCTATATGCTAGTTTTCATCCTGCTCTACAAGATAATGGAGCAGGGTGCACGAAAGAATGCACTGCTGACGCTGTGCGCCGCGCTTCCTTTTCTCATCGGATTCAGCAGAGTCTATCTGGGTGTGCATTATGCCAGCGATGTTCTCGGCGGCTGGCTGGCCGGCGTCGCTTTCGGACTGGCGATTTTAACCGCCGCGCAGCTGACAGAGCAATATGTAAAAAACAGAAAGGAAGAAAATGAAAATCATACAAAACATTCCCGGCATTATTAAGGTGCTGGGATCTCTTCCCGAACTGGGAAAACTGAAAAAGGAAATTGATGCCGCTCGTGCAGCCGGTGATGATGCCAGAGAGCAGGAAGCTATCCTGGCGGCCACAAACATGTGGGGAAATCACCTGATGCGCAGCTTTCATATTGACCTGTCTGTCTACGGCCGGGAAAATATTCCCAAGAAGGGGGAAGGTCCTTTGGTCTATGTCAGCAACCATCAGGGATTTGCCGATATTCCCACATTGTGCGCCGTACTGACCAATGTGCAGTTCGGTTTCATCG
The DNA here is from genome assembly GCA_900315555.1 of uncultured Eubacteriales bacterium. Classification (GTDB taxonomy): domain Bacteria; phylum Bacillota; class Clostridia; order Peptostreptococcales; family Anaerovoracaceae; genus RUG100. The sequence goes on from OMZN01000015.1 coordinate 3,519, forward strand.
CCAAGGATACTTTGAAGAAAATTCCGCTTTACGGTACATGGATGCAGCGCATTCGCAGCGTCATGATCGAAAGGGAGGATCCCCGCGCCAGCCTGCGGGCCATCGCCAAGGGGATCGATTACATCGAACATGGCTTTTCCATCCTGGTATTTCCGGAAGGAACCCGGGCCCGCGGCGGTGATATGCACGAGTTTAAAAAAGGCTCTTTGAAGCTGGCCACCAAACCTGGCGTACCCATCGTACCCATCAGCATTAACGGCACCTACGAAGTACTGGAAAAGGACGGCTACCTTCACAGTGCGCCCATTGATGTCATGGTGCATCCTGCCATCGAAACCAAGGGACTGTCGAGAAAAGAAGACAAAGAGCTGACCGATAAAGTCTATGACATCGTCCGCGGCGGTTTGATGGAACTGAAAGCCATGCGGCAGAACCAATAAAAAAAGGTTTAAAGAGGGAAAGGGAGAGCGATGAAAAAATTCATGGTATGCAGCGGCTTTCTGGGATCCGGCAAAACCACCACCATGATGGCACTGCAGCAGCACTACAGCGGCAGCTACGGCAAAGCCGCTATGATTTCCAACGATCTTGGCGCCAAAGGTCTGGTCGACTATCGTTTTTCAGCCTCTCAGGGCTGTGCTTCTACAGAGATCGCCGGCGGATGCATCTGTCACGTCACAGAAGATCTGGTGGATCGCCTGCGGCGGCTCTTTAACGACGAGGAAAACGATCTGGTCATGTCCGATATCCCCGGCTTTGGCGTCGGTGCGATGGAACAGGTCTACATAAAGCTGGAAGAAACTTATCCCGGTGAGTTTGATCTGGCGCCTTTCCTGGTGGTCACCGAACCTAAAGTGCTCCGCACGCTGATGGGAGAAAAAGCCGATACACTGCTGCCTGATGAGATGAAGGTACTGCTGGATGCCCAGCTGAAGGAAGCTGACATCATCGCCCTCAACAAAATTGACACCATCGATGGGGAAGAGGAACAGCATCTACGCGGATTTCTGGAAAGAACCTATCCTGATCGGCCGGTCTTTTCCATTTCTGCTCTGCAGGGGCTTGGCCTGGATGCCCTTATTGATTACATCAGCAGCCACGGCGCGCGTCTTCAGAAAGCTGATTTCGGCTATGAACAGCCCGCGTTCGACGCTGCCTTCGGCAAGCTGAGCGAATACAATGCGCAGTACTACAGCAAGGTCTGCTGCAATGACTTCGATGCCAATGCCTACCTGCAGGATCTGGCCCGCGCTGTCGCCGCACAGCTGCAGCAGCATCAGAGAACCACGCCGCATCTGAAGATCTTCGGACAGACAGAGGACGGTCAGGTCGCTATGATCAACCTGACCGGTGTCAATCAGCCCATCTCCACTGACAGCCGGATCGATCATCCCTGCATCGACCTGCCGGTGGTCATCAATACCACTTCAGCCTGTGAACCGGATCTTCTGACTGCCATCATGCAGTCCTCCATTCAACAGGTCTCTGATGCCTATAATCTTTCTGTAGTTATGTTCTATACAGAATGCTTCGGTCTGCGTGATGAGGGAAGGATCTAAAAAAACCGTGGAATCGAATGGAAAACGGATCATGAGAAAAACACGTTCAGTCTGTCCTGTCTGCGGCCGGAATCTTCCGGCTCTGCTGCAGGAGCAGCCTGACGGTAGTATTCACTTAATCAAAGAATGCCCCGAACACGGCGCATTTTCTGTACCGGTATGGCATGGTGCCGTCGATTTTGCCGCATGGACTGCCGGCGCCGAAAGCATGCAGGAAAATGAAGGAATGCAGTGTCCTTCTGCCTGCGGTCTCTGCAATGCGCACCAGCAGGACAGCTGCTGCGTTCTTTTGGAAGTCACGAACCGATGCAATCTTCACTGCCGCTACTGTTTTGCCCACGGCGGCGAAAGTACAGCGGCAGATCCGGCAAAGGAAACCCTTATCACGGCCATTGACGATATCACGCACCGATGCGGCAGGCCAACGCTGCAGCTTTCCGGCGGCGAACCCACTATGCGCCAGGATCTTCCAGCATTGATCGCACATGCAAAGAAAAGGGGCTGCGCCTATGTGCAGCTCAATACCAACGGTATTCGTCTGGCAGAGGATCCTGCCTTTGCAGAACAGCTTGCCGACGCAGGCCTGGATTACGTCTTTCTTCAGTTCGACGGCGTGCATGACAGCATCTATCAATCGCTGCGCGGCGATCTTCTTTTGGAGTACAAACAGCGCTGCATCGATCACTGCGGCCGTGCAGGTCTTGGGGTCACGCTGGTACCCACCATCGTTCCCGGTGTCAATGACCGGGAAATCGGTGCACTGACCGCTTTCGCCGTAAAGCATATTCCTGTCGTGCGGGGGATTCATTTCCAGCCGATTTCTTACTTCGGACGGCATCCCGGCAGGGTAGGGGATGAAGAGTACCCTCGCTATACGCTGGATCAGCTGATCCGGGATATTCATCAGCAGGCCGGCATTCCTCTGGATGCCTTTGTACCATCCCGCTGCGACCATCCTCTCTGCGGCTTTCATGCCAGCTTTATGGAAGGAGGGGAGGGGCATCTGCTGCCTGTCACAAAACGATCCGCTTCGCCTTCCTCCTGCAGAACAACAGCAGCGCAGAACCGGGAATTCATCGGCAGCCGCTGGAGCCTTCCCCATGATAATATCGGATCTGCCTCACCTTTGACAGAACCATCACACATGGGAAAAAACAGCGCACAGCCATGCGTCGATGTCATGGATCTGGATGAATTTGTCTGGCGGATGCGCCACAGATCCTTCACGTTGACAGCCATGGCTTTTCAGGATGCTATGAATCTGAATATTGAGCGCCTTCGCCGCTGCAGCCTCCATGTTTACGACAGGGGAAAGATTATGCCGTTCTGCGCTAAATATCTTTAAATGACTTTAAACACTTTTCATTCTTCTGTTTCCGGCGCCTTCTCAGCGTCAGCGCTCCAGTTCCTTGGCCAGCTGCTCCTTGATGTTGCGCTCTGCCCGGGAAACCGTCATTTGGGAGACACCCAGATTGTTGGCAATATCAGACTGGGATTTTTCCTTGATGAAGCGCTCCCGGAAGATATATTTATTGGTGTCGCTTAAGCGATTGAGAACACTGTTGATGATTTCCCGGTTCTCCAGACCTCTGTAGCCGGCTTCCTCCGTGGACGTAAACTTCTCGTATTTGCTTGCTTCTCCCTCATCACCGCTGTCGCTGAAGGTTTCATCAAGGGAATAGGCACCATAAGCCATAGAAGATTCCATAGCCATCAGGATATCTTCTTTTTTCTTTCCCATATAATCCGCAACTTCTGCCACCGTCGGTGCCCTCCCGAGCTTGCCGGTCAGCGCTTCTCTGGCCTTGGGAAGAGCAACGGAAATCTCCTTGAGGCGCCGCGGTACCTTCAGACTCCAGCCCTTGTCACGGAAGTATTTCTTGATCTCACCCAGGATCGTTGGTGTCGCAAAGCTGCTGAATTCGTAACCTTTGCTGGGGTCAAATCTCTCCACGGCATTGATCAGCGCCAGCGCACCCACCTGATAAAGATCGTCTCGATCCACACCCTTGCCCAGGTATTTCCGTATCAGGATGTCGACCATATACAGATTTTCCTCGACAATCTTGTTTCTCAACTCGATGTCTTTGGTTTCTGCATACTTTTGGAACGTCTCTTTTGTCGTCATTTATTAAACACCATTCTGATGCAGCGCAGTCCGTCGCCGCTCTTGATCACTTCCATGTCGTCAGTTACCGTCTTGATGATATGCACGCCCAAATCGCCTTCCTTGGGACAATCCAGGCAGGGTCTTCTGGACAGATCCTTATCGATCTGATGACCTTCTTTGGAATCTTCCACTTTGATGACCATCGTCTCATCATCCATATCCATGGAGACGCGGTATGCTGCGCTCCATTCCATAAAGTTATGGCAGGTGATTGTCTTGCACGCCTCTCCTACAGCCATGCGGATATCCTCCACCTTGTCGATGGTAAATCCTTTGATACTGGCTGCTGAACCGGCCGCCATTTTTACGATGCCGATGTAGTCGGGATCACCCGGTACTTCCATATGTAATATTTCTTCCATCATTTATTCTCCTCAGATCCGGTATCTATGCTGATCTGATCATCCTCCTGCGGCGAGTTGTTCTTTTTGCTGTCGTCATTGTCGTCCTTGACCACCTTCGCCATGGAGATGATCTTGGTGCCCTCATCAACCTTCATGATCCGCACGCCCTGCGTGGCCCGGCCCAGACGGGATACATCACTGGCCTTGATGCGAATGATCACACCATTGGAATTGATCAGCATCACCTCATCATCATCATCCACGATCATAGCGCCGATCAGCTCGCCTGTCTTTTTGAATTTGGTTTTGTCATATGTCAGAAGGCCCTTTCCGCCTCTGGCCTGAATCTTATATTCGTGCACTGAGGTTCTCTTGCCATAACCATTCTGCGTTACCACAAGCAGCTCCTCATCGGCATGCGCCAGGCTCATGGACACCACCTCGTCATCGCCTTCCAGCTTGATGGCTCTGACACCGCCGGCAGCTCGTCCCATAGGCCGCACATCATTTTCCGAGAAGGTGATGCACTTGCCTTGTTTGGTCACGATGATCACGTTATCCTGTCCGGTGGTTTCCTTGATGCCTACCAGCTCATCGCCATCTTTAAGCTTGATGGCAACAAGACCGCTTCGGCGGTTGGTGTCAAATTCGGAAAGCGGTGTCTTCTTGATGGTACCATGCTTGGTCACCGCAATCAGATATTTATTGTCACTGGCTGCGCCGATGGGCATCATCGCGGTAATTCGCTCACGCTGCAGAAGACTGAGGAAATTGACCGCCGGCGTGCCCTTGGCCGTCCTGGTCGCTTCCGGAATTTCATATGCCTTGCACCGGTACGCTTTGCCTAAGTTGGTAAAGAAGACCAGATACTCATGCGTCGAAGTCATAATCAGATCCGTTACAAAGTCATTTTCTCTGGTGGTCAGACCTGTAATGCCCTTGCCGCCGCGCCGCTGTGTCTTATAGGTATCCGCCGGAATTCTCTTGAGATAGCCCAGATGCGTCAGCGTTACAGCCACCTGCTTTTCTTCGATAAAGTCTTCCTCGTTAAATTCGTCCGCCGAGGCCACGATCTTCGTCCGCCGCTTGTCGTTCCACTTGGCTTTGATCTCGAGCATTTCGTCCCTGACCACGCCCATCAGCTTTTTCTCATCGGCAAGAAGGGACTTGTAGTAAGCGATCTTTTCCATCAGTTCGCGGTACTCGTTCTCGATCTTTTCGCGCTCCAAACCCTGCAGTCTGGCAAGCCGCATGTCCAGGATGGCCTGCGCCTGGATCTCCGAAAGACCGAAACGTTCCATCAGCTTTTCCTTGGCATCGTTGTAACTTTCCCGAATGGTCTTGATAACTTCGTCAATATTATCCAGCGCAATGCGCAGACCTTCCAGAATGTGAGCCCTGGCTTCAGCCTTCTTCAGGTCGTACTTGGTTCTTCTGGTCACCACATCCTGCTGATGCTTCAGATACTCTGTCAGCATATCATACAGGTTGAGGATTTTCGGCTGGCCGTCCACCAGTGCGAGCATGATCACTGAGAAGCTTTCCTGCAGCTGGGTGTGCTTGAACAGGCGGTTCAAAGTCACCTGCGGATTGGCATCCCGCTTCAGTTCGATGACAATACGCATACCCTCCCGGTTGGATTCATCACGGATGGTGGAAATGCCGTTGATCTTCTTGTCCTTGACCAGATGAGCAATCTTTTCAATCAGCCGCGCCTTATTGACCTGGAAGGGGATCTCCGTGACCACGATCTGCGTTCTTCCCTTCCTGGTCTCTTCAAACGATGTTTTGGCCCGCACTAAAATCTTGCCCTGGCCTGTCCGATAGGCATCCTGAATAGCTTTCTTGCCCATGATGATCGCCCCGGTGGGAAAGTCAGGCCCTTTGACAATTTTCAGCAGATCTTCTATGGTGGCATTCTCATCCTCAATCAGCTTGACACAAGCATCGATAGCTTCTCCCAGATTGTGCGGAGGAATCGATGTTGCCATACCGACAGCAATACCATTGGATCCGTTCACCAGAATATTGGGGAACCGGCTGGGCAGTACCACGGGTTCCTGCTCTTCTTCATCGAAATTGGGCATGAAATCCACGGTCTCTTTGTCAATATCCCGCAGCATTTCCATAGCAAAGGGCGTCATTCTGGCCTCAGTATACCGCATGGCCGCTGCCGAGTCCCCATCCACGGAACCGAAGTTGCCGTGCCCGTCCACCAGAACATAGCGAGTGGAAAAATCCTGCGCCAGCCGCACCATCGCATCATAGATGGAGCTGTCGCCATGCGGGTGGTATTTACCCATGACATCACCGACGATACGCGCCGACTTTTTGTAAGGCTTGTCCGGCGTCACGCCCATGTTGCCCATACCGTAAAGAATCCTGCGATGTACCGGCTTGAGACCATCCCTGACATCAGGAAGCGCACGGCCGACGATGACACTCATAGCGTAATCGATGTAGGAATTCTTCATCTCGCTGTGAATCTCATGCTGAATCATATTCTTATCTTCAATAAGATCTGTCATTCTCTGTTTCCTTCCTCACGCCGCTAAATATCCAGGTTCTTTACGTACTTGGCATTTTCTTCAATGAACCGCTTCCTGGGAGGCACCTTATCTCCCATCAGGGTTGTGAAAATAGAATCGGCGGCTGCATTATCATCGACGGTAATCTGTACCAGCGTTCTCTTGTCGTAATCCATCGTCGTTTCCCACAGCTGCTGGAAACTCATCTCTCCAAGACCTTTGTAGCGCTGGATCTCCGCTTTGCCGGCCTTGCCCTCCAGCGACTGCATCAGCTTTTCCTGTTCTCTGTCCGAGTAGGTATAATATTCCTTTTTTCCCTTCTTCGTACGGAAAAGGGGAGGCTGCGCCGCATAAACATAGCCTCCTTCAATAAGAGGCGTCATGTAGCGGTAGAAGAAGGTCAGCAGCAGAGTGCGGATATGCGCGCCGTCTACATCGGCATCGGTCATGATAATGATCTTGTGATAACGCAGTTTGCTAATATCAAAATCTTTGCCGATGCCGCATCCAAAAGCGGTGATCATATTCTTGATTTCGTCGGAATTGAGGATGCGGTCCAGCCTTGCCTTCTCTACATTGAGGATTTTTCCGCGCAAGGGAAGCACAGCCTGCCGTTTCCTGTCGCGTCCCTGCTTGGCGGAACCGCCGGCAGAATCACCCTCTACCAGGAAGATCTCCGAAAGAGCCGGGTCTTTCTCGGAACAGTCAGCCAGCTTGCCCGGAAGCGAAAGACCGTCCAGCACCGTATTTTTCCTGGTGATCTCCCTTGCCTTCCTGGCAGCTTCTCTGGCACGGGAGGCCTGCAGGCACTTTTCGATGATCCGCTTGCTCTGATCCGGATTTTCCTGCAGGAAGTAAGTGAGGTACTCGTTGGTATTGATTTCGACAAAGCCGCGCATCTCACTGTTGCCAAGCTTCGTCTTGGTTTGTCCTTCAAATTCCGGATTTGTCAGTTTGACCGAAACAATGGCGGTAATGCCTTCGCGGATATCCTCACCGGAAAGGGGATTGTCCTTTTCCTTGAGAATATTATTCTTTCTGGCATAGTCATTGATGGCGCGGGTCAGTCCCGTCTTGAAACCGATCAGATGATAGCCGCCGTCCACTGTATTGATATTATTGGCATAGGAAAGAATGGTCTCGCTGTAGCGGTTCGTATACTGCAGCGCCACCTCTACCTCCATATCACCTTCTCCGGACTTGTCTTTGCCTTCCATCTCGAAATAAAAAATATCAGGATGAATGGGATCCTTATTTTCATTGAGGTAATGAACGAATTCGCGAATACCTCCCTCGTAATGAAAGGTCTCCTCTCTCTTTTTTCCTTCGCGTTCATCCTTCAGGATAATTTTAACCCCTTTATTCAGAAAGGCCATCTCCCGCAGTCTGTACTGCAGGGTATCATAGTCAAATTCCGTCGTTACTTCAAAGATATCAGGATCCGGCCAGAACACCGTTGTCGATCCGGTATTTTTCGCACTGCCGATCACCTTGAGCGGCTCCACCGTCTTGCCCTTTTCAAAAACAATCCTGTAGAGCTTTCCGTTCCTTCGAACTTCTACCTCCATCCTGGTGGACAGGGCATTGACCACGGAAGCGCCAACCCCGTGCAGACCGCCGGAAACTTTGTATCCTCCGCCGCCGAATTTGCCGCCGGCGTGCAGAACAGTATGAATGACTTCGACGGCAGGCAGCTTCATCTTGGGATGTTCATCCACAGGCATGCCGCGCCCGTCATCTTCAACTTTGATGGAATTATCCTCTTGAATTGTCACACGGATCGTGGAACAATAGCCTGCCAAAGCTTCATCCACCGAATTATCCACAATTTCATAGACCAGGTGGTGTAGCCCCTTTTCACCTGTCGATCCGATATACATGCCCGGACGTTTTCTGACAGGCTCCAGCCCCTCCAAAACCTGAATTTGTTCCGCGTTATATTGTTGAGTATTTCTTTCTTCCGTCATGTACCATTACACCTCTACCATATTAAGCAACATTAAGAGTTATTATACATTAAGAAGCTTTATTTTTCAATTCCAGCATTTTTCCGGTTTTCCAAGCACTCTTTTTTATAAAAACCTCTTTAAATCAAGAAAATAGCCGCAGGAAGGCTATTTAAAATAAACGTATAAGTCAAATATAAATATCAAAATGGAGCAGATGGTTTATATTCTGCCGCTGCATCCTGCAGCTTTTTTCTCGTTCATGCTTCTACTTTGCCCCTGCAAATGCGGATTCTTTCGGCATCAGCCAGTTCTTTTTCCACCTGGCTTCCCACCTCAGTCGTGGTAATCATCATCTGCACATCCTTTAATGTCTCGATCATGTATTGCTGCCGTTCCACATCGAGTTCAGAGAGTACATCATCAAGAAGCAGGATAGGATTTTGTCCCGTGGTCTTTCGGACAATATCAATTTCCGCAAGCTTGAGCGAAAGCGCTGCCGTGCGCTGCTGTCCCTGCGAGCCGAATTTGCGTGCATTCACTTCATTAATCGAGAGAATCAGATCGTCTCTATGAGGTCCCTTTCCCGTAAATCCTCTTTCCCTGTCTTTGGATCGTTCTTCGCGTAATGTTTCATAGAGGGTTTCACGTATCTTTTTCTTTTGCAGAGAAAGGGGAATGCTGCAGCTGTAGGAAACCTGCAGTTCCTCTCTTCCGTTTGTGATGCCGCGATGAATTCTGCTGCTTACCTGCGAAATTTCCGCAAGAAACCGCCGTCTTCTCTCAATGATCTCTGCACCGCTTGCAGCCAGAATTTCATCCCAGATATCCAGTGCTTCATCCTGATTTCCGCGGAACGTCTGTTCCTTGAGCGCTGCATTGCGCTGCTGCAGCGCCTTGCGATACGTCTTCAGATCCTCCAGATAGGCACGGCTGATCCTGGATAGTTCGCGATCGATGAATTCTCTGCGTCTTGCCGGATCCTCCTTGACGATCTTCAGATCTTCGGGTGTAAAGGCGATGCATATAACCTGTCCGAGGAGCTGCGAAGTTTTTTCGATCTTCCTGCGGTCGATCATCGCAGCTTTCTTTCCGTCCCGTCCGATGACCACCTGGATTTTGTCTGCATCCATCTCGGAAAAGGCAGCGCTGACCCTGCAGAAATCGGCACCGAACCGTATCATTTCCTGATCGTTGCGCGTACGAAAAGACTTGCCGAAGGAAGTGAGATAGATGGCTTCCATCAGGTTGGTCTTTCCCTGTGCATTTTCGCCGATGATGATGTTCAGGGCAGGGGAGAATACAGCCTTTTCATCTTTGAAGTTGCGAAAATCTTGTAGATGAATCGAATCAATGATCATAATCAGTTGGACGGAATCCTTACAGGCAGAATCAGATATTCATAAACATCCCCCTCAAGCGGACGCACAATGCAGGACGATGTTGGTGTTTCCATGCGGAGCATCACCTCATCATCATCGATGGCATGGAGAACATCAAGAAGATACTTGGAGTTAAAGCCGATTTCCAGATCTTTGCCTTTCATGTCGATATTGATTTCTTCTTTGACCTTTCCCTTTTCCGAGGTGGAAAGAATAATCATCTGATCATCAGCGATCTGCAGAATGACAAGATTATTCTTGCCTTCCTTGGCAAGCAGAGAAGCGCGTTCGACGGCATCGGAAAGTGCTCTTCTGTCAACGATCACCTCCGTCGTGTCAGCATTCTTTAAGATATCTTTGTACTGAATGAATTTACCTTCCATCAAGCGCATGATCATCGTGGTTTCCCCCATGATCAAAGCTGCCTTCTTATCGCCGAGCAAAAGACGGACTGTTTCATCTTCGTCATCGCTTTCTCCAAGAATTTTGCTGATTTCGTTCATGATTCTTCCATGGATAACGATGGAAAGAGGCTTTTCGCTGTGCATTTCCTCTCTGGCTACCGCCATGCGGAATCCGTCGAGCGATGCCATGTGCATTTCATTTTCTTCCAGTTCCATTAAAATGCCCGTGATAATGCCGCGGGATTCATCATTGCTGACACAAAACTGGGTACGTGCAATCATGCTGCGCAGGAGTTGCCTGTTGAAAGAAAGCTCTGCTTCGATATTTTCAAGCCGGCCGATACTGGGAAATTCATCAGCAGAAAGACCAATGATATCAAAGCGGGAATTCGTGGTATTGACGGTCACTTTTTCATCATCCTGGCAGCTTACAGTAATATCCTCGCTGGGAAGCTTTCTGACAATTTCCTGAAACAGCCGTGCCATGACAATAATCTGACCTTCTTCTTCCACATCGGCTTGTATCTTTGTTTCGATACTGAAATCCATGTCCGAAGAAGTCATCATCAACGAGTTGTCATTCCCTGCCTGCAGGAGGATACCTTCCAGAGCCGGAATCGTGGTTCGTTTGCTGATAGCTTTAGAGACGGTGCTGATCACTTTGGATAATGCTGTTTGACTGCATGTGAATTTCATTTGTGTAATCCTTTCTTTTATTGAGGCTGTCTGTCTTCACTGATTTTATTCCCTGTGTATATATTTATTTGGTAGTAATTATAGTAATAGGGGATGTGAAAATTGTGGAAAACCTCTACGACCGTTGTAATTTCAATAATCTTCCCTGTGTATTAATTGTTGATAAAACGGGATTGTTTATCAACAGTTCTTGTGGATAAGTCAGCTTTCATTAATGATTTTCATCAATTCTTCAATGGTCTCCTGCATCTCCTGATCTTCTTCCATCTCTTTGGTGATCTTCTTGCAGGCATGCAGGACGGTGGTATGGTCCTTGCCGCCGAAAGATTCACCGATCTTCGGAAGAGACCGATCTGTCATCTCTTTGGATAAATACATGGCGATCTGCCGCGGATGGGAATAGATTCTGTTACGTTTGGCGGAGTCGATATCTTTCACTGTGATGTCATAATATTTTGCGACCACCTTTTTGATGAGATCCACTGTGACCTTCATCTCACTCTGCGAAAGCATGTCGGTAAGGACTTCTCTTGCAAGATGCGTGTTGATGGGTTTATTCAGAAGCGTGGAAAAACTGATAACCCTTGTAAAGGCGCCCTCTAAAACTCTGACATTGATCTTGATCTTGGAGGCGATCAGCTGGATGACATCTTTGATATCATCGCTGATTTCTATATTTTCGCTCGCTGCTTTATTCATCAGGATAGCAACGCGTGTTTCATAGTCAGGCGGCTGAATGTCCGCTGATACACTCCATAGGAAGCGTGATGTCAGACGGCTGTCCAGACTGGTCAGTTTCTGCGGAGAACGATCGCTGCTGATGACGATTTGGCTGTTTCGGTCGTAAAGGGCGTTGAATGTGTGGAAGAATTCCTCTTGTGTACGCTCTTTTCCTTCAATAAATTGAATATCGTCAATAAGCAATACGTCGATATCTCTGTATTTTCTTTTGAAGGAATCAGTGTCTTTATCCCGGATCGCGTTGATCAGTTCGTTGGTGAACATTTCGGAGGAGACATAGAGTACCCTTTTGTTGTCGAAGTTCTTGAGAATGTAGTGGCCGATGGCGTGCATCAGATGCGTTTTCCCCAGACCGCTGCCGCCGTAAAGGAAAAGGGGATTATATTTTTTTGCCGGATTTTCTGCGACGGCAAGGGCAGCAGAGTAAGCAAATTCATTATTTTTTCCTACGACAAAGGAATCGAAGCTGAATCTTGGATTCAAGTAGAATTCCTCATCGGGTTCCTCATGCACGGGCGCCATGCTGCCGCTGCCGCTTGGTGCTTCCGGTTCCTCTTCTTCGATGAGCTTCATCACAACTTTATAATCTTTTTCAAAGATATATTTCACAGCTCCCTGCAGAAGGGAAAGGTAGCGGTTGTTAATGGTGTCCAAAATAAAGGGAACGTCAGTACCAATATATAGTATGCCGCTGGCTTCATCCGACGAAATGAGCTTCAGATTCTCAAACCATGCCTCAAAAACAGTTGGAGAAAGGTCATTTTGCAGTGATTCCAGTGTTCTTTCCCAATTTTCCTGTATGTTCATTAACTACTCCATCCTTTTCTTTTCGTCCTTTATCATTAATAATACTCAATATGTTATCCACAAGCAACCGGAAAAGCGGATTGCAAAAACGGGGGAAAAAGTGGATTTTATCCACAAGTTGTGGATAAAACAGTTAACAAAATAAACAGCACCACCATATTTTGATGCAGAAGGGCAGTCGAAAATAATATTTTCACCAAATTTTGTCTGCTGCCAGAGCAGAAAGAGAGAAATCAATCGGATATGAAGATTAACACTGTGGAATTGACAAGAATATGGTAAGTGGATATAATTTCTAAATATGTGTATGCGGATTGGAATTTAGATCCGTGGATTTTTAATGATTAATGAATCGGAGGTATTATTATGAAAATGACCTATCAGCCTAAGAAGCGGCAGAGAAAAAAGGTGCACGGCTTCAGACAGAGAATGAAGACCAAGAGCGGCAGAAAGATCATTGCAAGAAGAAGAGCAAGAGGAAGGAAAAGCTTGTCTGCTTAAAGATCTCGGGTAGAGATCTTCGGACAGGTCTTTTCGCTGCTTATTTCTGAATAAGTATGTTAAGAAAGAATGTACTGCGCGGCGAAAGAAATTTTTCTGCCGTGTATAAGCATGGAAAATCAGCGGGTAGTCGTTACGTTGTTCTTTTTTACAAAAAGAACGGCTTGGATTATAACAGACTCGCCTTCCTTGCCAGTAAGAAAGTCGGCAATGCGGTGGCCCGCAATCGGGCACGACGGCTGATGAAGGAGAGTGTCAGATCCCTGGGCGCCTTTAGGGAGCAAGGATATGACATTGTTTTCATTGCAAGAAATACGATTGTGGGAAGGAAATGCGGCGAGGTGAAAAAATCGGTTTCTGTTGCGGTAAGGCACAGCAAATTGAGATTTGAGGCGCATGGAAAATGAAAAACATTATGATCAAACTGATCAGATTTTATCAGAAATTCATTTCTCCCCTGTTTCCGCCTACCTGCCGCTATATTCCAACCTGCTCTACATACTTCATTCAGGCCCTTGAAAAATATGGATTTTTCAAGGGAAGCTGGCTAGGAATCAAAAGGATCCTGCGCTGCCATCCCTTTCATCCCGGCGGTTATGATCCTTTGAAATAGTGGAGGAATAGCTTAATTATATGAATACGATCATTGGAGTTATTGCCAAACCTCTTGGCATGCTCCTCAATCTTCTTTATAACTGGACCGGTGTTTATGGTCTTGCCATTGTCATCTTTACGATTATTGTCAAAGTTTGTCTGTATCCTCTGTATATGAAACAGATGAAATCGACAGCCGGCATGTCGAAGGTGCAGCCGAAAATGAAGGCGCTGCAGCAGAAATATGCCAATGACAAGGAAACCCTCAATGTCAAGATGGCTGAGCTGTACAAGGAAGAGGGAATCAGTCCTGCAGCAGGCTGTCTGCCGCTTCTGATTCAGATGCCTATTCTGTTCGGTCTCTTTGCGCTGCTGAGAAACCCCCTGCTTTACATTGATACCAGCAATGATAATATGCTTTTCGCGATCCATCAGTCATTTCTGTGGATGAACGATCTCAGCCAGCCGGACAAATGGGTACTTCCTATTCTGGCAGGTATTGCCACTTTTATATCCTATTCCATGACGCAGAAATTCACCGAAGGTGCGGGTAATGCAGGTGGAACCGGCGGCATGATGAAGATGATGAAGTATATCTTTCCTGTCATGATTGTTTTGATGGGTCGTGCCTTCCCCGGTGGTCTGACCGTTTACTGGTGTCTCAGTCAGATCATACAGATTTTCTATAATCTGCGCGCTAATCAAATGCGCAAGAAGCTTCTTGGGGAAAGCAAAAAGGGAGGCAGAAAGAGGAAATGAACTACTCTGAAAAATACGGCAACAGCATCGATGAGGCGGTTGCATTAGCATTGATGGATTTGAAGGTTTCTAAAGACGATGTCAATGTCACTGTACTGGAGGAACCTTCGAAAGGATTTTTAGGTCTCGGCTCCAAGCTTGCTAAGGTACGGGTAGAAATCAAGCCGGAGATCCTTGAGGAAACGAAAAACAAAGAGGAGAAGAAGGAAGCGCAGGAGGTTAAGCCGGCAGTGGTTCACGGACAGGAAGACCGTTCTGTGCAGACGGGTGCTGCTGAGGAAAGCGGTGAATCCGAAAAACCCAGAGAGAATCGTTCAAGAAAGAGAAAAGGAAGAAAACCCAGAAATGCGCAGCCGAAGCGTGACTATGATACTGCATCGGCCCGGCCTGCGGATCTGCAGCCGGTAGATGAGCATGAGGCCATCGACTTTTTGAAGGATACCACGGAAAAAATGGGCCTTCATCTTTCTTTTAAAGCGGAAATGAATGATGAGAATATCTATATTGATATTTCCGGCAAGGACACCGGAACCATCATCGGCAAGCGCGGCCAGACGCTGGATGCCATTCAGTATTTGACCAGTCTCGTGATTAACAAAAACAGGGATTCCTACATGCGTGTGGTTCTGGATGCGGAAAACTACAGGCACAAGAGAAAGAAAACCCTGGAAAATCTTGCCGATCGTCTGGCGGGCAAGGTTGCCAGAACAGGCAAAAGGGTTCGGCTGGAACCGATGAATCCTTACGAAAGGATGATCATCCATGCAAAGCTCCAAAACGACGAGCGGGTGATCACAAGAAGCGAGGGAGAGGAACCCTATCGCCGCGTGATCATTGAACTGAAGTAAGATATGGCCCGCAGATTTATTCTGCGGGCTTTCTTTTTCATGGTGTTTTTATGATGTTTTAATCGGCTGCTTTGCCTGCTTGCATTGTTCAGGCCGGGAAGATTGGAAGGATGAGCTGGAGGAGAAAGGAACACGGCATGTGTGAAAATGAAACCATCGCCGCCATCAGTACGGCCTTTGGAGAAGGCGGTATCGGCATCGTTCGGATAAGCGGTGCGGAAGCGCTTCATGTGCTGCAGAAGATCTTTGTGCCGGCGGGGACAGGAAATGTTTCCTCTGCCGGTGTTTCTTCTGCTGAGCATGCTTCGGACTGCGGCGACAATGCCACTGCTTTTCAGCCTGTGAGCCGCATGATGTACTATGGCATGATCATGGATCCTGCCGACAGGCATAAGGTGGATGAAGTGATGGCCGTTTATATGAAGGCACCCCATACGTATACCAGAGAGGATGTGGTGGAGATTGATTCCCATGGAAGCATGGTTTCTCTGCGCAAGATTCTTTCACTTTGCTATCAGTACGGCGCTTCTCCCGCGGCACGCGGCGAATTTACCAAGCGTGCTTTTCTTAATGGCCGGCTTGATCTTTCACAGGCTGAATCGGTGATGGATTTAATTCGTGCCAAGACTGATGCTACCTTTGACGTTGCGCTGGAGCAGCTGCAGGGCAGACTTTCTGATGAGATTCGCACGATGCGTCAAAATCTGATGGATCTTCTGGTAGATATGACGGTGAATATCGATTATCCTGATGAGGATATCGAAGAGATTATCTATGAGCGGATGCAGGCGCAGCTGGACGATGTGAAAAAGTCGGTCGACCGCCTGCTTGCTTCTTCGGATACCGGACGTATTATCCGGGATGGGCTGCGCGTTGCTATCATCGGTCGTCCTAATGTGGGCAAGTCTTCGCTGATGAATGCTTTACTGGGAGAAAACCGTGCCATCGTTACCGATGTGCCCGGTACCACCCGGGATACCATTGAGGAAAGTCTCAGCATACACGGTATCCCGGTGCGTCTGACAGATACTGCCGGCATTCGGGAAACAGAGGATACCATCGAGAAAATTGGCATTGAAAGAAGCAAGGACAGCTTCAATCAGTCGGATCTCATTGTTTTGATGGTGGATGGATCTGTACCTCTGACCAAAGAGGACCATTTTCTTTTAGATCGATGCCGCGGACGCAAAGCGATGGTACTGATCAACAAAAAGGATGAGGGAAAAATTGTGTCTGAGGAAGAGATAGGAAGCCTTCTTCCGGATGCGGTGATTCTTCGTACGTCGATGAAAGAGCAGGTGTCGATTGATGCCATTGAGAATGAAGTGACTGCCATGGTGCACTGCGGCGGCGTAGTACAGCAGGACAGTACTATCGTTACGAATGCACGTCATGAACAGCTTCTGCGGGATGCTTCGCATGCGCTGGCTGATGCGATGGATGCTGCAGCGGGCGGGGAACCGCTTGAGCTGATTGAAATTGATGTGCACGAAGGCTACGACAGACTGGGTGAAATCCTTGGAGAAAGCGTCAGCGACGATATCATCCAGGAGGTGTTCTCCAGATTTTGTCTCGGTAAGTAACGGTGGGTAAGCCGCTGCGTATAAGCAGCGATGTAGCTAGTTAATGATGAAGGTGAAAATCGATGAACCAGCAAAATACACAATATGTCTTGGGCAGCTATGATGTGATCGTTGTGGGGGCAGGGCATGCCGGCTGCGAGGCCGCTTTAGCATCTGCCAGAATGGGTCACTCGACGCTTCTTTTGGCGATGAATCTTGATTCCGTGGCCATGATGCCCTGCAACCCTTCCATCGGCGGCACAGGCAAGGGCCATCTGGTGCGGGAGATCGATGCGCTGGGCGGGCAGATGGGTCTGAATATTGACAAAACGATGATTCAGATGCGGATGCTCAATCGCGCCAAGGGACCGGCGGTTCATTCGCTCCGTGCCCAGGCGGATAAGCATCTTTACCATACAGAAATGAAGTGTACCTTGGAATCTACGGATAATCTTGATCTTTTTCAGGGAGAAGCTGCTTCCCTGCTCGTTGAGGAGGGCTGCGTCACCGGCGTTGAGATGACGTCGCATGCCTGCTACCTTGGAAAGACGGTGATTCTTTGTACGGGAACCTACCTGCATGGACGGGTTTTTATCGGCGACAGCAGCTGCAGCAGCGGTCCTAACGGCCTGGCACCGTCTGTCTCCCTGGCTGATAACCTGCGTGCGCTGGGCCTTCCCATGCGGCGATTCAAGACAGGAACCCCTGCCAGGGTGCTCGGATCCAGCCTGGATCATGACAAGATGGAGCCGCAGCACGGAGATGAGGTTATTACGCCTTTTTCCTTTATGAACGAACATCTGGATGTGGATCAGATCGATTGCTGGCTTACCTATACCAATGAGGAGACGCATCGGATTATCCGGGAAAACTTTGACCGCTCGGCGCTCTTCGGAGGACAGATCGAGGGCATTGGTCCCAGATACTGTCCTTCTATTGAGGATAAGGTACATCGTTTTTCTGATAGAAAGCGGCATCAGCTCTTTGTTGAGCCGGAGGGGAAAAGCACGGACGAAGTCTATCTGCAGGGCATGTCCACTTCCATGCCAATCGATGTGCAGCTTGCTTTTTATAAGACCATTCCCGGACTCGAGCATATGCGGATGGTTCGCAGCGGCTACGCTATCGAATATGATTGTATTGATCCCCTGGATCTTAAGCCTTCTCTGGAGAATAAGACAATACAGCACCTCTTCTGTGCCGGACAGTTCAACGGCAGTTCCGGGTATGAGGAAGCTGCGGCGCAGGGGCTGATGGCTGGTATCAACGCAGCGCTTTTGGTGGAGGGAAAGGATCCGTTTGTTTTAGATCGCAGCGAGGCGTACATCGGTGTGCTTATTGATGATCTGGTTGTGAAGGGAACCAATGAGCCGTACCGTATCATGACGAGTCGTGCAGAGTATCGTCTGATGCTGCGTCAGGATAATGCGGATGCCAGGCTGACAGAGAAGGGCTACCGCCTGGGACTGGTGACCGAAGAAAGGTATCAGCGCTATCTGCAGAAACAGATGCAGGTGGAGGAGGAGACGCATCGTCTTCAAACAACCTATGTTGCGCCGTCTGCTGCTGAGGCTTTTCTTCGTTCTATCGGCACCTCACCGATCAAGAGCAAGACCAGTTTGGCTGAGCTGCTCAAGCGCCCGGAAGTTACCTACGAAAATCTTGCTGCCATCGATCCTGACCGCCCGCCTATTTCGCGTCATGCTGCTCTGCAGACGGCTGTGCAGATCAAGTATGCCGGCTATATTTCGAAACAGATCGCACAGATCAATAAGTTTAAGCGGCTTGAGGACAAGAAAATTCCTGATTCGATTGATTATATGGTCATTGAAGGGCTGCGCAATGAAGCTAAGCAAAAGCTGGACCGGATTCGGCCTCTGTCTGTAGGACAGGCATCAAGAATTTCCGGGGTTTCGCCAGCTGACATCAATGTTTTGCTGATCTATCTCGAAAGAGAGAGGAGAAGAGGATGAGTGATAATTCTGCTGTTCATCTTTTGAGAAAGAGAATACAGGAAATCGATGCACTTTGCAGTGATACGGCGGCAGGCTCTGCCGGCCCGGCAGGCAGAGAGATTTCCTCGGATGCGCTGCCTGCTGATGAGAAGCCGGCGACGAAAGACGGCGAAGCGGGCCCGGATGGCGAACTATGTCCGGATGTTGAGTGGAAGCTGGAGAAGCTGCTGCAGTATCGTGATGACATACTTGCCTGGAATGAAAAAGTTAATCTTACGGCGATTAAAGAGAGAGAAGCATTCCTGCGTCAGCACTATATAGATGCTTACGTTCCGGCTGATCATGAGGCTTTTCTTTCTGCGCACAGCATTATTGATGTTGGTACCGGCGGCGGCTTTCCCGGCGTTCCTCTTGCGATCCTCTTTCCGAGGAAGCAGGTTGTGCTGCTGGATGCGTTAAAAAAACGTCTGCGCATTATTGAGGAAGTCTGTCTCGCACTCGGCATAGACAATGTTGTTGTGGTGCATGGAAGAGCTGAGGAAATTGCCCGCCAGCCGATGTACCGGGGTCAGTTTGATCTTTGTGTCAGCCGTGCGGTGGCTTCTCTTCCGGTGCTCAGCGAATACTGTCTTCCTTTGGTTCGAAAGGGTGGATGGTTCTGTGCCTATAAAGGATCCAGTGCGGCGGAGGAACTTGCTTCTTCTGCGCGTGCTCTCCGGGTTCTTGGTGCAAAGCATATCTGCTCGGTATCTTCTCCTTATGAAAATGACGGGCGCAAAATTTTAATGATCCGTAAGGATAAAAGCACACCGAAGCAGTATCCGCGCAGTAACCGAAAGATCGTAAAGGATCCTCTGTAGTCTGCGTACCTTAAAAAAGATAATGAGATGGTGATGCTGTGTGATGGCGGCTATAATCATTTTGATCGTTCCTGTGATCGGCTGTTTTGTGATGCTGTTTCTCCTTGCTGCATTCCTTGCTCGATTAGTTCCTGCTTGTTTAATCTCTGAATCGGTAATTCGCTGGATCTCTGCATTTCCCTATTGCTTTCTGTTCTTTTTTTGAACATCAATTCCGCGGCAGTGATATATACTTTATATGCCGAATCAGCTGTTTGCTTTTTGGAAATGTCGTGATGAAATGGTTGTTTTATTGGTCATAGAATTTTTGCCTTGGATTTTGGCTTTGTTTTTTGATTGTGATTTTTTCTTTGGGTTTTGATCTTCATAGATTCCTTCAGTAATTTGATATATAATTTTATATATTTGAATCTGCCGCATTTAAATCTCTTGCTTTGCAGCTTATAGCGTTTTCTCTGCCGGTTAGCCTATGTTCATTAATGTTTCACGTGAAACATCGGTATATGTGACAAATTGTTTGTGGACAAGCAGGCCTGGTACGTTATAATAAAATAGTTGAGTGTATGAGCAGGGCACGAGTCATCGAATGAGGAGGAATCACTTTGGGAAAGGCCATTGCAATATTCAATCAAAAAGGTGGCGTCGGCAAAACGACGACCAATATTAATCTTGCAGCGATTCTTGCTATGATGGGAAAGAAAATTCTTGTTCTTGATATCGATCCGCAGGGAAACACAACCAGCGGACTAGGCATTGACAAGAAGAATTTGGAATACACTACCTATGAGCTGCTTCTCGAGGAAGACCTTGATGTGCATAGCGCTATCCTTCCCACATCGACAGAAGGATTGTATATCATACCGGCCAGTGTGCAGCTTGCAGGTGCAGAAGTGGAACTGGTCAAGATGGATCAGAGGGAAAAGAGACTGAAAAAGGCACTGGATCTCGTGAAAGGTGAATATGATTATATTTTCATTGACTGCCCTCCGTCACTTGGACTTTTGACGATCAATTCCCTTACTGCGGTCGATTCCGTTCTCATTCCGATTCAATGCGAATTCTATGCGCTGGAGGGTGTGAGTCAGCTGATGCACACGATCAATATCGTCAGGAGAAATTTAAATCCGCATCTTCAGATTCAGGGTGTCGTTCTGAGCATGTTTGACGGAAGAACAAATTTGTCTATTCAAGTAGTAGAGGAAGTAAAGAAATATTTCAAGGATAAAGTTTATACCACCGTCATTCCCAGGAACGTCCGCCTTGCTGAGGCGCCCAGCTATGGCATGCCGATTTTTCAGTATGATCCGCGATCCCGCGGCGCTGAGGCTTACCGGGAATTTGCGGAGGAGTTCCTCAGTCTGGAGAATGAACAATGAGTGGAAAGAAAAATAAAGGACTGGGAAGAGGACTGGATGCTCTGTTTGGGGAAATTGATACGGAACTGCCGACATCAGAGTCAAAGCACGAGAACGGCATCTTAAATATTCCTCTTGATGATATTAAACCTAATGAGAATCAGCCCAGGAAGACCTTTGATCAGGAAAAGCTGCACGAGCTTGCAGACTCTATCCTGGAAAACGGTTTGATTCAGCCTGTTGTACTTCGCAGAATTGAGAAGGGCTATGAAATCGTCGCTGGAGAACGTCGCTGGCGTGCGGCAAGACTTGCCGGCATGAAGGAAATCCCGTCAATCATCAGAGATTTGACGGAACAGGAGCTGGCCTTGTTTGCTATCATTGAGAATATGCAGCGCGAGGATTTGAATCCCATCGAGGAAGCCAAGGGCGTCAAAAGCATGCTTGCTACGTATGGTATGACGCAGGAGCAGGTATCTCGCAGTATTGGCAAAAGCCGTCCTTATATCAGTAATATGCTTCGTCTTCTGAATCTTCCTGAAGATGTGCAGCAGATGATTGATTCAGGGGAAATCAGCAGCGGGCACGGACGTGCGCTTCTTTCACTTCCTACGGCGGACGTGCAGCGCAAGGCTGCACGACGTATCGTTCGGGAAGGGCTTTCTGTGCGGCAGACGGAGGAACTGGTTAGAAACGGTGGAACAAGAAGAACGCCAAAACCGCGTAAAGTAAGGAAAAGTCCCGATGTACTTCAGCTGGAGGATGAATTAAAAACAATTCTCGGGACAAAGGTTTCTCTTAAACATGCCGGAAAAAAAGGCAAAATCGAAATAGAGTACTACAGCAAAGATGAAATGGAACGGCTGATTGAAATGCTTCGCAGTCTGTAGGAGGTTTCACGTGAAACATAAGGGCGTTGCCCGTGCAGTGATCGCGTGTTTTTTAACGCTCTGCCTTATATTTATGGTAGCTGGATGTGACGCAGGGAACAGCGGCTGCAGTACAGCCTCAAAAAACACAGCGAGCAGCAGCGAGAAGATAAAGAATACATATAGGCCGGGTGAAACGATCAAAACATCTGTGCGATCAGAAGCGGACAAAAAGAAACATCAGGTAAGCTACAAAATCGAGAAGATTACAACAAAATCCGATTTGACAAAGAAAATTATTGAAAAGTACAATCTTTCAGCAGGAGAGAATACACTGGCCTCTTCTCCGGGAAAGGGAATGATGTATGCAGTGGCTGACTATAGTGTACGCTATCCTTCATCCTTCCCGGCAGAAGAATACGGTATAAGAAAACCACAGCTGTCCTTTTCTATTACGGATGAAGCAGGGAAGAACAGCATTACTTACCATGGTGTAGAGTACAAAGGAATCGGCGAGACCTATGAGACAGGAAGCCAGCCTGCAGGATATGATTTTTATCCGGGAGACACTTACCGGGGACAGATTGTCTATATCGTTCCGGATGGCTGTGACCAATATTTGCTGAAGGAAGGCCATCATTACATCAAGCCTTAATGTTTAAGCATGGCAGCCGGAAGTATGTCGCCGGTAGTATGTTTATGAGCATACGTCTTTACATCTCTAAGTATTAATCTCTATGTATGAAGAAGTCCTGGATCAAGCACCGCCGGAAGTATCTGCATATGAGATCTATAGATCTCTATGTATGAACTC
>OMZN01000092.1 GCA_900315555.1 uncultured Eubacteriales bacterium
CGCTGGAGCCATTGGCCGATCTTGTCACGCGGCAGAAGGATGAAGAGAATGGCCATGGCGATGGCAAGGATGAAGAGAAAAAGAATCTTGCCGTTGATGCTGAGGTAGCGGATGGCACCAAAAATCCGCGTGCCTTCCTGTGTGCTGCCATCATAGACACAGCTGCCCGCCTTGTCATAGTGCTGTTCACACAGGCAGAGAGCGAAGCGGCTGTCCGCGCTGACGCCATCGGAACGGACCTGCAGGGTATAGGTATGGCCCTTGACAAGCGGGATACCGTTTCTCTTGTAGGTAGCGATTTTTTTGTTGACAATTTTATCCGCATTCAGTGCAGAGGAGTTTTCTACAAAATCAAAGACCGTGACTGCGTCGTTGGCGATCATGCTGGAAGAAAGTGAAGCTGAGGCGATTTTTTTGCCGTGTGAGTTTTTGATGGCAACGTAGACCTTTCCTTTTGCCGTGTAGTTATCCGGATTGTGGAAATACAGGCGAACCTGTTTGATCATGCCGTGGCGCGCAGTGAATTTCTGTGTGATCGTCTTTGTACCACGCATGGAAAGGCTCTTTTCTGTGACTTCGCCGATTTCGTATTTTTTGATATCGTCTCTTAAAGCACGAAGCTTTTGGGGATCGGTCTTCAGCGGATCATCCTCGTTTATGGAGACTTTTTTTACCTTGGTGTCATTCATGAAAGTCGATGGAGAAAGGAAGCTTTCGAACTGAAGAAGGATAAACACCAGCCCCGTGAGGAGGATAGCGATCAGAATGAACTTGCGCAGGCGCATTTCGTTTTTGATGTGCCTGATGTGTCTTTTGTGTAGTATTTTGTGCATCATAACGTTCACATTTTAACATAGGGGTAGTGCAGGTTCAAATGGAGATGCTATAATATGACTGATTGAATAGAGAAAGCGGGCAGCGGCCCGCTTTAAACGGCGGCGGCCTGTCTGCGGGTGATGAACGAAGGCTGGCAGCGTCGAAGGGAGCATGAGGAATGTCCTTTGCATCGGAAACAAAAAATGAACTGGCGCGGATTGTGCCGGAAAAGAAATGCTGCATGCTGGCAGAGATCGCTGCCTTCATACGGTTCTCCGGCAGTGTCGGTCTGAGTGGCGGCGGCCGCTTCCGCATCGTTATGACGACGGAATACAATGCGATTGCACGTCATTACCGGATTCTGATCAAGCAGTATTTTTCTGTGGATGCAGAGATCGAGGTGGAGTATTCCGGCACGCTCGGAAGACGCCGTTTCATCCTGGTTATTGAACCGGAGCAGTCTGCCGAGCAGATCCTGCGTGAAACGGGTATGCTGATGGTAAGAGAAGGGTTTAATTACATTACCGATGGCATCTATGGCGGGCTGATCCGGACAAAGTGCTGCCGGAAGGCTTATCTGCGCGGTGCTTTCCTTGCAGCGGGGACGATGACAAATCCGGAAAAGGCCTATCACTTTGAGATTAAAGCCGGTACGGAGACCTTGGCACATGATCTGCGAAGGCTTTTTAATGCCTTTGCCGATATCCATGCTTTGGTTTCTCATCGGAAACAGGGCTACTTTGTTTACCTGAAGCGTGCGGAGCGGATCCTTGACATCCTTGCGATCATGGGTGCTCATACGCAGTACTTCGCCTATGAGGAGACACGTCTGACCAAGGAGCTGCGTAATGAGGCCAACCGCAGGAGCAACTGCGATCAGGCAAACATCGACAAGTCTCTTGCAGCCTCTGAGCGGCAGATTCGGCAGATCCGAAGCATTGCGGAGACGAGGGGACTTTCATCGCTGCCCGAAAAGCTGCGGCAGGTGGCGCAGGTGCGTCTTGCGCATCCGGAGGTAAGTCTTGCCGAGCTCGGCAGCATGCTGACGCCGCCGCTTAAGAAATCGGGCGTCAACAGCCGGCTGCGCAGGCTGGCAGAGATTGCAGAGGAGATCCCTTCGGCGGGGAAAGACCGCTCTGCGCGCTCCTGATAACGGCTGCCCCATGAGAAAAAGCAGAAGGAGAAGAAACTTGAATATCACAGTGTATCTGGCTGCGGATGAGGGACACGATCCGCTATATAAAGAAGCAGTACAGGAACTAGGTCAATCGATCGGAGAAGACGGTCATACGCTGGTCTATGGAGGTTCCCGGGCCGGCCTCATGGGATATCTGGCTGACAGCGTGCTTGCTGCCGGCGGAGAGGCTATCGGCGTGGAACCGCAGCTCTTTATGGAGCAGGCGGTGCAGCACGAAGGGCTGACGAAGCTGATCGTGACTAAAGATATGCAGGAACGCAAGGCCAAAATGATTGCCCTGGGGGATGCCTTCATCGCCTTTCCGGGCGGAACCGGTACACTGGAAGAGATTGCAGAGATCATGTCGCAGACAGCTCTGGGACTGCTTAGAGCACCCTGCATATTATATAACCTGAATGGATATTATGACAACCTTAGGAGCCTGCTGCAGCAGATGATCCGTCAGGGCTTTTCTACGCCGGCGCGTCAGGCCGGCATTCGCTTTGCGTATGATCTTGATGAGATCCGGGTGATTCTGAAGCAGTTTCAGGATGCCTGAAGCCAGCAGGTGCCGGCTGCAGTCTGCCCGTACATGGTGCTTTTTTCAGGGAATCGATGCAGGGCATTTCCCGGCTGCCCCGGTCATTGACAACCGGGATAAGTCTTCATATAATAAAGCGTACAATGTTCAGTCTGCGTGGTGGAGCATGGCTCGCTGCGGCTGAAACTGATAATGATGGGCGATGACGGACTTCATCAACCCCGAGCCCGGCGGAACGAGTGGCGGCCGTAAAGGCCGCAAGACAGGGTGGTACCGCGGTCAAGAAGGATCGTCCCTGATTCATTGGGCAAGCTGCCTTTGGATCAGGGATTTTTGGGACTCTGCCTGCGCAAGGCAGGCATCCATAGTTGAAGGAGAAACCATGTTCAAGAATCTATCAAAGAAACCGATCGCCGAAGTGCAGAACGCACAGGCGGAGCAATGGGAAAAGGAAGAACTGCTCAACAAGTGTATCGAAAATCGTGCCGATGCACCTGCTTTCCGTTTTTATGAAGGCCCGCCGACGGCCAACGGCAAGCCGGGCATCCATCACGTTATTGCAAGAACGCTGAAGGATTCTGTGCTTCGGTACAAGACGATGAAGGGCTACCAGGTGCGCCGCAAGGCGGGCTGGGACACCCACGGTCTGCCGGTGGAGATCGAGGTGGAAAAGAGCCTTGGCATGAACGGCAAGCAGGATATCGAAAAGTATGGCATCAAGGCTTTCAATGAACGCTGCAGAGAGTCGGTTTTCACCTATGAAGGCATGTGGCGGGATATGTCCAGACGCATGGGCTATCTTATCGATATGGATCATCCTTATATTACGCTGGATAACGACTATATTGAGACAGGCTGGTGGATTCTGAAGAAGTTCTTTGACGAAGGGCTGATCTACGAGGGACACAAGATTCTTCCCTACTGTCCGCGGTGCGGCACGGGCCTTGCTTCTCATGAAGTGGCGCAGGGATACAAAGAGGTCAAGGTGCAGACCCTGACGGTCAAGTTCCGGGCTAAAGATGAGGATGCCTATTATCTGGCATGGACCACGACGGCCTGGACGCTTCCTTCGAATGTATCGCTGACGGTCGGCCCGGACGTGGACTACATCAAGGCCAGGATGATCAAGGGCGATGAGGAGGGCAATGTCTTCTATGTCGCCAAAGTGCTGGCTGACAAGGTGCTGGGAGAAGGAAACTATGAGATCCTTGCCCAGATGAAGGGAAAGGATTTGGAGTACAGGGAGTACGAGCAGCTGATGCCATTCTGTACGACAGACAAGAAGGCTTTTTTCGTTACCTGTGCTGACTATGTCACCATCGAAGACGGTACCGGCATCGTTCATACGGCTCCGGCCTTTGGTGAAGACGACTACAACTGCGGGCGCAGGTACGGCCTGCCGGTGATCAACCCCGTGGATGAGGAGGGCAAGTTCACCCAGACGCCCTGGGCGGGGCACTTCATCATGGAGGAAGGACTGGATATCGAGATCATCAAGTATCTGGCTGCGGAAGGCAAGTTGTTTGCACGTCAGAAGATGGTACATAACTATCCTCACTGCTGGCGCTGCGGTACGCCGCTGGTTTACTATGCAAAGCCCAGCTGGTATATCGAGATGAGCAAACTGAAGGATCAGTTGGTGGCGAATAAC
Organism: uncultured Eubacteriales bacterium; assembly: GCA_900315555.1. GTDB lineage: Bacteria > Bacillota > Clostridia > Peptostreptococcales > Anaerovoracaceae > RUG100. The sequence goes on from OMZN01000092.1 coordinate 4,186, forward strand.
AATACCGTGAACTGGTATCCGTCCTTCATCGGTGAAAAGCGCTTTGGCAACTGGATTGCGGATGTCAAGGACTGGGCAATTTCCAGGAATCGTTACTGGGGCACCCCGATCCCCATCTGGCGCTGCGAATGCGGTCATACCGAGTGCATCGGCAGCCGTGCGGAGCTGGCAGAGAAAGCCATTGAAGATATCGACGAAACCATCGAGCTGCATCGCCCTTATGTGGACGATGTCCACATTACCTGTCCGGAATGCGGCAAGCCGATGACAAGAATTCCCGAAGTTATGGACTGCTGGTTTGACAGCGGTGCGATGCCGTTTGCGCAGCAGCACTATCCCTTCGAGAATGCAGACAAGTTCGACGAGGAGATGTTCCCGGCGGATTTTATTTGTGAAGGTATAGATCAGACGAGGGGCTGGTTCTATTCTCTGATGGCCATCTCCACGTTTATCAAGGGCAGGGCCCCTTACCGGAATGTGCTTGTTAATGATCTGATCCTCGATAAGGAGGGCAAGAAGATGAGCAAGCATGTGGGCAATACGGTGGATCCTTTCGCGCTGTTTGACAAGTACGGTGCGGACGCTCCGAGATGGTATATGCTCCACACGTCGCCGGCCTGGTCACCGACCAAGTTCGATGAGGAGGGCCTCAAGGAGACGGTGAGCAAGTTCTTCGGCACCCTGCGCAATGTCTATCATTTCTTCGTTCTGTATGCCAACCAGGACAGCATTGATCCGCGCGTGCTGCAGGTGGAGAAACGGCCGGAGCTGGATCGCTGGATCATCAGCCGCTTTAACGGCATGGTCAAGACGGTTACCGAAGAAATGGATCACTATGACCATATGAGAACCGTGCGCTGCATTCAGGAATTCGTCGACGAGGACCTTTCCAACTGGTACATTCGCTGGGCACGCAGACGTTTCTATGCTGAAGGAATGGATGAGGACAAAAAGAGCGTCTATCGCACGACCTATGAGATTCTGGTGGGCGTGGCCAAGGTGATGGCACCGTTTGCACCCTTCCTTTCTGATGAGATTTACACCAACCTGACGGGTGAGACATCCGTACACCTGGCGGACTTCCCCGAGGCTGACGAAGACAAGATCGATGCGAGAACCGAGCAGAGAATGAATCTCGTGCGCAGTCTCGTGACTTTGGGCAGAGGTGTCCGGGAAAAGGAAAAGGTCAAAGTGCGTCAGCCGCTCTCTCAAATGCTGATTGACGGCAGCTATGAGGAATTGATCGGTGATCTGGCACCGCTCATGATGGAGGAGCTGAATATCAAGAAAGTGGTCTTCGCAAAGGATCTGTCTGAGTACATGCTTTATAGTCTTAAGCCTGACTTCAAGAAGGCTGGCCCCGTCCTCGGCAAGCAGGTCAAGGCCTTTGGCAGGGCATTGCAGCAGGAGGATCCCAAGGCCGTTGTGGAGACGCTTGACAGGGAAGGGCACATCGTTCTCACGCTTGACGGCGAGGAGAAGGATATCCCCGCTGAACTGATCGATGTGCGGATCAGCGCCAAGGAGGGCTATGCGGTGGCCATGGAAAACAACATCTTTACGATTCTGGATACGGCGCTGGATCAGGCACTGATCGATGAAGGACTGGCGCGCGAGGTCGTTTCGAAAGTTCAGCAGATGAGAAAGCAGAAAGACTTTGAAATGATGGACAGGATCCGGATTTTCCTGCAGGCGGACGCCGAGGTGCAGGCTGCTGTTGAAAAGCACAGAGAGTATATCATGAAGGAGACGCTTGCCGATGAGATCATAGCGGGTGAAGGCCTGGAAACCTACAAGGTTAATGGCCATGAGACCGGCATTGGTGTCGAAAAACAGGCATGAGGATGAAAGCATGAGGATCACGCAGGAGCAAAAGGAGAGAATCGCACACTATCCGGAAGGGGAGCATGCCCATATCGTTGACGCTTTCGCTGCGCTGGCAAGGGATCCTATGACCATCGCCATCCGTCAGGGCATTGATCCGGAGGATATTCTCCTGATCCTGCATGCCTACGGCCTTGAGGCCGGCGAAGAATGGGGCGATGCAGGAAGCGATGCCGGCGCCCTGCGGCGCTGCCCCGAGCGGGCGGTCAAGGAGTACGTCGCCATGTATTATCCGGGGATTGCGGAGGGGGAGATGCCTTCGCAGACTTTGCAGGCTTATGTAATTAGCTATACAGAGGCTGCAAAGAAGGAAAAACGATGACAAAGGAGACGGCCGGCGATGGCTGAGGAAAAGGCAGTTGGGAACAGAAAGAACCTGTCCGACATGACTCTTGAGGAGATGCGGGTATGGTTTCTCTCCCTTGGAGAAAAACGCTTCCGTGCGGATCAGGTGTATCGATGGATCTATCAGGGAGCAGGTTCATTTGATGAAATGAAAAATCTTCCGGTCAATCTGAGGAAGAAGCTCGCTGTGACGGCACGCCTTGCTGTTCCGCACATTGTTCAGGTACAGCGTGCAGCTGACGGCACCAGAAAATACCTCTTTCGTCTGGAGGATGACAATTGTATTGAGAGCGTTTTCATGAAGTATCACTATGGCAATGCAATCTGTGTTTCCTCGCAGGCGGGCTGCCGGATGGGATGCGCATTCTGTGCCAGCACGAGAGAGGGGCTTGCGCGGAATCTCTCGGCCGGCGAGATGGCCGGTCAGGTGCTGGCGGCACAAAGAGAAACCGGTGAGCGCATCGGTCACATTGTCGTTATGGGCAGTGGTGAACCCTTTGAAAACTACGATGCACTGGCCCGTTTCCTGCGGCTGCTTCATGCCAAGGATGCCCTTGGTATCAGCATGCGCCATATTACGGTTTCGACCTGCGGCCTTGTTCCCGGGATTCATCGGTTTGTCCGGGATTTCCCGCAGGTCAATCTGGCGATTTCACTGCATGCGCCGACAGATGCCCTGCGCAGCCGCCTTATGCCCGTCAACCGGAAGTATCCGCTTACGGAACTGATGGCGGCCTGTGAAGATTACATGGCACAGACCGGCCGCAGGATCACCTTTGAATATGCCCTTATGAAGGGCATTAATGACAGGGACGAGGACATTGCCCGGCTGCTTGCGCTGCTTGCCGGCAAGCGTGCCCATGTCAATCTGATTCCACTCAATGCAGTACGGGAAAGTGCTTTTTCCGGCAGCAGCCGCACGCGTGCACGGGAAATCTGTCAAATCCTTGAGGATCATGGCATTCCGGCTACGGTTCGCAGGCGTCTGGGAAGCGAGATCGATGCAGCCTGCGGACAGCTGCGTCTTTCCCGCAAGAGATCATAGCGATATGTCTTTTCGGACAGGATGTCTGGCAGTTCATGGATGCGAACGTTTGCAGGCGGCATAGCCGGCAAAAAAGAATAACTGGCTCCCTCTCCTTGAGATGGTGTGCTACCCGTCAAGAGGACAGTGAATAATTAAAAAGTTTCGCGCCGCCAGTCGAGCAATCGGCTGGCGGTATTCTTATGC
>OMZN01000152.1 GCA_900315555.1 uncultured Eubacteriales bacterium
CCACTGTTCATTCAGAAGATAACCGGCCGGGGCTTTGGTCTCCTTCACCAGATAATCGCCGTAGGGCAGAGCACTTGCGGAGGTTTTCGCCAGGCCTTTTTCGTTGGTCTTTACTGTTACGGCTGCTTCACCCTTAGCGACCCGCTTTCCGCCAACCGTTACAGCATGGTCTCCATTGTTGTACGCGGTGAATTCCGCGCCTTCCAGAGCTGCATCTCCCTGGGCATACTGTTCGTCCAGCTCGCTGTCGATCTTCTGCACCTGAAAGCCGCCGCTGATGTCTTCCAGATATCCGACGATCATATCCTGCACGCCGCTCATATAGCTGATGAAGACCTTGAACGGTTCCGGCACTGCATCGTCCTTTGCAGAGTCTGCGGTCCACAAAGCATCTCCCAGTTTCTTTGCCTTCGTCCAGATGGCTCCCAGATCGGATGCTTTGGTTCCGCCCCAGGTCGCCATATCGGAAGGGCGGCCGGCATAGACATAGGACAGCGCCAGATGAGCGATGGCCCAGTCTTTGGTGAAGTTTCCGGTGTAGTAGGAGTTTTTGATGTTCTTCACGTTCTTGTCGTATCCGGGATACGACGGGGAATAGTACACGATGTTTCGGAGGGCGTTCCATTTGCCTTTGTCATCGGCGTCTGTCAGCACCTTATCGACGGTCACTTTTCCGGTCGGCGGGGAAGCCTTTGAAGGCTGCACGCAGTAGGAATACCGGCTTCCCAGACTGTCATCCAGATCGCATTTTCTGGAATTACTGTAGCCGCCGTTTCCGGAGCCGTAAGTGATTCTTCCTCCGTCGGTGACGGTGTACGAGCTTCCCACCTTGCCGCTGAAAGCGCTTACGGTTTCCGTCATCGCAGGAAGGACGGATCCCAGCACCATCAGAGAAGCCAATGCGATGGTGATCAGCTGCTTCAGTCTCTGCATGAATTTTGATTTTCTGTTCAAACCATTTCTCCTTTCCATTTTTTCATCGACGTTAAAGCGTCGTGACAGGGCATGCAAAAAGCGCCTGAGCATGTCACTCAGACGCGTTGGCTTGCCGTTCTTCTTTTAGATATTTTCTCTTCGGGCAGTAACTGGCAGTAATTAAAAGGAGGGTTACAGGGAGGGGAAACGCCGCATGCGTACTCCCGCTGCCTAACGCTCCTGATCCTTTGCTTTTCGCTGCAGGAAGCGGTTATAGTGCTCCATAGCCGCCGCCACAAAGTCCTCCCGCTTCGACAGAGGCAGGTCCTTCGGGAACAGCTTCGCGATCCGGTCACCCCGGAAAACGATCCGTTCCTTCTGGTTCGGTTTCTCTTCCAGCATAATTGCTTCGATGGACTCCGGCGTCAGTTTGTCTTCCTCTGCCATTTTCCGCATCCGGATCGCCTGGGCATGGGTCGGCGTGCACTGTTCTCTGTCGATGCTGTCCAGAATATCCCTCTGAATATTCTTCGGAATATATGAAAGTTCCACGGCAGGCCGCAGCGCGATCTTTCCTTCATCCACCAGATCCAGCAGTTCCGGGATCAGTTCCGTGAGACGGATATATCTTTGAATTTGGCTACTGCTGTCGCCTATTTGCTGCCCCAACTGATCAATTGAAGTCTTACCACCTAACTTCTGCCCCACTGGGGTAGAAGTTGGATACAGTTGTTTCCCTTGATGTTTCATAGCTTCCAGACGCATTTTATATGCGAACGCCTTTTCGCTTGGAAGAATCGTTGTTCTCTGAAAGTTCGACTCCACCATGAATACTGTGGCTTCATCCCGGTTCATTTCCACCACTTCACACCGGAGTGAGGAAAGGCCGGCCAGTTCACAGGCTCTTTTCCTCCGGTGTCCGGACAGGAGCTCATACCGCCCGTCTTCTTTTTTCCGTACCGTAGCAGGAGTAATGATGCCGTTTATGCGGACGCTTTCCACCAGATTCATCATGTCCTCGTCATCTCGCACCTTAAAAGGATGCTCCGGAAAAGGATCGATTTCATTCAGCGGGATCTCGTAGATCCGTTTCAGCTTTGCATCATCCCGTTCCTCCTGAGAGGAAAACAGTTCATCGAGCGATGGAAACGGAATCTCTTCTCTTTTCTCTTTCGCCATCCCGGATCACCTCCTTCGTCAGTTTCTCATAGGCTTTCGCCACCTTTCCGTTTCCGTCATAGTCAAAAATGCTCTGTCCGGATTTTGCCGCCTCTGCTGCTTTTACCGCCACCGGGATCTGGGTATCGAAGATCCGCACTGCCATCCCGTAGCTTGTCCGGATGCTGCTGATCACATCTCTTGCCAGATTGGTCCGGCTATCCACCAGTGTCATGACGATGCCGCCAATCTTAAGATCCGGATTGGTATGAGTCTGAACGCGGCTGATGCTCTTCATCAGCTGAGTCATTCCCTTTGCCGGAAGATACTGGGCCTGAACCGGAATGATGACTTTGTCGGCAGCAGTCAGTGCATTGATGGTGATCATGCCAAGGGATGGCATGCAGTCGATAAGGACATAGTCGTAGTTTTTCTTTGCCGCTTGAAGAAGGTTATCCAGCACTTTTTCCCGGCTCATGGCATTCACCAGACTGACTTCCATAGAGGATAGATCCAGATTGGATGGAAGCAGGTCCACACCTTCCTTGTGATGGAGAATCGATTCTTCTACGATGGGTTTGCAGTCCCGAGTGACCAGATACATCAGCCTGCCCAGGGATTTCTCCAGATCGTCCCCGTTCCATCCCAGAGACTGGGTGAGGTCTCCCTGCGGGTCCGCATCCACCAGGAGCACCCGCTTTCCCTGACGGGCAAGGCCAACACCCAGATTCAGCGTTGTCGTGGTTTTTCCGACGCCTCCTTTCTGGTTGCAGATCGCGATGGTTTCGCATTTTGCCATTTCCTACCTCCTAACTCAGCAGTTCCTGATCCTTACCGGGGAACATGTCGCGAAGCCAGCCTTCCACGCAGTACCAGTCGATATATTCATCATCGAAGAATGCGTCCGCAAACACCTCCAGGGCATCGGGGATCTCATTGGCACAATGTTTCAATGCTTCCAGCTCCGCCGCAGCAGACTTCATTCCGTTCTGAAGAAATATTCTTCCAAGCAGCGTGATCAGTGCTTCCGGCTCTCCGGAAAAGGCCTCGTTTTCCAGTCTTTTCACGATCTCAATGACATCATCCTCATCCATATCTTCGGTCATCTCTGCGAAATGCTCTGCAGCACGTCTTGCCAGTGTGTCCACCAGCGGACAGTCTCCGCAGGGCGCCGGTTCATGAGACTCGTTTCCTCCCGGTCCCATAGCAATAACTCTCATTGTTTCCTTTGTCACAGTCATGGTTCATCCCTTCTCCGGCTCTGCCGGATAAAAAATAACCCCGCACCGGATTGTGCAGGGTTATGTATTCAGCACCGGCTGAAAGGATGAACTTATTCCATGAATTTCACCAGAAGATCGTCGATGGCGTCGGTGTACCGGTTTTCCCGGATCAGTTTGTTTTTCATTTCAATCAGACAGAGGACGATAATCCGTCTCTCGCCATAGCTTAGTTTATATCTGGATCCGAACATTTCTCTGACCTCCTTTTTTCTTTATCATAAATGAAACCCGGTTTAACGGCAATTATGCGAATGATGATCTCTGTAAGTAATACTCCGCCGGAACGACTATCGCGGCAGCTGAAAACTGTCGGGATCTTTCAGCAGACATGTTTGCCTCCGCAGATGACCGATGGTATAAAAAAACGGTGAACACGTTGATTTTTCAATGTATCCACCACTTTGGCAAAGCTATGAAATTATAGTATCAAATCAGTATCACGCGTTTTTCGCTGATCGCTGTGTCGCTTGAATTTCAAGAGAAACAGCGATGTGGCAAGCCACTTGCTTCTATTCAAGTTCTATGGTCCCGGGGGGCTTGGAAGTACAGTCATACATGACGCGGTTAACGTGATCCACCTCGTTGATGATGCGATTGGTGATCTTCATCAGAAGATCCCAGGGAATCTGCGCTGCACTGGCCGTCATGAAGTCGCTGGTTTCGACCGCTCGCAGGGCAACCGCATAATCATAGGTACGGAAATCCCCCATGACACCGACCGAACGCATATTGGTCAGCGCTGCAAAATACTGCCCCAGCGTCTTTGCAAACTTTCCATCGTCGTAAGCTTCAATCTCCTCACGATAGATGGCATCGGCTTCCTGCACAATCCGGATCCGCTCCTCATTGACCTCACCGATGATACGAATGGCAAGACCAGGGCCCGGGAAAGGCTGCCGATAGACCAGATAGTCCGGAATACCGAGCTCAAGGCCGGCTTTCCTGACCTCGTCCTTGAACAGCATCCGCAGTGGCTCAATGATTTCCTTGAAATCGACGTGGTCCGGCAGACCGCCGACGTTGTGATGCGATTTAATGACGGCCGAATCGCCCAAGCCGCTCTCGATAACATCCGGATAGATCGTTCCCTGCACCAGGAAGTCGACTGCACCGATCTTTTTCGCTTCCTCTTCGAAAACACGGATGAACTCCTCCCCGATGATCTTGCGCTTTTTTTCCGGCTCGGTGACGCCCGCCAGCTTATCATAGAATCGCTGCTGAACGTTAACACGAATGAAGTTGAGATCGTAGGGGCCGTCCGGTCCGAAGACCGCTTCCACCTGATCACCTTCATCCTTGCGCAGCAGGCCCTGATCGACAAAGACACAGGTCAGCTGTTTTCCGACTGCCTTGGACAAGAGCACGGCCGCCACTGAAGAGTCGACGCCACCGGAAAGCGCACACAGCACCTTGCCGTCACCGACCTTCTCACGAATCTCCCGTATCGACCGCTCCACGAACGACCCCATTTCCCAGTCACCATGGCAGCCGCAGATGTCGATGACAAAGGCCTTCAGGACTTTGCGGCCTTCCTTGGTATGCATGACCTCCGGGTGAAACTGCGTCGCATAGAACCCTTTTTCCGGACATTCCATCGCCGCCACCGGGCAGGCAGCTGTCTTGGCCGTCACGACAAAACCTGCCGGCGGTTCCTCAATATAGTCAGTATGACTCATCCAGGCGACCGTCTCACTTGACACCTTGTCCAGCAGTCTGGAATCACCGATACGCTGTACATCCGTATGTCCGTATTCGCTGGTCGGCGCCGTTGCCACTTTGCCGCCCAGGCCGTGCGCCATCAGCTGTGCACCGTAGCATATGCCCAGCATGGGAATGCCCAGCTGCAGCAAAGCCGGATCGTAATCCAGCGCCGCTTCCCCATATACGCTGTTGGGCCCGCCGGTAAAGATGATGCCCTTGTATCCTCTTTTTTTGATCTCATCAACCGGAAGGGTATAGGGCTCCACCTCGGCATAGACATGCAGTTCCCTGACGCGCCTTGCAATCAGTTGGTTGTACTGCCCGCCAAAGTCGAGCACCAGTATCTTTTCCTGTTCCATCACTCGTCTACCTCTACTTCTCGTCTGCCTCTATTTACCGCATGCTCGAATTGGATGTATCTTTCTTGATGACATCATGCGCGCCGCCTTCTACGATGCTTGTGGCAGACACCAGCGTCATCTTTGCCTTCTCCTGCAATTCCTTGATAGAGAGGGCACCTACGTTGCACATGGTGGATTTCACCTTGTTCAGAGACTGGCGTACATTTTCCTCCAGGCTGCCGGCATAGGGGACATAAGAATCGACACCCTCTTCAAAGGAGAGCTTCTGATCGCCGCCCATATCGTAGCGCTGCCAGTTCCTTGCACGATTGGATCCCTCGCCCCAATACTCCTTCACATAGTTGCCGTTGACGTTCAGCCGAGCACCCGGTGCTTCATCGAACCTCGCAAAGTATCTGCCCAGCATCAGGAAGTCGGCGCCCATCGCCAGTGCAAGCGTCATGTGATAGTCATAGACGATGCCGCCATCGGAACAGATGGGGATGTAGATGCCGGTCTTTTCATAGTACGCATTTCTTGCTTTGGCGACATCCTGCACAGCCGTCGCCTGACCGCGGCCGATGCCCTTCTGCTCTCTGGTGATGCAGATAGAACCGCCGCCGATCCCGATCTTGACGAAATCCGCACCGGCTTCCGCCAGGAAATTGAAGCCTTCGGCATCGACGACATTGCCGGCCCCCACCTTGACACTGTCACCGTATTTTTCACGGATGAAAGCCAGCGTCCGCGCCTGCCATTCCGAATAACCCTCCGAAGAGTCGATGCAGAGCACGTCTGCACCTGCATTGATCAATGCGGGAACACGTTCTGCATAATCTCTCGTATTGATGCCGGCGCCAACCATATAGCGCTTGCCATTGTCCAGGAGCTCCGCAGGGTTGGCCTTGTGGGAATCATAGTCCTTTCTAAAGACGAAGTATTCCAGCCGCTGGTTCTCATCGATGATCGGCAGGGCATTCAGTTTGTGATCCCAGAGGATGTCGTTGGCCTCCTTCAGCGTAATACCCTTTTTGCCATAGGTAATCTTCTCAAACGGCGTCATAAACTCCGACACCGGTGTCCTGGGATCCATGCGGCTGACACGGTAGTCTCTGCTGGTGACGATGCCGAGGAATTTGCCATCAGATGTTCCGTCATCGGTAACCGCCGTGGTGGAATGACCGGTACGCCGCTTCAGTGCAACCACATCGGCCATGGTCTGGTCGGGACGAATGTTGGCATCGCTGGGCACAAAGCCGGCCTTATAGTCTTTGACCTTGCGGATCATCTCCGCCTGGTCTTCGATCGGCTGTGATCCATAGATAAAGGAGATGCCGCCCTCTCTGGCAAGTGCCACCGCCATCTTATCATCGGATACCGCCTGCATGACCGCCGAAACCAACGGTATGTTCATAGAAATATCCGGTTCTTCTCCCTTCCTGAACTTGGTTACCGGTGTGCGCAGAGAAACATTTTTGACCATGCACTCTGCGGACGAATAGCCCGGAATCAGAAGGTACTCATTGAATGTCCGCGATGGTTCATTAAAGTATGTTGCCATAAATCCGTCTCCTTCCTGGAACCCAACCATAAAAATTCTATTGTTTTACTGCATTGTATTGATGTATCAAATGCGGCAAATTGATTTCGCTTCATTTTATAGATTTTATACTATATTTGCAAGCATTTCAACGCTTTGGCAGGGGAATGGAAAGCAAAAGCCGGCGACGTCAAGGCAAAAGCCACCCTTATATGCAAGCAGCCTCATACCTTTCTTTTCATCGAAAAAAAGACCGCTGCACGGTCTTCTTCTCTGCGTGAAGGCAGCACCCTATTTATTGTGAATGGTATCGATATCATACGGCGTATTCTGGTACACATAATAGTTCAGCCAGTTGCCGAAAAGCAGACTGGCGTGTGCCCGCCAGCGGAATTTCACCGGCTTTTCCGGGTCATCACCCTCGAAATAGTGCAGGGGAATCCTGGGATTGAGCCCCGCATCCAGGTCTCTGTAGTATTCCCTGGCCAGCGTATCCTTATCGTACTCCTGATGCCCCATGATGAAGATCTGCCGGCCGTTATCCGTACTGAGGATGTGCGGGCCGCTCTCCGGCGATTCCGCCAGAATACGCAGTTCCGGATGCTGCAGGATATCCTCGCGGTATACCTCGGTATGCCGCGAATGCGGCGCATAGAAATACTCATCAAAACCGCGCATCAGCGGACTGGTCGGCCGCACCACCTTTTGCTCGAAAACGCCGAAAATCTTGTGATCCGCCAGGTGCTTATCGATGCCGTAAAAATGATACAAGGCCGCCTGTGCACCCCAGCAGATGAACATATTGCTGTAGACATTGTGCTTGGCCCATTCGAGCAGATCCACGAATTCCTTCCAGTAGTCCACCTGTTCGAAAGGCATGGTCTCAACCGGTGCACCGGTCACAATGATGCCATCGAATTTTTCCTTCTTGATGTCATCCAGCGTCTTGTAAAACGAATGCATATGCGCTGCGGAAGTGTGCGTCGTCTTGTGCGAATCCATCGTCACCAGCGTCAGCTGCACCTGCAGCGAGGTGTTGGACAAAGCTCTTGCCAGCTGAATCTCCGTAGCGATCTTTGTCGGCATCAGGTTCACGACGACAATCTTCAGCGGACGGATATCCTGCTTCACAGCAACCGCCTCGTCCATCGTGAATATGTTTTCCTGCAGCAGTGCGCCCGCCGCAGGCAGCTCGTTTGGAATAATCAATGGCATAAAGGCACCGCGTCCTTTCCCGTATCA
>OMZN01000094.1 GCA_900315555.1 uncultured Eubacteriales bacterium
ATCGCATTCATGTCCGTATAGATACCGTGGCCCGGCTTGATGCCATATCTTCCCAGTGCCATCCGCTTCCACTTGGCCAGCGACTGCACAATCTCGACACGCCGTTCTCCCATGTCCTTGATCGTAAAACCGACACGGCGCTCGACACCGTTGAGATCATCGTTCAGACCGCTTTCGGGTGTCACAAACAGCGGTGCCGAAACGCGGCGCAGATTGAGTCCATACGCCAGCTCCGACTGGAAAAAATCCTTGATCTTTTTAATGGCCCGCTGACTCTCCATATAGTCGATGACCGGCGAGTACCCCTCTGGAATCGTTACCTTTGACATTTCTAATCCTCCTTCAAGTGATAATTTGCAAATACACACCCGCAGTAATCCTGCCTGTAAAGGCCATAGGATTTGGACATCTCCACACTCCTCTTAAAGCCGTCCTTCTTTTTGAAATCCTCATCCAGAAAGGACACCCCATATTTTGCCGAAAGAAGCCGGCCGATGTGGCTGAGCACGCTGTAATCCTTATGCGGACTAACTGAAAGCGTGGAAGCAAAGAAATCGAAACCCCTGAGGCTGGCCGTCTGCGCCGTCTTCTCCAGGCGCATCCGGTAGCAGCATTCACAGCGCCGGCCTCCCTCAGGCTCTTCTTCCAGTCCGCGGCAAAGACGAAAGTACGCCCCCCGCTCATAAGGACCTTCAAGGAAGCCGATGTGGTACGGCTGCCGGGGATCCTCATTGTAGCGCGTCAGAAAACGCAGCTGCGTCTCTTTGCGCTTTTCGTACTCCTCATCATCCGTAATGTTAGGATTATAGAAGAAAATCGTGATTTCATACGCCGGCGCCAGCCGTTCCACCACCGCCGTGCTGCATGGACCACAGCAGCTGTGCAACAGCAGCGAAGGACGAACCTGTCTTTTTTCCGGATCATCTATCGTCAACACCCGCGCCGCATGCCCCCGGGATGGAACACAGCAGGATTCCTCCGGCAGCGTGCTCTTTTTGACTGCCATGGTCTGCCTCCTTTTGGATCTGCATTTACAATTTCAGTTTTGTATTATACCATACTTACTGGGAAACCGCCACGCAGTAGCCTAATCTGCACCGGAATCCCAACGCCGCAGCGCCATGCGCCTTATCACCGCAGTTCAGAAATCTGTCTGTACACCTGCTCTGACAGCAAAGCACGAACGGAGGCACCATCGCAGATGAACCAGTTGCAGAGAATCAATATGATCGGATCCTGGCTGAAAGAACGCTTTAAGGAGAAAGTGGTCAAGCTGTCTCTCGACGGCGGTTTCACCTGCCCCAACCGCGATGGCACAAAGGGCACCGGAGGATGCATCTTCTGCTCCCCCGACGGCAGCGGGGAGCTGGCCGGCTCCATCCCGCAGCAGATTGCACTCCTGCACGACAAATGGCCTGCAGTACACAGCTACTTGGCTTACTTTCAGAGTCACACCGGCACCTATGCACCGATCGACTATTTGGAATCCTTATATCGCAGTGCACTTTCAGCCTCTATCCCAGACGGCAGAATTGTCGGCCTGGCCATCGCCACACGCCCCGACTGTCTTGGCGAGGAAGTCATGGATTTGCTGCAGAGGCTGCACCGGGAAACCTTTCTCTGGGTTGAACTGGGGCTGCAAACCATCCATGGCGACCGGATCAACCGGTGCTACCCGCTTGCCGTCTACGATGAAGCCTGCAGAAAGCTCTCCCGGGCCGGTATTCCCTTTGTAACGCATCTGATTCTCGGGCTGCCGGGGGAAACCGAAAAAGACATGGAAGAAAGCGTCCGCTACGCCTGCAGCAGCGGCGCTTTCGGGCTGAAGCTACATCTGCTGAATGTGATTAAGGGCAGCACTATGGAAGCTCTCTTCCCCGGCTATACGCCCTTCGCCGATCCCGATGACTATATCCGCCTGGTCTGTGATCTGCTGGAAATCATCCCCTGGGATATCACCATTCACCGGCTGACCGGCGATGTTCCCCGCCGGCTGCTGATCGCCCCGCCCTGGAGCTACAAAAAAAGGACGATTCTCAACGGAATCGCCCGCGAGATGCAGCACAGAGGCAGCCGGCAGGGCTGTCGATGCCTTTGATTGCCTGCTAGTCTTCCTGTTCTTCCTGCAGGCGCCCGTCGTTATAGTGCTTGCGGCAGAGAGGCACATAGAGATCCAGACCTCCCACCATAATCTGATCGCCTTCCCGCACAATCCGGCCGTCTTTGACCCTGGCCACCATGGTAGCCTTTCTTCCGCACCAGCAGATGGTCTTGATCTCCTCGATCTTATCAGCATAAATCAGCAGATAGTAGGATCCTTCAAACAATTCGTTGCGAAAATCATTCTTCAGGCCATAGACAATGACCGGCACACCGCAGCTGTCCACAATCTCCGTCAGTTCCAACACATGATGCTTTTTCAAAAATTGTCCCTCATCCAGGAGCACACAGTCCACCTCATGCTTTTCGTTTTCCCGGAGAAACACCTGCAGAATGTTCGTTTCCTCTTCCACCGGAATTGCCTCCCGCTGCAGGCCGATTCGGCTGGAAATCACGCCTCGTCCGTCACGGTCGTCAATGGACGGCGTAAATACCAGCACCCGTTTCCCCCGTTCCTCATAATTGTAAGCTACCTTGATCAGCTCGGTGGACTTACCAGCATTCATGGTCGAATATTTAAAAAACAATTGTGCCATTGTCGTAACTCTCCTTGCGTCCGATTCCTTTTCATCTCGTCACTGCAGTCCTAATACTATCACCAGACACCGATTTTGGAAAGGGGATCCTCCATCAGCAAAGCGTCATGCTTTTGCGCAGTACCTTCCAAAACAGACACATCCTGTCTTTCGATGCAGCATCCAGCCATCCCCGTTTTACTGTTTTCCCCGATCCGCCTGTGATATAATTTAGATACATTCAATCGATTCAATGTATCCTGCTGCACTTCAAGTCAGTTATCTGCCCGGGAACGCAACACCAGGAGTAAGATGCTGAACAATACTATGAACCATACCATGAAAGACACTGCAAAAAAAGAACGCACATCCATGAAGGGGCTTTTCGACGAATGGGAGTTCGAATCCATTCTCGACAGTATCAGCGACGCCGTCTTCATCGACGACAGCACCGGCCATGCACTGTGGTGCAATAAGGCCTGGGAAAATATATATAATGTACATTTTGCCGATATACGCGGCAAGCACGTCTCGGAATTAGAAAAGGACGGACTGTTTCGACCCTCCGTTACCAGCATCGTACTCAGCGAAAAACGTGAGACCACGATCATCCACGAGAACAATCGCGGTACGCGTCTTCTCTCCACCGGAACACCTATCTGGGACAACGAGGGCAACATCAGCAAGGTAATCACCACGTCCCGCGACATCAGTGAGCTTTCCATCATGGAAAATAAACTGATCAGCAGCTTTGAGAAGTCGAACCAGAAGGACAGTGACGACACGCACGGTATTGTAGCTTCCTCGCCTGAGATGAAAAACGTCCTCAGCCTTGCAAGACGTCTTGCCGATGTGGACTCTACCGTTCTGCTCACCGGAGAATCAGGCGTAGGCAAAGGCATGGTTGCTGAATACCTCTATCATATCGGCAACCGCAAGGATGGTCCCTTCATTTCCGTCAACTGCGGGGCCATTCCCGAAAGCCTTATCGAATCGGAACTCTTCGGCTACGAGAAAGGCGCCTTCACCGGCGCGCGTTCCGAAGGAAAAAAAGGATTTTTCGAAGCAGCGGACGGCGGCACCATCTTCCTGGACGAGATCGGTGACCTACCTCTTCCCCTCCAGGTCAAGCTGCTGCATGTGATCCAGGAACGCCTCATCATACGCGTCGGCGGCACGCAAAAACTTCCGGTCAATGTCCGGATCCTCTCTGCCACCAATCGGGATCTGAAAAAAGATGTGCAGGAAGGACGATTTCGTGAAGATCTCTACTACCGTCTCAACGTGGTCCCCATTCGGATTCCCTCGCTTCGTGAACGTCCGGAGGATATCCCGGATCTAATCCGGCTCAACCTGCGGCATTACAACAAAAAATATCACGAGAACAAGAGCATCACCGCATCTGCTCAGAAAGTGCTGGCCGGCTTCAATTGGCCCGGCAACATTCGCGAGCTGCAGAACATTGTTGAACGTCTGGTACTGACAACGGGCAGCGACGAAATCGATGCGGACGATCTGCCGGAATTTATCCTGGAAGCCTCTGAAAATGCCGACAGCATTCCCAGGGGGGGCTCCCTCGCTGAGCAGATGGCCCTGGCTGAAAAGAAAATCCTATCCAAAGCTGCACAAAAATACGATACCACCAGGCAGCTGGCACAGGCACTACAGACCAGCCAGCCTACCATCGTGCGCAAGCTGAACAAATACCATATTCATCTGCATAAAGGAACAGAACCGGCCTCCCGCTAGAGGCCGGCCTGCTGTTCATGCTCTTCTTTCGTTGGCACGATACTTTTCCACCCATCATACTGCACTGTACTTTTATAGGATCAGTTATGCGGCAAATTTATTTGATTCATTTGTGAATCTCAGATTCACAAATGAATCATTGGATTTTTTCCTTGTGATTTCAAGGTTTTTTATCAATTGTATACCATAATACTATCATACGATTCATTTTTAAATCACGCTTGTCTTCTGATTATTACCATCTTGCACATCACTTTGCTGTCTATTATATGTATACATTTGCTTTCTATAGCTTGTAATCACTTGATTGTTTGAAAAATAACATCAAAAATTAAAAATATTTCAACGCAATTTCAGACTTGGCATATAAATTGCAATAATATAAGGCAGACCGCAAGGTCAACGATAAAGATATTCATTATTTCCATAACTTATTTAAGGAGGTCAACAGAAATGGCAATGAATGCTCATGATTACATTGCAAGCTTAGTAAAAAAAGCAAGAGCTGCACAGGCGATCGCAGAAGACTTCACGCAGGAAGACTGCGAGCTTCTGACCGGTGCTGTAGCTTATGGACTGACCAAGAAAGAACTGGCTGTCAAATATGCAGAGATGCTGGTTGAAGAAGGTCACATGGGAAATGCTGCAGATAAAGAGAGCAAGATCTATGCAAAGGTTAAGGGTTCTTACAAGCAGATGAAGGGCAAGCAGTCCGTCGGTATGCTGAACAAGAACGAAGACACCCAGATGGAAGAGTGGGCAAAGCCCATGGGCGTCATTTGCGGCATCATGCCTGTGACCAACGGTGAGGCCACCCCGATCGTTAAGTCTCTGATGGCTCTTAAGACAAGAAATGCGATCATCCTGGCACCCCACCCCAGAGCAAAGAAGACCGCTCTGGAGATCGTCACGGAGATCAGAAGAATCATCGACAAGCTGGGCTACCCCGCTGACCTGGTACAGACCATCGAGCCGGAAATGGTTAACTTCGAAACTTCCGGTGAGCTGATGGCACAGGCTGACTTCATCGTTGCTACCGGCGGTGACGGCCTGGTCAAAGCTGCTTACTCCTCCGGTACTCCGGCTATCGGCGTAGGCGTCGGCAACTGCGTATCCGTCATCGACGGCACCAGAAACATGAAGGATGCCATCGCTGACATCATGAAGTCCAAGACCTTCGATAACGCTACTTCCTGCTCCACCGAGAACAACATCGTTGTCTTCGAAAGCTGCTACGATGAATTCGTCAAGGAATTCGAAGCCCAGGGCGGTTACATTCTGAAGGAAGGATCCGAGGAAAAGGCCAAGCTGCAGAAGACCATCTGGCCCAACAGCCCGAACGACCACACCATCAACAGAGCGATCGTAGCACAGACTGCCGAGACCATCGCCAAGCTGGCTGAAATCAACGCACCTGCCGGCGTCAAGGTACTGGCTGCTGAAGAGAATGGCGGATTCGGTCTGGAGCATCCGTTCACCGGTGAAAAGCTCTCCCCTGTTTCCGGCATCATCAAGGCTAAGGATATGGACGATGCACTGTCTAAGGTTCTGGGCTGCCTCGATTACATGGGCAAGGGCCACAGCTGCGGTATCCATACCACAATCAAGGAGCACGCTGACCTGCTGGCAGCCAAGGTTCCTGTAACCAAGGTTGTTGTCAACCAGCCGCAGTCCCTCACCAACTCCGGTGGCTTCGTCTGCGGATTCCCTGTGACCATGTCCCTTGGATGCGGTACCTGGGGCGGCAACAGCGTTTCCCACAACGTTACTTGGAGAGACTGCCTGAACTTCACCTATGTCTCCAGAAGAGTACCTAACTGGCAGCCGAAGGATGAAATCCTCTTCGATGCCGATGTAAGAGCAAAGGTAGATGCCTAAGTCGAAAGACAGATGAGCTAACCGATTTCGCATAAGCATGCATGCGGAGGGGAGCACCTCTTCCCTCCGCGCTTTCTGCTTTCTCCTGCTTCTATGCCATAGGCCGGATCCTGCCGGCTCCATGACACAGCAAAGGAAGAAGCGAACGAATGAGGATTACGTAAGGAGAATACAATGTCTGCAATTAAAGATAAAGATAAGAAATATAATATGCATTCATGGAGTGCACAGAATGATGTCGATCCCCTGGTCGTCACCAAGGCAGAAGGCATCTACTACTGGGATGAGGATGGCGGCAAGCATGCTGACATGTCTTCTCAGCTGGTTAACTCCAACCTGGGCCATGGCAACAAGGCGCTGATTAACGCACTGAAGGAGCAGGCTGAGAAACTGCCGTTCATCGGACCGGCCTATGCTGTTGACGTAAGAGCCGATGCTGCAGAAGGCGTTGCCAAGCTGTCCGGACTGCCCGATGCGAAGGTATTCTTCACCAACGCCGGCGCAGAAGCTAACGAAAACGTTATCAAGATCGCAAAGCAGTACACCGGCAGATGGAAGGTGCTCTCCATGCAGAGATGCTACCACGGATCCACCTCCGGCTCTGGCAACCTGACCGGCGAGCCCAGAGGATGGGCTAACCAGCCTGGCCCCAGCGGTCACGCCCACTTCGAGGGGCCCTATCCCTACTATGCTCCCAAGGAAGTTGTCTTCAACAGCGATGCTGATATCGCCGACTACTATCTGGAGCAGCTGAAGAGAGTCATCAACACCGAAGGTGCTGAGAATATCGCTGTCATCGTTATGGAGTCCGTCGTTGGTTCCAACGGTATCCTGATTCCGCCTAAAGAATACATGCAGGGCGTCAGGAAGATCTGCGATGAGACCGGCATCGTGATGGCCTGCGATGAGGTTATGGCTGGCTTCTACAGAACCGGCAAGCCCTTCGCATTCCAGAACTTTGACATCCAGCCGGATCTTGTTTCCTTCGCAAAAGGTGCTACCTGCGGTTACACGCAGCTGGGCGGCGTCATCATGACCGGCAAGATCGCACATCACTTCGACGATCATCCTCTGGTCTGCGGTATGACCTACTCCGCACATCCGATGGGCTGTGCAGTAGCCTGCGCCGCACTGAAGGAATACAAAGATCAGAACATCGAAGAGAATGTGGCTAAAGTCGGCAAAGTACTGGCAGAGATCGAGGACGGTTATGTTGAAAAGCATAAGTGCGTCGGTGAAGTCCGTCACATCGGTCTGTTCTCAGGCATTGAGCTGATCAAAGCGCCGCATGTACCTCTCGTTCCCTACGGAAAGGATCCGGAAGGCACGATGAAGAAGATCTGCGGCATGCTCGAGAAGGAAGGTTTCCACACCTATTCCCACGAGTCTGTTCTGATCGTTGCTCCTCCGCTCATCATCACCGAGGAACAGCTGAGAGAAGAAATGGCCAAGATGGACAAGGTGCTCGACTCCGTCGACAAGATGATCTAAAGCATTCATTGGTCATATACAATCGACCAGTTAAGAAAAAAGCGGTTCCGTATGGAGCCGCTTTTTTCTGTCCCCTTTCTGTCGCTTCTTTTCGCCTTCATGGAAAAAGCAGATTGCGCGTCCCCGCATCCTATAGTATCGTTATTATAGAAGTCAATGTATCAACAGCGAGGTAAACTATGAGATACGAAATCAAAGAAGCGCCCTTTGGCATTCTCATCTGTCAGCTGGAGCAAGGCGAAAGCATGAAATGCCAGCATGGCGGTATGGCCTGGATGGATCGGGGCATCGAAATGGCCACCAAAACCGGCGGTTTGGGAAAGATGTTCAAGAAAGCCTTTACCGGTGAAAACATCTTCTACAACACCTATACCGCTTATCAGCCCGGTGAAATCGCTTTTGCTATGAGTTTTCCCGGACGAATCATGTCCATCGATGTATCCCGGGCGCCCATCATCGCCCAAAAAGGCTCATTTCTGGCCTGCGAACCCACTGTCGATGTAGACATCTTCTTTCGTAAAAAGCTTTCCGCCGGCATCTTCGGCGGTGAAGGTTTCATCCTGCAGCAGTTCTCAGGGCGCGGCATGACCTTCCTGGAAGTAGACGGCGGACTCATTGAAAAGGAACTGGCACCCGGCCAGGAAGTGATCATCGACAGTGGTCACCTGGCTGCCATGGAAGCTTCCTGCACCTTAAATGTAGAAACCGTCAAAGGCCTGGGCAACATTGTTGCCGGAGGTGAAGGACTGTTTAATACCGTCATCACCGGTCCGGGCAAAGTATGGCTGCAGACCATGCCCATTGTCAACTTAGCAGGTGCGCTTCAGCCCTACATCGTCACGACCTCTTCCTAGCCCTTATTTCCTAGCGTTCATTTTCTTCTTCGACCAGATTCTTGCCACCGTAAATTTCCCTGAGCTTCGGTTTTTCGATCTTTCCGGTGGCATTTCTTGGTACCTCGGCAAAGATAAACTTCCGCGGCCGCTTATACTTGGGCAGTTCGCGGCAGAATTCACTGATCTCATAATCAGAGCAGCTGTACCCCGGCTTGATCTCCACTACTGCAGTCGCAATCTCTCCGAGGCGCTTATCAGGCAGGCCGATCACAGCTACATCCTTAACCGGCTCGAACCTGTGAATGAAGTCCTCTACCTGTACCGGGTAGATATTCTCCCCGCCCGAGATAATAACATCCTTTTTGCGATCAACCAGGTAATAGAATCCATCCTCATCCTGCTTGGCCATATCGCCGGTGTAGAGCCAGCCATCTTCAGAGAGGCACTCTTTGGTGGCTTCTTCATTATGATAGTAGCATACCATCACGCCGGGGCCCTTGACCGCAAGTTCCCCAACTTCTCCCTGCGCGACTTCCGTCCGATCTTCTCTGACGATCTTGGCTTTCCAGCCATAGCCCGGAACGCCAATGGCGCCCACCTTGTCGATATGATCCACACCCAGATGAACACAGCCCGGCCCGATGGATTCAGAGAGGCCGTAGTTGGTATCATACTGATGATGCGGGAAATAATCAAGCCAGTGCTTGACAAGGCTCTGGGGCACCGGCTGCGCCCCGATATGCATCAACCGCCATTGATCGAGATGGAAATCATGAATGTCAAAATCACCCCGATCCAGCGCATCGAGGATATCCTGCGCCCAGGGAACCAGCAGCCAGACAATCGTGCACCGCTCATCCGAGACGGCATTGAGGATGTATTTGGGCTTTGTTCCCTTGAGCAGAACCGCCTTCCCGCCCGAATAGAGGCTGCCGAACCAGTGCATTTTGGCACCGGTGTGATACAGCGGCGGGATACAAAGGAACACATCGTCCTTCGTCTGCCCGTGATGCTTCTGCTCTACCTTGGCTGCATGGGACAGAGATCTGTGTTTGTGCAGTATGGCCTTGGGGAAACCGGTTGTCCCCGAGGAAAAATAAATCGCCGCCTCATCTTCATCGGTAAGCGGAATCTCCGGATTGGCACTCGAGTAGTTGGCCACCTCGATGCTGTAGCTTTCCGCAAAGGAAGGACATCCGTCACCAACATAAAACAGCAGCCGATTCGTAATGATCTTCTCCTGGATTTCCTCAATACGGCTCACAAACTCCGGTCCAAACACCAGCACATCCACATCGGCCAAATCAACGCAATAGTCGATTTCCTCCGCCGTATAACGAAAGTTGAGAGGCACAGCAATCGCACCGCTTTTTAAAATGCCAAAATAAATGGGAAGCCACTCCAGACAGTTCATCAAAAGAATACCGACCTTGTCGCCTCTCTTGATGCCCCGGCCTAAAAGCATATTGGCAAACCGGTTGGCTTTCTCATTGAAAACGCCCCAGGTAATCTCTCTGCGATAGGGCTCGGGATCCGTAGCCTGCATCAGGTCATATTCCTTCCAGTTGAGACGGCGATCGTCTTCAATCATGGGATTCAGCTCCACAAGCGCCACATCATGGTTGTATTTCCTGCTGTTACGTTCCAGCAAATCTGTAATTGGCATATTCTGTTACCTCGTTCTATTCATCAGGCCGGCATGGAGGCTGCCGGCCGCTTCAACAGGAAAGCCCGGCATCGCTCCGGGCTTTTCGCATTCCTCATTCAGCGTAGTATCATCAAGAGAAGATGTCAAGCGCTAACCGAGCGCGCTGCGCAGGACGGCAAGCCCCCGGTCCATCTCCTCCTTGGTAATCGTCAGCGGCGGCAAAAGACGCACTTTATCCTTGGCGGTCAGCATCATGAGGCCCTTTTTCATGCAGTCTTTCACCACATCGGCAGACGCCCTTCCTGCAACCCGAAAGCCGATCATCAACCCCAGGCCGGAGATATCCTCAACACCCGGGATTGCCGCCAGCTGTTCACGCAGATACGCACCCTTCGAAGACACCTGCTGCAGAAAGCTTTCATCCAATTTGTTCATCACAACATTGGCACCGGCACAAACCACCGGGTTACCGCCGAACGTAGTGCCATGATCACCATAGGTGAGTACATCTTTCGTTCTTTCGTTGAAGAGCACGCCGCCCAAGGGAAGGCCGCCGCCAATGCCTTTGGCAAAGGTTACAAGATCAGGATGAATACCATACTGCTCATAGGCAAAGAAGGTGCCGGTGCGTCCTATGCCGGTCTGCACCTCATCGATAATCAGAAGAATATCCTTTTCCCGGCAGATTGTCTCAGCCTCTTTAACGAAATCCTGATCAATCACCAGGACGCCGCCCTCGCCCTGCACCAGCTCCATCATGATGGCACAGGTTTTATCTGTCACCAGGGCATGCAGCATATCCTTATCGTTGGCTTTGCAGTAGGAGAACCCTTCCACAAAGGGATAAAAATCCTTATGGAAGACTTTCTGCCCAGTGGCGGTAATGGTCGCCATGGTACGGCCGTGGAAGGCATTTTCCAATGTCACAATCTCATGCTCAATATTGCCGGAACGGGTGTTGCCATACTTTCTTGCCGTCTTGATAGCACATTCATTGGCCTCCGCGCCGGAATTGGCAAAGAAAACACGCGCCATGCCTGTCCGTGCGGTCAGCGCTTCAGCCAGGCGGACCTGCGGTTCCGTATAGAAGAGATTGGAAGTATGCTGCAGACGTGCCGCCTGCTTTGATACTGCTTCCACCCAGTCAGGATCACAATAGCCAAGAGATGTCACACCGATACCGGATGTGAAATCAACATATTCTCTGCCGTCAAAGTCCTTGGCAATCGCGCCTTGACCTTCTTTCAGCGCAAGATCGAAACGGCCGTATGTATGCGCTATTTTTTCTGCGTCTATCTTTTTTATATCATTCATTGTAAAATTTTGCCTCCTTATTATCCAGTACAGCCGTACCGACGCCCTTGTCAGTAAAGATCTCCAGCAGCAGACAGTGCCGGATCCTTCCATCGAGAATATGAACACGGGAAACGCCGTTCTCGATAGCTGCAATACAGTTTTTCAGCTTGGGCAGCATGCCGCCCTGCACGGCGCCCTGATCAATCAAATCGCGCGCCTCATCCACATAGATCTCCGAAATCAAAGTTGAAGGATCATCTTTGTCCAGATACAATCCTTCGATATCGGACAAAAAGGCCAGCTTCTCTGCGCCCACTGCCTCAGCGATGGCACGTGCGGCATCATCAGCATTGATGTTATAGCTGTGCCCTTCCTCGTCACCGCCGATAGGGAAGACCACCGGCAGGAAATCCTTTTCCAGCATGTCATAAAGGATCTTGGGATCTACATGCGTAACCTCACCCACATAGCCGATATCCTTGCCGTTGGGCGCTTTTTTCTTCTTCGCTGTCAGAAGATTGCCGTCCTTGCCGCTGATTCCCACCGGCTCCACACCCAGCTTGGCAATCAGAGAAACAAGATCCTGATTGACCTTTCCTAAAACCATCTCCGCCAGTTCCAATGTCGCCTCATCCGTCACGCGCAGACCGCTTTCAAAGTGCGGCTGCATGCCGATCTTTTCAACCCAGCGGCTGATTTCCTTTCCACCGCCGTGCACAATAATAGGCTTGAATCCGACCAGCTTCAGGAGCACCACATCCTCAATGACTTTTTCCTTCAGGCTCTCATCGAGCATCGCAGCACCGCCGTATTTGACGACGATAATGCGGCGGTTGAACCGCTGGATATATGGAAGCGCCTCGATCAGCACCTCGGCTTTCCCCATTGCCTTATCCAGTGTCTTATTATCGACCATTTTCATTGTTTCTCCTTTTATGACCTGTAGTCTCCATTAATTCTGACATAATCATAGGTCAGATCGCATCCCCAGGCATCTGCCTGCTCTTCCCCGCTGTGCATATCGATGTCAATGTGGATTGCATCGGCACTGAGAATCTCTGCCGCCTTTTCTTCACTGTGTTCAAAATATCTGCTGCCGCGGCAGACAGTAAGGCTTCCCTTTTCCGAGCGCATGACCACATCGATGTTCTCTGTAGAAAAATCGCCATCCGCATAACCAATGGCACAAAGGACACGTCCCCAGTTGGCATCTTCCCCGAAGACAGCAGCCTTAAAAAGATTAGAAGATACGACGGAACGGGATATGCTGCGCGCGTCATCCTTTGTATCGGCACCCTCCACATGGCAGACGATCAATTTACCGGCGCCTTCTCCATCCGCCGCCAGCCGCTCCACAAGATAAGATGTCACCTGATGCAGAGCCTTTCGAAACTGCTCTGCATCCTCGCCATCATCAGTGACCTCCGCATTGCCCGCCATGCCGTTGGCCATGAGAATCACCATATCGTTGGTGGACGTGTCACCATCGACGCTGAGCTGATTAAAGGTATCTTTGATATCTTCTGCAAGGATTCTATGCAGCAGGGAAGGATGTATGCAGGCATCGGTAGTAATAAAAGCCAGCATCGTCGCCATGTTCGGGTGGATCATGCCGCTTCCCTTGGCCATGCCGCCGATGGTGCAGGTTTTGCCGCCAAGCTGGAACTGCACTGCCGTCTCCTTCCTGACGGTATCTGTTGTCATGATGCCCTGCGCTGCTTCAGCACCTCCATCATAGGAAAGCCGCTTAACAAGTGCCGGGATGCCCTTCTCAAAAGGAACAATGGAAAGGGCTTCACCGATGACGCCGGTACTGGCCACCAGAACATCATCCGCATCAATACCCAGTGCCTCCCCGGCCAGACGGCACGTTTCCTGCGCCAGCGCCTCGCCATCCGGGGCACAGGTATTGGCATTGCCGCTGTTGCATATGACCGCACGCGCCCTTCCATCTGCAAGGTGCCTTGCTGTAACTACAAGCGGCGCACCCTTCACCTTGTTGGTTGTATATACGCCTGCTGCGCTGCACATCGTATCCGAAACAATCAGGGAAAGGTCCTTCTTTGTCTCCTCACTCCCAGCACGGATTCCGCAGTGCAGGCCGGCAGCGCGAAACCCACGCGCCGCACAGACGCCTCCGCTTTCATTAGCCATTAGAATTCTCCTTTCAGGCCGGTGGTCTCCTCGATTCCCAGCATAATATTCATATTCTGCACGGCAGCACCGCTGGCACCCTTTCCCAGGTTGTCGAAACGCGTGCTGACCACAAGCCGATCCGCATTGCCATAAATAAAGATTTCCATATCGTCATAGCCTCCGCGGACATTGCTATGGATAAAACCGTCCTCCGGCACATGCTCACGCACGTGAATCATCTTCTCATTCTGATAGTACTCCTGATAGAGTGCACGCAGTGCTTCCACCTCCATGGGCTTTTGCATCGCTTCCCGGTGCAGCACGATGGTCACCACCATGCCGCTGTAGTGATCGATGACAATAGGAAGAAAGCCGGGGGCCACTGAAAGCCCTGTCATAGCCATCATCTCCGGCAGATGCTTGTGCTGCTGTCCAAGAGCATACTGCCCGCCGCTGCCGAGATACGAAGGCCGATCAGGATCCTCATGCGCCTGAATCATCTTCTTGCCGCCCCCGCTGTAGCCGGTGAGCGAGGTGGCAACCAGCGGATAATCGCTGGCGATCACGCCCTCCCTGACAAGAGGTGCGGCTGCAAAGATGAACCCGCTGGCATGACATCCCGGCACAGCGACCCTGCTGGCAGAAGCGATCGCTTCCCGCTGTCCGGGCGCAATCTCCGGCATACCATAAACCCAGTCCGCTGCGGTGCGGTGCGCCGTGCTGGTGTCCAGGATCTTACTGTCCCCGGGCGCCAGCGCTGCGATCTCCCGCGAAGCTGCATCCGGCAGACAAAGAAAAGTGATGTCGGCCTGACGTATCATCTTGAGACGCTCATCCAGATCCTTTCGCTTTTCCTCTTGTATATTTATAATTTCGATGTCATCACGTTCCGCTAGACGTTCATTGATCTTCAGTCCGGTCGTCCCGTGACCTCCATCTACAAAAACCTTATATTTCATGATGTTTTCAAGCCTCCTACCAAAAACTGCCTAAAGATCATTTTACGCTTTCACCATAGCAGTGTCAACCAGCGGAAACGAAAAAATAAAGATGTTAATGCATAATTATGCAGAAGCATCCTATCCTTCGATAGTGCCTTTTTTCATCAGGACATTTCATATTTTATTGTAGTACAAGGCGATGGTACCCGCAACTAAATCGGCTTGTTTTTCTCTTCCGCTTTGACAGACGCACGGGCTGCATTCACACTGCGCGCGAACATGTAATGTGGTAAGACATATGTTACAGAATTAAAGAAAAAAAGAGAGATACTCTGATACAATAGTTTTCGACCAAAAAAACAGG